>CALQAT020000202.1:0-3055 GCA_943328625.2 Bordetella parapertussis | reverse complement strand
GATGCCTTCGTTGAGAAGCGCGACGCCGAATTTACCGAGTAACTCAGAGCAAAGCGGAGTATTGCGTGGCAGATAAACGAATTACCGAAGAGGATGTAGTCGCGGAATTACGCGACGGCATGACAGTAGGAATCGGTGGCTGGGGTTCTAGGCGCAAGCCGATGAGCATTGTCCGTGCGATTGCGCGTTCGTCCCTTAAGGACCTCACAATTGTCTCTTACGGAGGCCCGGATGTAGGTGTCCTCTGTGCAACCGGCAAGGTAGCGAAGGTTGTTTACGCGTTCTGCTCGCTCGATTCGATTCCACTCGAGCCACATTTTCGTAAGGCGCGTGAGGCGGGCAGTATCTCCACCCTTGAGATGGATGAGGGGATGTTCCTACTAGGACTCCAGGCTGCAGCATGGCGTGTTCCGTTCTTGCCGACGCGAGTCGGCCTTGGTTCGAGTCTGATGGAGCAACCCGAGATCCGAACCGTTAAGTCTCCATACGCCGACGCAGAGGAATTAGTCGCTGTACCTGCACTAAACCTCGATGCCGCGATTGTTCACATGAATCGTGGCGATGCTCGCGGTAATGGTCAGTATCTCGGTGTGGATCCATACTTCGACGATCTATTTCTCATGGCAGCAGAGCGACGCTTCATGTCCGTTGAGAAAGTAGTGACGACCGATGAGTTAATCGCTGGCGGACCGCTCCAGAGCCTGCGCATTAATCGTCTAATGACAGATGGAGTAATTGAGGCGCCATTCGGCGCACACTTCACTCAGTGCCCTCCGGATTACGAGCGCGATGAAGAGTTCCAGCGCGAGTATGCAGCCTCGGCAAAAGACCCAGACGCATGGGCTGCATTTCGCGCGAAGTACATCGATTGCGGCGATCATGCTGAGTACAGAAGGGTGGTCGGGCTATGAGCAACGTAACTCGAGCCGATTATTGCGTCATTGCTGTAGCGGAGACTTTTCGTGGCGATGGCGAGATCATGGCGAACCCAATTGGAACCATTCCGATGATTGGAGGGCGACTTGCTCGCTCAACTTTCGAGCCTGATCTCGTGATGACCGATGGCGAGGCGATGCTCGTTGCCAACGCATTGCCGGTGGGCGTCGAGGGTGTCGAGAAAGTTGTCGAGGCATGGAACCCATATCGCTCGATGTTCGACGTTGTCTTCTCGGGGCGTCGCCACGTAATGATGGGGGCGTCTCAGATGGATCGCTTCGGGAACCAAAACTTTGCATGCATAGGCCCAATGGATAAGCCCAAGGCTCAGCTACTCGGTTTTAGAGGCGCACCTGGAAACACGATTCAAAACAAGACTTCCTTCTGGATCCCCATGCACTCTGTGAAGGTATTCGTTGAGCGTGTTGATGTCGTAACAGGGGTTGGGTATGACCGCGCTAAAGCGCTCGGCGCTGCGGGGAGATTCCATCGCCTTGGCCACGTAGTCACAAACCTAGGTGTGCTCGATTTCGAGACTCCCGATAACACGCTGCGGATTAGGTCTCTACACCCTGGAGTTAGCGCAGATGATTTGGTAGCGGCGACGGGGTTCGATCTAGTGGTACCCGATGACATTCCAGATACGCGTGCGCCTACTGATATCGAGATGGAGATCATCAACACTCTTGACCCGCGAGGGCTACGTGGGAAGGAAGTACCAGAGTGATCGCTTTAGAGACCGATGCCTGCAGACTCTTTGGAGTTAAGTATCCAATTGTTCAGACCGGCATGGGTTGGGTCGCAGGGGCCCGCCTAACTGCGGCCACCAGCGCGGCAGGTGGGCTAGGGATTCTGGCCTCTGCAACGATGACCTACGACGAATTAGTCGCTGCAATTCATGATGTAAAAGAGCGTACGGATAAATCCTTTGGGGTCAATCTCCGCTCTGATCAATCAGACGTTGAAGATCGCATTGCCCTAATCGTGAGCGAGGGTGTCAAGGTTGCGTCCTTTGCCCAGGCACCAGGCGAGCGACTTGTGAAGATGCTCAAAGATCAGGGTGTCGTTGTGATGCCGACGATTGGGGCCCCTCGTCATGCTGAGAAAGTTGCGAAATGGGGCGTCGATGCGGTAATCGCACAGGGAGCAGAGGGTGGTGGGCACACCGGTACCGTCCCAACCTCGCTACTAATCCCAGCGGTAACACGCAGCGTTGATATCCCTGTCCTCGGAGCCGGTGGCTTCTCAGATGGGCGCGGCTTGGTAGCAGCCCTCGCTTGGGGTGCAGCAGGTATTGCCATGGGGACACGATTCTTGCTCAGCGCGGAGAGCACAGTCCCTGAGGATATAAAACGTCGTTACCTCGCAGCGGGCATTAATGACACCATCGTGACGAAGAGTGTTGATGGGTATCCGCAGCGAGTCATTCGTACTGAATTAGTAGACCACCTCACTGGTTCGGGGCGTCTTACTGCATTGCCTCGAGCCGGCCTCAACGCACTTCGATTCCGATCAATGACAGGCATGTCGGTTGGGGCCTTATTGCGCGAGGGGCTTGCGATGAAAAAGTCAGAGGGCTTGACCTACGCTCAAGTAGCGATGGCAGCCAATGCGCCAATGCTTACCAAGGCAGCGCTTGTCGATGGTCGTATTGATGCCGGAGTTCTCCCGACAGGGCAGGTTGTGGGCGTGATTGATTCACTCCCCACGGTTGCGGAGATCATTGCAAGTGTGGTTGCAGAGGCCGAAGAAACAATTGCTCGCTTGAGCGGCGCAGCTCCAGTAGATAAGCCCGGAGATAAGCCAGGAGATAGCGCTCTAGGAGGCTTGAGTGAGTAACGCAGAGTCGCGGAACAAGAGTGATCACAAAACATCCAACAAGACGGAAGTAGCCGCGATCGACGGTTGGATGACGACCGATGGCGAGGCTCGATTAGTAGGTGGAAGGGGAGCGGAGACTGGCTCCTATTTCTTCCCGAAGAATATGGCCTTCTCTCGAAACCCCTCAGCCCCCTCTGAGGAGATCGCCGAGGTACACCTATCTGCTCGTGGCCGCGTTTGGTCGTGGACTACTAGTCACTACAAGCCACCTGCGCCCTATATGCCAGCGGATCCGTTC
>CALQAT020000201.1:0-3068 GCA_943328625.2 Bordetella parapertussis | reverse complement strand
GACCTGCGGTCGACGGCGTTGAGATTCTTTGCGGCTCATGCGGAGGGACGGCGAGGCGCGTTGAGTCGGTGCTTGATGCTTGGTTTGACTCCGGATCAATGCCCTTTGCTCAACTCCACTACCCATTCGAGAACAAGGATTCATTCGAGACGCGATTCCCAGCCGATTTCATCTGCGAAGGCATCGACCAAACCCGTGGCTGGTTCTACACGCTATTGGCGATCAATACGATGGCCTTCGGGCGATCTCCCTATAAGAACGTTGTGTGTTTGGCGTTAGTTGTCGACAAAGACGGCCAGAAGATGTCTAAGTCGAAGGGGAATGTGATTGACCCTTGGTCTGTTCTTGATACGCGAGGCGCAGATGCGCTGCGCTGGAATATGTTCAGCGCAGGTAGTCCGTGGACCCAGAAGCGCGTCTTCGTCGAAGGCATCGACGAGACAACCAATCGATTTATTCTCACTCTCTGGAACACGCTTTCATTCTTCGTTACCTATGCAAATCTTGATGGTTGGAGCCCCGACTCAGACCGGAAGGCTTCGCCTCATGTACTCGACAGGTGGGTACGTTCGCGTCTTCATCACACCATCCAAGATGTAACCGATGCTCTCGAAGGCTTCGATGCCCTGCGCGGCGCACAGGCACTCGACCGCTTCGTGGATGACCTATCTAACTGGTATGTGCGCCGCTCTCGACCGCGTTTCTGGAAAGAGTCTGACCAATCAGCCCATGCGACTCTCTACGAGTGCTTGGACACGGTCGCACTACTCCTCGCTCCATTTACACCGTTTATCTCAGACTCAATTCACCAGAGGCTTAGATCAACAACACGATCTGTGCACTTGAGCGACTGGCCCGAGGTTGATGCTTCAGCGCTGGACCCCGAGCTTGAGGCCGAGATGGAGCTAGCGAGATCTGTAGTGAGCCTTGGACTAGCAGCCCGCAACGATGCACGGCTCAAGGTGCGCCAACCACTTGCGCGAGCGATTGTTCTACTACCCGACGCGAAACGGCCATCGGATCCGATCGTTGCGGAGATTGCGGATGCACTAAACATCAAAGATCTTGAGACTGTTGCAACTTTGGACGGACTGCTTGATTATTCGGTCCATCCCAATTTCCGAACGCTCGGACCAAAAGCTGGTGGTCTCATGCCAGCCCTCAAGGCATATTTGGCTACCGCCGATGCCCAGGTTGTGCGCTCCGCTCTAGAGGAGAGCGGCGTCTACGTAGTAACTATCGATGGGACCGAGATCCATCTCAACACCGATGACGTTGAGGTACGCGCTGCCTCACACGAGAAATTCGCGCTTGCGCAAGAAGACGGCATCGCAGTCGCTCTCGATACGACCCTCACTGATGCACTTCGCAGCGAAGGAATCAGTCGCGACCTCGTGCGTGCGCTTAATGATCTACGCAAAGAGGTGGGGCTCGAGATTGCAGATCGAATTCACCTAAGTCTCTATGCGCAAGGCCTAGCAGCCGAAGCGATTAGTACACACCAAGAGACGATCGCTGGAGAGGTGCTGGCGACTCGGGTAAGCATCGAAGAGAGCATTCAAACTGGCGAAGAGGGATGGCATTTGCTCGCCCTTGAAGGCGGAGAGGTATCTGCTCGGGTTGAGGTCCTAAAACCATAAACTCCCCTGGTTCCTCCAGACCCTATGAGGAGGCAAGAGGAACCTCTAACTAGCGGCGTCGCCTGAAGATGCCCGATCTGCGATCCTCGCCAAACATTGATCTCTCGGGGATATCAGAGTCCCTTGGGCCGAGTGGGGTGTCGTCGTTTACGGCCTCTCGTAGAGAAGCGAAGAACTCGTCATCATCCATTGCCTCTGGCGTAGGAGTTGTCTCAAATAGAACTGGCGGGGCATCTACGACAGGGGCTGGATCTGCAATCTCTGCAATCTCAATCGCCGTAAGCTCCGCGGTCTCCAACGGAGCGGCCGGAGTTGCGGGTGCAACGGCAGCGACTACAGGCGCAGCGGTTATCGGTGCAAGGGCCTCTCCCACATCATGGAGCGCCGGTCGAGCGGATGGAGCAACAGGCTCGCGAGATACAGCGAGAGAATCTAAGTCGGCTGCAATAGTGCGCCGGAGGCGCTCGCGATAATCGGCCTCGAAGCGTTCGAGAGCATCTACATCGGAGGAGAGCGCAGAGCGACGCGACGTCAGGTCCCGCACCTCGGTCTCAAGTGCCAGTCGCTGCGCATTCGCTTCACGCTGAGCCGTTGAGGTTGCCTCGAGAATCGTTGCACGAGCCTGTGAATCTGCAGCCGTTGTAATCGCAGTAGCGGTAGCGGTTGCCTCTGAGACTGCATCCTCTGCCGCACGCTGCGCAAGTAGGAGGGTCCTCTGGAGCATGTCCTCTGAGGCTCGCGCATTAGATCCTTGTGCTTCGGAGTCTCTTGCATGCTGCTCCGCCAGAGCGATCCTACGCTCTAGTGCATCTATCGTGGCTGCCGCCTGCTCGAGCAGATCATCGACTGCATCACAGTCGTATCCGCGCCGAACTTCTTTGATCTCTATGTCTCTTAATGCCTGAGAAGTCACATCCATACTTTGATGGTAGCGATGCTCTAAGCCCGGGTGGTGGACATTCGACGCATTATCCGGCGATTTTTCGTGCAGATTGCGCAATTACCGGCAAATAATGTTTCGAATAATTGAGAGACCAAAGAAAGCCACTAGAAATGAGAGGTCGATCACACCAGCCTGTGGGATGAGCCGACGCAGTGGAGCGAGTACCGGCTCAGTCACATCTACGAGAATGCGAGCAATTGGGGCAAGGGCGCTCCCCGGACTCATCGGGAACCAAGAGAGGACTGCGCGCGCCGCCAAAATGACCATATAAATGGTGAGAAGGTTGCATATCAGGGCGGTAATCATGGGGTACTAATCATTTAGTTCAAGTCTTATTTCTGATAGAGGCCGCGAGCGGCGAGGCGGTCTTTCTCCTCATCGGAGACATCAACATTTGCCGGAGTCAAGAGAAAGACTTGGTCAGCGACTCGCGCCATCGATCCACCAATCGCGTAGGTCAACCCACTACAGAAGTCGATTAACCG
>CALQAT020000200.1:0-3102 GCA_943328625.2 Bordetella parapertussis | reverse complement strand
TCAGTAATGGCGTCCTTCTCGGCCTGCCAGTGGGCAACCATTCCGCTGCGCTCTTCACCAAGCTCTGCGAGCTCCGACTCAAGCAGGCGAAGTCGCTCACTCGACGCGGAGTCAGTCTCTTTCGCAAGCGCTGCTTTCTCTATCTCTAGTTGCCTGATGCGGCGCTCTACGACATCAATCTCTAATGGCATCGAGTCGATCTCAATTCGCAATTTCGAGGCAGCCTCATCAATTAGGTCGATCGCTTTGTCAGGGAGTTGGCGCGACGGAATGTAACGGTCCGATAACACGGCTGCTGCGAGCAACGCTGCATCTTGAATCCGAACTCCGTGATGAACCTCATAACGCTCTTTGAGTCCGCGGAGAATCGCAACGGTGTCCTGCACGGATGGCTCGCCGACATAAACCTGCTGGAATCGACGCTCTAGCGCTGCATCCTTCTCAATATATTTGCGGTACTCGTCGAGAGTCGTAGCACCAATCATCCTCAACTCACCACGAGCAAGCATGGGCTTAATCATGTTGGCGGCATCAACCGAGCCCTCTGCGCCACCGGCGCCAACAATCGTATGTAGTTCATCAATGAACGTAACGATCTCGCCGTTGGAGTCACTTATCTCTTTGAGCACAGCCTTGAGGCGCTCCTCGAACTCTCCGCGAAACTTTGCGCCGGCAATCATCGCCCCGACATCTAAGGAGATGAGTCGCTTATTACGCAGGGACTCGGGCACATCACCCTCAACAATGCGACGCGCTAATCCCTCTGCTATTGCTGTCTTGCCTACACCAGGCTCACCGATGAGGACAGGGTTGTTCTTGGTTCGGCGAGAGAGAACTTGAATAACTCTTCGAATTTCTTCGTCGCGCCCAATTACAGGATCGAGGCGACCGCTGCGCGCGTCCTCGGTGAGATCGCGTCCGTACTTCTCTAGTGATTGATACTGCTCTTCAGGATTGTCGCTCGTTACGCGATGACTCCCTCGCACCTGTCGTAGGGCATCAAGGGTGGCGTCTCGATCTACTCCGAGTGCACGCAGCAGTTCGCCAACAGAGCCAGCTGCCCCGGTCATAGCAATTAGCAGGTGCTCAGTCGAGAGGTAATCGTCCCCTAGATCGGCGCGTGCTACATCGCCTGCCTCGAGAATCTGCATCGTCTCGGCCGCGAGTCCCGGAGTCTGCGTCGTTGCGCCATAAACCTTTGGGAGCTGCTCAAGAGCCTCGTCAATGCGCGCCCGAGCAATAGTCGGTACTAGTCCTATGCGCTCAAGTACCCCCAAGACAACCCCTTCAGGCTGGGAGACGAGTGCTGCTAGTAGGTGCTCAGGAACAACTTGGGAGTGATGGCGCGTTGCGGCCTCGCGCTGTGCGGTGCCTAGCGCCTCTTGTGTCTTACGGGTAAAACGATTTGGGTCGAGTGCCATTCTCGGCTCCTGGTGTTGAGTGTTGAATTGTTACGGGTTCTCTAAATACTTCGCTTGCTATTTATCCATCGACCTAACTAAATCGTGTAGCAACTCTCCGCGCGACACTAGGGCCTTCTGACCCGAACCGGAAACTGCGCACGCGGCACCGGTACAAGATCACGTCGATACTGTCGATGCGTCTCAGCAACCGCTTGCGCTGCTGCATCACGAACCCGCTGTAGCTCGGCCTCGACTCTCGCGAGTCGAGCCTCGAGTTCAAGAATTCGCGCAACACCTGGCAACCCAACCCCGGCATTGGTGAGCTCCTGAATACGCCTTAAAGCGGAAATATCTGCATCCGAGTATCTTCTGCTTTTTCCTACAGTTCGTGCTGGGTTGATTAGGCCTTTGCGTTCGTAGATGCGCAGCGTCTGTGGGTGAACTCCCGCTAACTCAGCAGCGACGGAGATCACGTAGACAGCACTTGTGTAACGCGGAGAGTCCGTCATAGCCCCAACCTTTCGCGCGTGTCTGTATCTTCTAGAGCGGCCAGTGCTTCGAAGGCGGAGCGCTGCTCTTTGTTTAGAGACTTCGGAACGACTATCTCAAACGTGACATGCAGGTCGCCTGGCCCAGACTTTGCATTTGCCGATGGGATACCCCGACCACTTACCTTCAGGGTGGTGCCACTCGTGGTGCCTGGTTTTACTTTCACGGTTACAGGCTCACCGAGTGTCGGCACTCTTACCGCGGCACCAAGCACTGCCTCAGTAATCGTGATCGGCACGCGAAGGGTGAGGTTGCGACCGCTGCGCCCGAAGATTTCGTGTGCTGCAACATTTACAACTACATACAGGTCGCCAGGTTCGCCACCATTGGCCCCTGCTGCTCCGCGCGACTTCACTCGAATGCGCTGACCATCTGAGACGCCGGCAGGGATCTTCACTTTTACTTCGCGCGAGCGCATCTCAATACCGCGGCCTCGACACGCCGTACATGGGGTTGCGATTCGGCGACCGCTACCTGCGCAATCGGGGCAGACCTGCGAGAACGAGAAGGGGCCCTGATTCACTGCAACCTGACCACCGCCACCGCATGTATTGCAGACGTTCACAACCGTGCCCGGCTCAGCGCCTGAGCCTTTACATTGCGCGCACTGCGCATCTGACGAGAAACGCACTGGCGCAGTAACGCCATTTATGGCATCTAGAAAATCAACATGCAGTGTTGTCTCTAGGTCTGAACCGCGCTCCGCTGCACTGCGGCCGCGCCTTGAGCGTCCGCGCCCGCCACCAGGGGCGCCACCGTTTCCAAACAAACCGCCGATGAGGTCTGATATGTCTCCACCCTCAAAGCCGCCGTTACCAAAACCACTGTTCCCAAAACCCTGACCGGGGAATCCTTGGCCTCCGCGAAATCCTCCCGACGCGGCTTGCTCGCGCACCTCGTCATACTCAACCCTCTTCGCTGAGTCGCCGAGAACATCGTAAGCAGCAGAGATTTCTTTGAATCGCTCCTCTGCTGGAGCATCACCTGGGTTTGCATCAGGGTGAAATTTCTTTGCGAGTTGACGATAAGCGCGCGTTATCTCCTTCTCGGTCGATCCCTTAGGGACGCCAAGAACTGCGTAGTAGTCCTTCTCGAACCACTCGCGTTGCGCAGCCACGCCTCACCCTTCCGACGCCGGAGCGCCTATTAG
>CALQAT020000199.1:0-3157 GCA_943328625.2 Bordetella parapertussis | reverse complement strand
ATTCCACGCCCAACGCCACGGGCTCCGCCGGTGACTAGAGCAACACGTCCGGAGAGGTCAAGCGGATCAGGCATGGGGATAACGTAGCCCCTAGTCTGAACTGCACAGCATCTTGAGACAGCGACCCAGGGGGCGGCGAGCATTTATGGGAATCACCCAGAGCATTGACCAGGCGGGTATCGCTGAGGTCGTCATGAATAATCCCCCGGTAAACGCACTCAATGTCGCGGGTTGGTTCGAGCTTGCACGGGTCATTCGTGAACTCGGCGAGAACCCCGAGGTCCGGGTCGTCATTCTGCGTGCAGAGGGGCGCGGATTCAACGCTGGAGTCGACATCAAAGAGATGCAGGCCACCGAGGGCTTCGAGGCGCTCATAGCGGCGAACAAGGGATGCTTCGAGGCCTTCGCAGCCGTATACGACTGCGCTGTTCCCGTAATCGCAGCTGTCAATGGCTACTGCCTTGGGGGTGGTATCGGCCTAGTTGGTAACGCCGATGTCATCGTTGCATCAGAGGACGCAACATTTGCACTCCCAGAGGTCGACCGTGGTGCCCTTGGTGCTGCGACTCACCTTGCCCGGCTAGTTCCCCAGCACCGGATGCGATCGATGGTCTATACGGCTAAGTCGATTACAGCCCAGGAACTCCTGCACTTTGGGAGCGTTCTTGCAGTTGTTCCGCTCGCCGATCTTCGTGAGGCAGCGTTCGAGGTTGCACGCGATATCGCAGCCAAGAGCCCGACCGTGATGCGCGCTGCAAAGGCCTCACTGAATGGCATCGACCCAATTGATGTCAAGCGTTCTTATCGGTATGAGCAGGGATTCACATTTGAACTAAATCTCTCCGGAGTTGCGGACGAGGCACGCGATGCCTTCGTTGAGAAGCGCGACGCCGAATTTACCGAGTAACTCAGAGCAAAGCGGAGTATTGCGTGGCAGATAAACGAATTACCGAAGAGGATGTAGTCGCGGAATTACGCGACGGCATGACAGTTGGAATCGGTGGCTGGGGTTCTAGGCGTAAGCCGATGAGCATTGTGCGCGCCATTGCGCGCTCCTCCCTTAAAGACCTCACAATCGTCTCCTATGGAGGCCCGGATGTAGGTGTGCTCTGCGCAACCGGCAAGGTGGCAAAGGTCGTTTACGCGTTCTGCTCTCTCGACTCCATACCGCTCGAGCCACATTTTCGTAAGGCGCGTGAGGCGGGCAGTATCTCCACCCTTGAGATGGATGAGGGGATGTTCCTACTAGGACTCCAGGCTGCAGCGTGGCGTGTTCCGTTCTTGCCGACGCGAGTCGGCCTCGGCTCGAGTCTGATGGAGCAACCCGAGATACGAACCGTTAAGTCTCCATACGCCGACGCAGAGGAATTAGTCGCTGTACCTGCACTAAATCTCGATGCTGCGATTGTTCATATGAATCGTGGCGATGCTCGCGGTAACGGTCAGTACCTAGGTGTGGATCCATACTTCGATGACCTGTTCCTGATGGCAGCAGAGCGACGCTTTATGTCCGTTGAGAAAGTTGTAACGACCGATGAGTTGATCGCTGGCGGACCGCTCCAGAGCCTGCGCATTAATCGTCTAATGACAGATGGAGTTATTGAGGCCCCGTTCGGCGCACACTTCACTCAGTGCCCTCCGGATTACGAGCGCGATGAAGAGTTCCAGCGCGAGTATGCAGCCTCGGCAAAAGACCCAGATGCGTGGATTGCATTTCGCACCAAGTACATCGATTGCGGCGATCACGCTGAGTACAGAAGGGTGGTCGGGCTATGAGCAACGTAACTCGAGCCGATTATTGCGTCATTGCTGTAGCGGAGACTTTTCGCGGCGATGGCGAGATCATGGCGAACCCAATTGGAACCATTCCGATGATTGGAGGGCGACTCGCTCGCTCAACCTTTGAGCCTGATCTTGTGATGACCGATGGCGAGGCGATGCTCGTTGCGAACGCATTGCCGGTGGGCGTTGAGGGTGTTGAGAAAGTTGTCGAGGCGTGGAACCCGTATCGCTCGATGTTCGACGTTGTCTTCTCTGGGCGTCGCCACGTAATGATGGGGGCGTCTCAGATGGATCGCTTCGGGAACCAAAACTTTGCATGCATTGGCCCAATGGATAAGCCCAAGGCTCAGCTACTCGGTTTCAGAGGCGCACCTGGAAACACGATTCAAAACAAGACCTCCTTCTGGATACCTATGCACTCTGTGAAGGTATTCGTCGAGCGTGTTGATGTCGTAACAGGGGTTGGGTATGACCGCGCTAAAGCGCTCGGCGCTGCGGGGAGATTCCATCGCCTTGGCCACGTAGTCACAAACCTAGGTGTGCTCGATTTCGAGACTCCCGATAACTCGCTGCGGATCAGGTCGCTGCACCCTGGAGTTAGCGCCGATGATTTGGTCGCAGCGACGGGGTTTGATCTTGTGGTGCCTGATGACATTCCAGATACTCGTGCGCCTACTGATGCCGAGATGGAGATCATCAACACTCTTGACCCGCGAGGGCTACGTGGGAAGGAAGTCCCTGAGTGATCGCTTTAGAGACTGATGCCTGCAGACTCTTTGGAGTTAAGTATCCAATTGTTCAGACCGGCATGGGTTGGGTCGCAGGGGCCCGCCTAACTGCGGCCACAAGCGCGGCGGGTGGGCTAGGGATTCTGGCCTCTGCAACGATGACCTACGACGAACTAGTCGCTGCAATTCATAATGTAAAAGAGCGTACGGATAAATCCTTTGGGGTCAATCTCCGCTCTGATCAATCAGACGTCGAAGATCGAATCGCCCTAATCGTGCGCGAGGGCGTCAAGGTTGCATCCTTTGCCCAGGCACCAGGGGAGCGACTTGTGAAGATGCTTAAAGATCAGGGTGTCGTTGTGATGCCGACGATTGGCGCACCGCGTCATGCTGAGAAAGTCGCGAAATGGGGAGTAGATGCGGTCATCGCACAGGGAGCGGAGGGTGGCGGGCACACGGGAACAGTGCCAACCTCGCTACTAATCCCGGCGGTAACACGCAGCGTTGATATCCCTGTTCTCGGAGCCGGTGGCTTCTCAGATGGGCGCGGCTTGGTAGCAGCCCTCGCTTGGGGTGCAGCAGGTATTGCCATGGGGACACGATTCTTGCTCAGCGCGGAGAGCACAGTCCCTGAGGATATAAAACGT
>CALQAT020000198.1:0-3165 GCA_943328625.2 Bordetella parapertussis | reverse complement strand
TTTACTCTCTGCCTCCCGAGCGAGGCGCCTCGCTAATGGCTTAAATATAAACCGGTGAAAAGGCGCTACCGAGTACCAGTATGCACGACCCCATAGGCCGCGGGGTTGAAAACTCGCGCGCTGCTCAAGACGAGTTCCACTCCCCTCTGGAGACACCTCCCACTCAAGCCATGCCCGCCCGGGTACACGCATCTCAGCACGGAGCCTGAGCAGTCGCCCTGGTTCGTAAGACTCCACGCGCCAGAAGTCAACAACGTCTCCAACCCGTAACTCTGTTGGATGACGCCTGCCCCTACGCATGCCGGCGCCACCAAGAACAGAGTCCATGAGCCCGCGGATCGACCAAAGCCATCCGCCGACAAGCCAGCCGCGCTCCCCGCCGATCCTTGCAACCTCGCTCATCACCGCCTCCGGAGTCGCTTGGGCAAATACAGACTGGATATCGGAGAAGACAACGCCTCCGGCCCATGAAGGATCGTTGAGCATTGGCTCAGCAGGAGACCTCCCAAATAACTCTGCATCGGTCCAACTTGTCTTTACCTCTAGGTCGCGCACGCGTGCAAGAGCGCGACGGATTGCCTCACGCGTATCAATCGGTACGAGAGGAACCATCGCCTCGATTGCATGATCCTTAACAACAACCTCATTTACAAGTGAATCCACCAAAGGTCGAGCGAGGTCCGCTGGGATCGGGGTGACTAGACCAACCCAGAGCGAAGACAGCCGCGGAGAGAGCACAGGGACTGTGATGATTATGCGCTTTCGCAGTCCCGCAACCTCAGCGTATGCATCCATCATCTCGCGGTAGGTGAGCACATCAGCGCCGCCTATCTCAAGTGTTTGACCATACGAGGCCGGGTTAGCAAGCACACCTACGAGATACCCGAGGACATCCTGAACCGCGATGGGCTGGACCCGCGTAGTAACCCACTTAGGCGTGGTCATGATTGGAAGTACCTCAACGAGATGCCGCAGCATCTCAAAGCTTGCAGAGCCAGAACCAATAATCACCGCAGCACGCAACTCTGTGGCCGGTACCGATCCTGATGCGAGGATCCTCCCAACATCATGCCTGCTTGCCAAGTGATGAGAGAGACCCCCTGCAGCGTCGTCCCCGAGACCACCTAAGTAGATGATCTGAAGAAGCCCGGCATTCTGTGCCGCGTCCCTAAAGTTCTCGGCCGCGGTGCGGTCGCGCTGCTCCCAGTCTGCGTCGGCACCGATTGAGTGCACGAGGTAATACGCGATCTCCATTCCGTCAAACGCATCTACAAGAGAAGTTGGATCGAGCACATCCCCAGTGATGACCTCGACCTGATCTCGCCAAATCTCTGCATCAAGTTTCGATGGGGTACGCGCTATGCAGCGCACGGTGTGCCCCTGCCCTACCAACTCGCTAACAAGTCGCCTGCCTATATATCCAGTAGCTCCCGCTACGAGTACACGCCTTGGCGTGATCTCCGCTGGCTCTTCAACTACTGGCGCTTCAATCTCTGGCATCTTGCTCCTAGCGTGCCCGCACGCAAGCCGCGCGGACTGATTGGACTAGCTCCTAATGAAGCCAATCATTGCGGAGGATGCTCAAGAAAATTGGATTATCCCTATGCGCTCGCGGCCAGCTTCTGGCCAACCACTCCTGGGCCTCTTCTTCACTCCATCCATTTCTCTTCATCGCCCATGCTTTTAATACAAAGGCCGTTCGGCTTTTTCCGCCATGGCAGTGGACTAACAGTTCTCGATCAGGGTTCTCTGCTAGTAGCGCATCGATGCTCTCCACAGCGTCGCTGAGCGCCGCGAGCGCGTTGTGGTTATCCGTCACGTTGTATTTATCAATGAGGAAAACCTCTCGACGTACCGAGTGATTCTCGAAATTCCCCTCAGGGCGGCAGAGTGAGATGACCGCCCAATCTGTTGGAGCGGTGGCCGCGCCTTGGAGGTCCGCCGCATAAACAGGGAGCGTGTCATGCACTCGTGTCGGGCCGCCGGGGTCGTCGGGTGCAGTGGGGCCAATCTTCTTAAGCCCCATCAATGCTCGTGCAAGTTCCTGCAGAGCGTTGTAGTTGTAAGTGCGCTCCTGTGTATCGCCATTATCTAAAGGAGTCGTTACTGAGCCGTTTAGGTACGTACTCCACCTACTTGGAATTGCTTGAATCCCCCAGCGCGCACCAGCGAGCGAACCAGCAACACAACCAACTGTGTCAGCATCGTCCCCAAGGTCAATTGCCTTGGTAACTGCCTCCTCAAACGTCGAGGAGGTGCGCAGTGCCCAGACTGCCTGCGCAAGGCAAGTCCATACTGTTCCGTTTGTGAGCTGTGAGTCGGACGGGCTCCAAGCATCAGAGAGCAAGGGCCCCCAGGTTTCGCGTGCTTCGACCGGCAGAAGCGCTAATGCATCTTCAATCGCGCCAAACATATCCGCACCCTGAATACCCGCACAGATCATCGCTGCATGTATCGCTGCACCAAAACCTGCCTGAGGATCATTGTGTGTCAAAGCCGACTGCTCTATCGCACTCTCAATAACAACAGGGAGCGGCTGGTCAAATAGGAATACCGCTATCGGTGTATTACGCATTACGGAGCCGTTCCCAGCAGACTTTCCCCCGTTGCTCAACTCGGCGGCGCGCGCAGCACCGTCATGAGACTCAGCAGAGAGCGCCTGGCGGGTAAGTATCCCGACATCCTTCGCACTACTGGCCCACGCGCGCCAACGCTCCCAGATATCGGCAGAGTTGATTCCGTGGTTCGCTACTAGAGACTCGGCAAGCGCAATCGCCATCTGCGTGTCATCGGTAAATTCACCTGGGCTCCAGCCACCACCGCCGGTCATCTCGCCAACTCCGCCAACAACGCGTTCTGGGAATGTGCTCGAGTAAAGCCCCCCGGCCTTGAACTCGAATGGAGCCCCGAGTGCATCGCCTACGGCGCCACCCACGAACGCTCCGATAGCCCTCTGCGTATTGACCTTATTCTCTGTATCCATACCTGCCCTTTGTTTATGCACGACATGCGCTAGCGCACTTAGTTCACTCCGATTTTCGTCAGCGCTTCTTCAACGCAGACCGACGAGCATCTATTCCCTAACGCCTAGGGCCTAAGCCAGTCCTCTAGGAAGTAGACCCTAAAACTTGATCGTCGAGAGGTCTGGCCTCTCTTCACGCGTTC
>CALQAT020000197.1:0-3196 GCA_943328625.2 Bordetella parapertussis | reverse complement strand
GGGGCTCCCAGCCCTCGTAGCTCAGCGGATAGAGCATCGGCTTCCGAAGCCGTGTGCGCAGGTTCGAGTCCTGCCGGGGGCGCATGACAAATATGCGACCCCTCCCAATCGGCGGCAACCTCTTTACTTCAACTGAGGCTATTGAGGTTCGTTCTCCTTATGACAACAGCCTGCTCGGCACTGTTCCATCCTGTGGACCAGCCGAGGTTGATATCGCAGTTGCTGCGGCCAAGGCATCTCTCGCCACGCCCATACCTGCCCACGAGCGTGCGCGCATTCTTGATGCTGTCGCCGATGCAATCGCAGCACGCCAGGACGAGTTTGCTACATGCATCGCCGGTGAGGCCGCAAAGCCACTAAAGGCTGCACTCGCAGAGGTAATGCGCGGGGTCGAGACATTTAGATTCGCAGCAGTTGAGGCGCGCACGCTTACTGGCGACGTCATTGCAATGGATGCCCACCCGCACGGCACTGCAAAGTTTGGTTTTACGCTTCGTATACCCGTCGGTGTTGTTGGAGCGATCGCACCCTTTAACTTCCCACTCAACCTCGTTGCACACAAACTTGCTCCTGCGATTGCAGCCGACTGCCCAGTAGTGCTCAAGCCCGCATCGCAGACCCCACTCACCTCGATCCTTCTCGCAGAGGTAATACACGCAGCCGGCCTCCCAATGGAGCGCCTCAGTGTGGTCACCGGTGGTGGTGGAACTGTCGGCAACGCAATCGTCGAGCACCCAGATATCTCCCTCATCACATTCACAGGCTCCCCAGAGGTTGGATGGGGCATCAAAGCACGCGCCCCCAAGAAGAAAGTTGGCCTCGAACTCGGCAACAACGCCCCTGTAATTGTCGAGGCCGATGCCGATCTTGATCTCGCCGCATCGAAGATCGTCGCTGGTGGTTACGGCTACTCGGGCCAGACCTGCATCTCGGTGCAGCGTGTCTATGCGCACTCCTCGATATCGGATGATCTAACGGCGCGTATCGCGAGCCTTGTTGAGAAACTTGTTATTGGTGACCCGTTAGATCCGACGACCGATGTAACCGCACTCATCAACGAGAGCGAGCGCGACCGCATCCTCGGTTGGATCGGCGAGGCCACAGAGGGCGGGGCAAAACTCCTAGCCGGTGGTGTTGTTAACAACGGCGTTCTCGCCCCAACACTGCTCGCAGATGTTGATGCAGATATGAAGGTCTGCTCGCAGGAGGTCTTCGGACCTGTGGTCGGTGTGCAGAGTTACGACTCCGTAGACGACGCATTCGCTCGCGCAAATGACTCGCGCTTTGGGCTCCAGGCTGCGATCTTCACCCGCGACCTTGGTGTAGCGATGAGGGCAGCCCATACCCTCGACTTCGGTGGCGTAATGGTCAATGAAATGCCGACCTTCCGCATCGACCAGATGCCATACGGTGGAGTTCGTGACAGCGGCAACACCAAAGAAGGCCCTCACTACTCAGTACGTGAGATGACCGAAGAGCGAATGATCGTCATCCAGCTCTAAAAAAGCCCAACGGGTAAGGCCTTGACAGCACTTTCATAAACCGTATACTTCTATACAGTTTATGAAAGTTAATCCCTCCTCCCTCGCCCCGATTCTCCGGTCGGATACTCAAGGCCGAATCCTCGCACGCCTAATGACTGACCCGTCTCAGCGCTACACCCTCACGGATTTGGTTCGATGCGTTGGCTCAAGCATGCCGACAGTGATGCGCGAGGTTGGGCGAGCAGAAGCAGCGGGAATTCTCACCACGGAGAAAATCGGTCCAATACGGCTCGTCAAGGCCAACCCGGCGCATCCTCTCTACGACGCACTGAGCCAAATAGTGCTGACAACCTACGGGGTGCCCGCAATTATTGAGCGCGAGTTTTACGGACTCGTCGGAGCGAGCGCTGTCATCATCTTTGGCTCCTGGGCCCAGCTATATAGAGGCGATGCCGGTAGAAGCCCCAACGATATTGATGTTCTAGTCATCGGAGCTCCGAGCCGAGAACTTGTTGATGCTGCAGCGGATCGCGCTGAGGACAAGATTGGCCTTCCGGTCCAGGCAACCATCCGCTCTGTTGAGAATTGGAAGGAGAAGAACGATCCATTCATCAACGGAATAAAGAACAAGCCTTTCACTGTTGTCTTTAATACTGGAGAGCCTGCACTCGGGCTTGCTCTTGATTGAAGCGACAAGTAGAGGATGAATTGGGTTTAGAGCGCGGCAGAGACGTGATTGAAAGATTACTTAAGGATGGCGAGCTCGATTTCGTGCCACCTTCATTAGAGGCAGCAAATGACCTCCTATCGCATGCAGAGGCCCACACCGCTTTGGCAACTCTTGGTATTGATACCGATCCGAGCGGCGCACTGCAGTTGAGTTACGACGCCGCAAGGAAGGCGTCATCTGCGCTCTTAGCCATTCAAGGACTACGCGCCACTCAACGCGGTGGGCATATCGCTGTTATCGATGCCGTTGCTGCGCAGTTCAACGGCCAGCCTGGAGCCGAGGTATTTCACCGACTACACCGCCTCCGAAGGCGTAGGAACGACAGCGAGTACCCGAATCTCAACTCCCCTGGGGTTACCCGCAGCGATGCTCTTGAAGCGCTCGCAATCGCCGAAGCAACTATCGCCTTCTCGCGCAGCATGCTCGACGGGACTGTCCTTGGCCCCTTCGCCTGAAACACCGAATAAGTGCAACACATGGGCAGGGCAACTTGCTTGTAGTCCTCCTACGGTTAGGGTTCGGGCCTGACAGGCACCCCAAATCCCAGGAGAGATAGATGGACCTCAGTGGAAAGACTGCACTTATTACCGGTGGCGCATCGGGCATCGGTAAGGCGACCGCAATCCGCCTCGCCGCCGAGGGAGTGCGCGTGGCGGTTGTCGACTTTGATGGCGCTGGCGCAGAAGCAACCGCTGCCGAGATTGGTTCGATTGCATTCCAAGCCGATTGTGGATCATCAACAGAGATCGACGAGGTATTCACCGCAGCCGAGGAGGCTCTCGGCGGATTAGATATTGCTTTCCTAAACGCTGGCATCGCAATCGGCATCTCAGACATCACCACTCTTGATGATGAGAGTTACTTCCGCATGATGCGCGTGAATGTTGATGGAGTCGTGTTCGGCACCCGCGCAGCAGCACGAGCACTCACACGTCGCGGCGGCGGTGCGATTGTCGCCACTGCATCACTCGCTGGAATTGTC
>CALQAT020000196.1:0-3199 GCA_943328625.2 Bordetella parapertussis | reverse complement strand
TTTCCTCCTTCGTGGAGGGGCGCGAGAGATACGCGCTGTGAACGTTGAAGAAGCGGCCTAGAGATAGGCCGCTTCTTCGCGTCTAAGCGTCGCGCCACGAGTCCTATATGTCGCTATTTCTACTTGTCGTTGCGCGTTCTTCATTTCGCCCTCGCCCTCTGCTGCTCTTGCTCATTCGCTAATGTGCGTTCATAGAGATCTTCTCGACTTTAAGATCTTCCCGACTTTAAGACCTTCCCGACATAGCGAAAGCAGGAGTAAATGTCTCGACTGCAGTTAGCCCTTAACGTGAGTGACCTCGACGCAGCGGTTGAGTTCTACACCCGTCTCTTTGGTGTTGGCCCAGAAAAACGTAAGCCTGGTTACGCAAATTTTGCAGTCGTCGATCCGCCGTTGAAACTGGTTCTATTTGAGGGTGCGGAAGGTGGAACCATTAACCATCTTGGAGTTGAGACGGAGAGCGCTGATGAGGTTGTCTCCGCTGAGTCAAGACTAAGTGCAGCGGGGCTCACCACAACCGGAATAGACGACACAATCTGCTGCTTCGCCGAGAAGGTTGAGACATGGGTAAGCGACCCAGACGGAGCGCGATGGGAGTGGTACGTGAAAACAGCAGACTCTGATTTCATGAGCGCGCAGCCTGAGAGTGACGATGCGGCTTGCTGCGCGCCTTCTGCCCCGACGGGCGTAAGTCTCTCTTCAGTTAGGAAAGTGGAGAGTTAGGCCAGCGAAGATTTAGCGGTCTCTTTGGCCCATGCGTAATCGGCCTTGCCATTAGGGCCGCGCACTACGCGATCTACGATGATCACGCGGCGAGGTCGCTTGAAGCCTGCGAGATGTCCGCGGACTGCATCTGCAATTTCATCCTCTGTTGCAGACTCGCCAGCATTGAGCGCTACTACCGCAGTAATTGACTCGCCGAAACGATCATCGGGCACACCTACGACAAGCGCATCAAAGACTGCTGGGTGCAGTTTGATTGCCTCCTCAACCTCCTCTGGGAATACCTTCTCTCCTCCGGTGTTGATCACAACTGAGCCGCGCCCTAATAGTTCAATGGTTCCGTCCTCTAGGACCTTTGCGAAGTCTCCAGGGACTGAGTAGCGCTCGCCGTTGTACTCACGAAATGTTGCTGCAGACTTCTCTGGGTCCTTGTAATAGCCAAACGGGATAGGTCCACCGAGAGCAAGGATGCCGATCTCGTCGCTTCCGCGCTCTACTTCGCGTCCGTCCTCGGTAAACACTTTTGTAAATGCGCCGATTGAGAAGCGTGCAGTCTTTGCAGTCGAACCCTTGGTAGAGACTTGATTGGCAAAGCCAGCTCCCTCGCTAGACCCAAGAGAGTCGAGGCAGATGAACTCTCCGCGCTCCATAAGCGCCTCCTTGACTGGCGCTGTCCACATCACGCCCGATGAGATGAGCATCCGGAGTGATGAGAGGTCGTAGGTCTTGCCTCCGGCCTCCGCCTCCTCTAGCGCTGCAACCATCGGCTTTCCAAACGCGTCGCCAACAATCGCCATCTGCGTAACTTTTGCTGTCTCTACTGCTTCCCATAACTCAGTTGCGCTGAAGTTGCGCTGCTCAAGCGTGCATACAGAGCCTCCAGCGGTAAGCGACTGAAGTGACGTCATGAAGCCGGTTCCGTGCATGAGCGGAGAGGCCGGAAGATGTGTAGCTGTGTTCCCCTTCTCCGCAACCTTGAGCGCTATCTCTCCATGCTCTTCGTTCTGCTCCGGTGCGCCGATGCCTGATAACGAGAGAACCGAGGGAACCAGTGCGCGGTATAGGTCATCGACACGCCACATCACGCCCTTGGGCATTCCCGTAGTTCCGCCCGTGTAGAGGATGTATAGGTCTTCGCCGTCGCGCTCGACCCGCTCCATGGGCGTGGCGTTAGCGATCAGATCCTCATAGGCATGGGCGCCATCAATAAGCGGGTGGCCGTCATCAACCTGAACAAATACCTTCACATTTTTGACGCGATCCATGACGCTAGCGACGTGTGCGCTGAGGACACCATGAAATAGAAGAACCTCTGCGTCTGAGTTCTCAAGAAGGTAGATGAGTTCTTCCTCGAGGTATCGGTAGTTAACATTGACCGGAGCACCGCGAAGCTTCCAAGTTGCGAAGATGCCCTCGAGATATTCATTTGAGTTGTAGAGGTATGACGCGACCTTCGCTCCCGCGTTTACTCCGAGCGATGTAAGCGCACCGGCGAGACGCGCGGAGCGTTCATCAAACTCAGCCCACGTAACGCTGCGCTCTCCCTGAATCAGGGCACGCGCGTTCGGGGTTGCGTCCGAGATCGACTCCCATGCAGTAGCGAAGTTGTATGAAGTGGCCATCGGAGTTCCTTTGTTGTAGGTGGTCTGGTATTAGTGGTCTGGAGCGCTGAGGGTCGCTAGTCTGCCAGCGGTGAGCATCTCACCGCCTCTCCGTGGAGGAAAACAGATAATTCCTAGACCAGCGGGTACCCGCCCGGGGGGTCCTGCCCCTTGGCGCCACCTCGGTGAAGACGATCGGGTTCTGGATCCAGTATGGGTCCGAGAGCGCTGCCTGTTGCTTCAGCCCCCGCTTGGAGTACCAGCTGCCTTGGTAGATGCGCGCCCGGCCGCTGTCTTGGTGGCGCTCTTCCCCGAGGATGGAGAGACCCACTTAGTGCTTATGAAGCGCCCAGAGTCGGCTCCATCGCATAAGGGCGAGATTTCGTTCCCTGGAGGGAATCGAAGTTCTAACGACTCGAACCTGCGTGAGACTGCCTTGCGGGAGGCTCACGAGGAGGTCGGGATTAGGCCTGAGTCAGTTGAGGTTCTCGCCGAGTTGCCGACCATCGGCACGGTCAAGGGAGCATTTGCGATCACGCCCTTCGTGGGATTCATTTCACAGCGACCACCCTTGCTCCCTGACCCTCGAGAGGTTGAGGAAGTATTTACAGTCGCTCTCTCCGAGCTCCTCCACCCAGAGACTTGGCACTCTGAGCGATGGGACCTCTGGGGAGAGGAGTTCGATATGTCCTTCTATTTGCTTGAGAATGAGACGGTATGGGGTGCAACGGCACGGATCCTTACGGGCCTGTTAGATGCCTTGACCTCGTTGTAGGCCCCTGATCAAGAGACTCGCCGAAGACAGATGCGGCGTTGGACCCGACTGCCAAGGGACGCTGCGAAGTAGGATTGGAGATTCAGCCGGCGGATGGGAG
>CALQAT020000195.1:0-3212 GCA_943328625.2 Bordetella parapertussis | reverse complement strand
TTCGGATTCCCGGTTTCTTCAGATGGTTCAGGCAACTGGAAGGTTGTCGAGGGACTTGCGCATGACGAGTTCAGCGCAGAGCGCATCCGACTCACGACTGAGGAGCTTGTTGGGGAGCGCGAAGATGTGCGCGGACTAGGTCTAGTCCCATGATTGATAGGCAAGCCCTGGAGCCACTAAGTGCGCAAGCAATTTGGTGGTCGCAGCAAACGCGTTTCGGCGCGATTGGTGTAGCACTTGGACCAAAGGGCATTGAGCGAATAACTCTCCCAGTCGACTTCCAGAAAACACGAGAGGCTCAACCACCTGTTGGTTACTCTCTCGGACGCGATGATCGCGTGGCCGCGGCTATCCAAGCCTGGTGTGATGGCGACGCCTCAGAGGCACAAGCGGCACTGGCAGACCTCACCCCGTACTTACCTGCTTCGTCGTTGCCAGATTTTTATAACGAAGTCCTTGCGACCCTTGCACGCGAAGTGCATTGGGGAGAGATTGTTACCTACGGCGAACTTGCGGCCCTCTCGGGCAAGCCGCGAGCAGCGCGTGCGGTGGGAGCGGCAATGGCGGCCAACCCAATTCCTTTCGTTATCCCATGCCACCGAGTAGCCCGTAGCGCGGGGAATGGTCGCCGAAGCCTCGGAGGTTACGGTGGGGGACACGACGAGAAGTCCCTCTCTATAAAGCGTATTTTGCTAGGGCGTGAGGGAGTTCTGCTCCCCGACTAACTGGATTGAGACCTGAGCAATTAGTGCAGACCCGCCAGGAATTCGGCTATGTCTCCTACTAGGCGCTCGGGGAGTTCAAGGGAGGGGATATGCCCGCAGTCCTCATACTCGCGATAGGTCCAGTCGGTACGCCTACTTATGATGCTACGTGCCCAAGAGACAGGAACCATGCGGTCTTGGGTCCCATGGGTCAGAAGCGTCGGCTGCCGCACGAAATCAATATCGTCAACCATGGAGCCAGCAAGATATTTAAATAGTGAACCAGCCGCCTGAACGTATGCAGGGAAGGATCCCTCATCCGATGCACGTGCCTCTGCTAGTTCGACAAGACGACTCCGCACATCGTGGGGAAGCGACTCTGGATCAGCCATTACAACTTCAAGAGCTGAGTCAACCCAGCGCTGAGCACCGAGAAGTTGTGCGCGCCTCTCGAGTACCGGCTCTGCAAATTTAGGAGCGAGACTCAACGCAAATTTTACTGTTCGACTAATAGCCTCGCGGTTACCACTAGGGCGCGGAAGCGCTGGGTTTACCAGGATGAGAGCGGAGACATCGCTCGGGCGTGCAACCCCAACTTGGACGGCGAGCGCTCCCCCCATCGATGTTCCAACGAGCACGGATGGCCCAAGTTGATCAAGAGCTCCGAATATTAAAGCTTTGTTCGTCTCAAGGGTTGCGTCGCGCTCGAGTGCAACAGTCTTGCCAAACCCTGCAAGATCAATTGCGACGACTCGCGCCCCCAGAGCATTCGCTAGTCCTCCCCCTACAAGCGTCCAGGTTGTGGTGCTGCCTGCTAGGCCATGAATCATTAAGAGCGGAGTGGCTTGGGGCTGAGGTATCTCTGGCTCCCACGTCTCGGTGAAGACCGTCATACCGTCAATCGTTAGCGTCCCGGTAGTCGATTGCCCGGTAGTCGATCGGTTCTCTGCGTTCTCTGCGTTCTCTGCCTTCTCTGTCTTCCCTGTGTTCGCTCCAACTCCGGTATCAGGATTCATGCCGCTCATGCCCCTGCTTCTTCGCCGCGTGCGATACCCAACGCAAGCAGTAGGTCCTCATGGAGTTGCATCCACACCGTGTGAACAGAGTCGATTCGCGGGGAGACCAACCAGTCGTGCTCACCGTTCTCGACGCGCTTCAGGGCATCGCTCATGCGTTTTTTATAACTACTAAACCGTTCGACGCGGCGCCCAAGGCGCGATACCGGTACCTCAACCCTCTCAACAATTGCCACTACTCGATCGATAACATTCCAGTCGTAGACGGGGTCGCTATGGTCGTTAGTAGCGCCGCCCGGGTGCACCTGCCACTCGGTACAAGCCCTGAGAATCTCTACGTTTAGCGGGAGAAATCCTTCATACACGCGCGCCGCTGCTGTTTCGTCCTCGCTACCAACAGGCAGGCGAGCAGCCTCCTCTGCGGCGACTCGGCCAGACGGCGTGAGGATTAGGCGATCTTTACGGCGCAGGGCATATCCGCTAGCAATGATTGAGTCGCTCTCGGAGTCGGCGGTATCCGGATAGGAGCCAACTAGGCGGAGGGTATGGAGCAACACATTCTCAACCAAGATCTTTGATGATACCGGTGCTCAGGCACAGAGACGGTTACATCGCTGCCCCTAGTAGCTACTAGATACCTCCTAGATCGCTGTGGAGACCCGCAACGTGGCGACCTCTGCCCCGGTAGGCTCGCATGCCGGCGGAGTTAAGTGTCAGCCCGAATTCAACTTAGGAGACAGGCAACAGATGAGCGCAGTACTCGGATCAGGAACGACGGTATTCACAAACCCACCAGTAACAGGTATTTGGCGCATGCTCAATACGCCTGACGATGTCCTCTCGTTGATGGACGAATCTGCGGAGGGTGTCGTTGCCGGAGTCAAAGATGCAGGCGCAACCTTCCTCGCCCCGATCTTCGACGAGCTAACCGCCGTTGTCTGTTTCTCTGGTACGCCCATGAGCCACATCGGAATCGTGAGCCGCGAGTACCGAGTGCCCTGCATTATGGCTACAACCCTTGATCCGGTCCCTGCCGATGGGGATATGGTCGAGGTCAACTGCAGCGAAACAATCGGCACCGTTACGGGGCTCAAGTGAGCGACGCAGGAATACCCCCAGGGAGCACTCCAGTGCCTGCGCGAGTGCAGGACGATATTGACTACCACGGAAAAATTTCTCAATCCATGACGGCGGAGCGCACCGCTCTTGCCTCAGCGCTTATCCCTGTAACTCCGTATATTCTCGTCGCGTGCATTGAGTGCTACCGACGTTATCCAGAGATGATGCGCGCAATTGCTGCAGCCATGGATCCATCAGAGATTGGTGCGGCAGGTCGAGTCCCAGGCAATCAGATTGATGCAGTGCACCTTTGGTCAATCTCTAATCTGCCACTCGTCGCGCGTCAGGTACTCGGCCCAATAGGGATGCTCACATCAGAGCAAGATTTAGAGACGCTTGCAACCGTTTTTGATTTCTGGAATCCCGCTGCTAA
>CALQAT020000194.1:0-3240 GCA_943328625.2 Bordetella parapertussis | reverse complement strand
GTTCCCAATCGGTACTGAAGGCCTAGATCTGCAAGGTCGGAGATGATCTCCGATATGCGGAAATCCTTAGGCGTGTAGACCCTAGAGACTCCAGCAGCAAGAAGAATAACCTGATCCTGCTCAGGGATGATGCCGCCAACTACAACTGGCGCGTCTACCCCCGCTGCTCGCAGGAGCCGCACGGTCTCGGGGACAAGCTCTAGGTGTGAGCCCGAGAGGATAGAGAGTCCGATTACATCAACGTCCTCATCCTGAGCCGCAGCGCAGATTTGGGCCGGTGTCAAGCGAATACCTTGGTAGATGACCTCAAGCCCAGCATCTCGTGCAGCCACTGCTATTTGCTCGGCACCATTGGAGTGCCCATCAAGACCGGGCTTTCCTACGAGGAGGCGAATCGGCCCGCCGTTATTCTCAGTAGCGACGCGAATGCGCTCACGTACTGCAACGAGTTCATCGCGCGGTGCTCCCATAACGCCGCCAACGCCTGTAGGGGCTCGGTACTCGCCGAAGATAGCCCTAAGCGCATCTGACCACTCGCCGACGGTTCCTCCGGCACGTGCCAAAGCGATAGTTGCAGGGACAAGATTCTCTGTCGTCTCTGCGATGCGCGATAGCTCTTCAATAGCGTTCGCTACCGCCCCAGAGTCGCGATTATCGCGCCACGTATTTAGGCTCTCGAGCTGTGCTGCCTCTCCTGCGGGGTCGACGACGAGGATTGAAGACTCCCCATCGATACCCTCCGCAAGTGGAGAGGGAGCGGTCTCAGTAAATGAATTAACACCCACAACTGTGATGTCGCCAGACTCAATGCGGCGCACCCGATCTGCGTGTGATTGGACCAAGCGACCCTTCAACTCGTCAATCATTAAGAATGCTCCACCACCATCTAGAACCCACTGGAGTTCTGCGTTGGCGGCCTCCTCAAGCTCAGAGGTCTTAGCCTCCATTACCTTTGACCCCTCAAAAATATCTGGGTACTCAAGAAGATCCGTCTCAAATGCGAGCACCTGCTGAATTCGTAGCGACCATTGCTGGTCCCATGGGCGCGGCAATCCAAGTGCTTCGTTCCATGCCGGTAGCTGGATGGCGCGCGCACGTGAGTCGCGACCGAGGGTTACTGCCAAGGTCTCAAGAACAATTCGCTGCACGTTGTTCTCAGGCTGCGCCTCGGTGAGTCCTAGAGAGTTGACCTGCACTCCATAACGGAATCTGGCTAATTTCTCGTCTTTTACCCCGTAGCGCTCCTCGACAATGCGGGTCCAGAGTCGACCCATCGCTCGAAGTTTGCAGGTCTCTTCAACGAACCTAATTCCTGCATTAACGAAGAAGGAGATGCGCCCAACCATTGCGGGCATCTCCTCCGCGGAGACCTGCCCACTCTCGAGTACGCCATCAAGGACTCCGATTGCATTTGCCATTGCGTATGCGATCTCTTGAACCGGCGTAGCCCCTGCTTCTTGAAGGTGATAGGAGCAGACGTTGATCGGGTTCCACTTGGGGACGTTGCGAACTGTATGTGTAATGAGATCAACGGTCAGGCGGCGGCTAGGGACAGGCCCAAAAATAAACGTGCCACGTGAGAGGTATTCCTTAACGATGTCGTTCTGTGTTGTGCCGGCAAGTTTGGAGACGTCTTCTCCGCGCTCCTCAGCAAGAGCAATGTAGAGAGATAGGAGCCACATAGCGGTGGCGTTGATCGTCATCGAAGTATTCATATCTTCGAGGGGTATCTGATCGAAGAGCGTGCGCATCTCGCCTAGGTGAGGCACTGGTACTCCGACCTTCCCAACCTCTCCACGCGCTAGTAGGTGGTCGGGGTCGTATCCGGTCTGTGTTGGGAGATCAAATGCTACGGAGAGACCGGTCTGGCCTTTAGAAAGGTTTGTCCGGTAGAGCTCATTTGAAGCACGGGCAGAGGTATGCCCGGAGTACGTCCGCATTACCCAAGGGCGTTCGCGCGTCATGTCGTCATTCTCCCGAAGGGTTTCCTATGCAAGCGTTAGAGCGCTTGTCCATCTCAGTACTTATCGTTATGGCTACTTGCGGTAATCGTAGAAGCCTATTGCGGTCTTGCGGCCCAAGCGATCTGCGCTGACCATACGACGAAGCAACGGAGCCGGTGCGTAGTTGGGGTCCTTGAACTCCTCGTAGAGCGCCTCAAGGATCGAGAGGCTTGTGTCGAGGCCAACAAGGTCAAGGAGTGCGAAGGGGCCCATCGGGAAGTTGCAGCCGCCCTTCATCGCAGTATCGATGTCGTCGCGGTTGGCAACACCGGCATCTAGCAAGCGAACTGCATTGTTTAGGTAAGGAAAGAGAAGTGCGTTGACTATGAAGCCAGCCTGGTCCTTTACCTCTACTGGCTGCTTTCCGCAGGTCTCCGCAAATCCGCGTGTCGTAGCGATGGTCTCGTCGCTACTTGTGATTGCACGCACAATCTCTACGAGCGGCATGGCCGATGCAGGGTTGAAAAAATGAACACCGCATACCAACTCTGGGCGAGCGGTCTCCATAGCCATCTCGACGACTGGCAGCGTTGATGTGTTGGTCGCGAGAATCGCTCCAGCCTTGACGATCGAGTCCAGCTCTTTGAACAGTTGCTTCTTTGCGTCGAGGTCCTCGAGGATGGACTCGATAACTAGGTCGCAATCCGCTAGAGCGTTGAGGTCAGATACCGCTGTGACACGAGCAAGAACTGCATCGCGCTCTGCTGCCTCTAAGCGCCCCTTCTCTACTTGGCGATCCAGAGACTTTGTTAGGCCAACGACCATGCCGTCTGCGCTTGCCTGAGAGCGGCTTCGCAGAACAACCTCAAACCCAGCCTTGGCTGCGACCTCGGCGATTCCAGATCCCATGATCCCTGAACCGACGATTCCTACGCTCTTGATAACTGCCATTCTGCTCATTTCCGCATCTCGATGATTGGGGACGCAACAACGCGTTTCCCGGGAGGCGTGAAACGTACCGGAGGCTTGCCTCTCAATGCCACAGGGGGGACTAAGTGAGGCTCTGGCCCTTGGGTGCGAGCCTTGGGGCGCAGGCCTAGGCAGACCCAAATTTGGGGGGCGGTGCGCCACAAAAAGAGAGTTGAGGTGCCGCCGGAGTACAGGGAAGACTCGGGGCGGCTAACTAGAGTGCACCCATGGCAGAAAAAACCTCCAAGGGCACACTTGCATTGGTCGGCGGAGGGGAGTGGTCTCCACTCGCCTCTGGCCTCGACAAATATCTCTTAGACCTCGCGGG
>CALQAT020000193.1:0-3294 GCA_943328625.2 Bordetella parapertussis | reverse complement strand
GATGGTTCGTTCAATCTAAAAGCGCGCATGACTGTTGCTAATGGTGCGCTTGTAATGGCAGCACTCAAACCGATACAAGATGAGATATTTAGGTCGGCTCGCAAGAGTGGCGCACATGAGAGACCAGAGGCTTACGCAGCAGATGCGCTAATGGCGCTCTGTGAGAAGGCGAGCAGCTCCGAATCGGGAGCGGGCTCGAGCAGAACGAAGACGACTCGATCTAACGCTGTGATGCATATTCGTGTCGACATAGATGCACTCAAGCGTGGACACACTGAGCACGGCGAGATCTGTGAGATTGCTGGTGTTGGGCCAATACCTGTCGCTACTGCAACTGAGTATTTGGGTGAAGCCTTCTTGAAGTTGCTCGTGATTGATGGAACAGACATCAAGACGGTGGCGCATATGGGCAGACACATCCCTGCACCACTGCGAACAGCGGTTGAAGAGCGCGATCGTGTCTGCCAAGTACCAACCTGCGATATGACGCTTGGTCTAGAGATTGATCACATCGTGCCCTTCGCTGAGGGTGGCCCTGCGAGCTTGGAGAATCTCGTGCGGCTATGCAAACGACATCATCTGCAAAAAACGCATGACGGATACCGCCTCGAAAAAATCGAATCAGATCTCCGAGAAAACGCACCTACCTGGGCATGGCGAGGACCAGAGCATCGTGCGCTTGAGTACCGCGGGCCACCAGAGCAGAGAGATACGGGATGACCACAACGTCGCCGTTGGGGGTTTAGGTCATTATTTGGGCAAGTTGCTTTCTCTCATGTTGACGTGCTGGATAGTGGTGTCGTTGCTGTTCTAGGTATTACGCAGAGAAGTTTGCTCTACACGGAGTAGGGTCCCATCTCTGCCCCTACGACCGGAGAAATTAGTGAAAATAGGATCTCGATCTGCGTTGACGATGGTTGGGATGCTCTTCGCTCTCCCGATGCTTACTTCGTGTACTGCATCGCCAAGCGACCTGTCAGCAACGGTCGCGACTGATCCGATTACCGTGAGGTGCACAGTGACGCAGCACGGGACCTACCCAAATATAACCTTCACGACCGCGGCCGAGTCGTCCCAGATAAACGACACCTCCACCGCAATTAGCAAGGTGACATTCATTTTTGCGTCGATCGGAAATATTGCGGTGGACGCCACTGACTCTACAGTTACCGCTGGGAACAGGGTCTTCAAAGCTGACCTCTCTACTGGCCAGTCAAAAGTTGTCACCGCCGTTTATTACGTTGATGGTGTCGAAGTGAAGAGGGCAACATCAACTGGCGACTGTGCAGGGTTTCAAATGCCTCGCGGTTAGGGAGAACCTAAATCGTTAGGGGCAATGGCCTTGGGTGCTGGCCTTGGGTGCTGGCCTTGGGTGCTGGCCTTGTAAACGTGGGCCGTATGAGCAGTAAGCAACAACCGAAGTTTGCACCCCTAAACCAATTACGATCTCACGATGCGCATTTTTAACTTCTTAGATAAGACTCGAGTTACAGAACCATCTCGCCTCATGAGCACTGCTCTGGTAATCGCAGCATTGACGATGACCATGGCATTTGGCCTTGCCGCTTGCGGAAACAAAGAGTCGCTCCAGGCGACTGCTACCTCGGATAAGAAGGTAAACCCGGCTCCAAAACTCGAAGATCCGAGCGCTACAGGGCGAGAGCTAATCACTAAGTGGCTGACCGCTCTCAAAGATCGCGACCTTGAATCAATCGATGAGCAGCTTGCACCTAACTTCCAGATTCGCAGAGCAAACGGATCAACGGCAAACAAAGAGGAGTATCTACAATCGCCTGCAGTAGTAACAAGTTTTGAGTTGAGCGAGAAGCTGGTTGGTCTGCAGCATGGTCAGACTCTCTCGCTTAACTGGGCGATCAAGGTCGAGGAGACCATCGGCGGAATTACCTACTCAAATTCCGAGGCTCCTCGCATGACCAGCTTCGAGTGGAATAGAGATAAGTGGCAGATCGTTACCTACGCAAACTTCAACGCACCTGCAACGGTAACCACCACTACTTCGACTACGACTCCCACGACCGCTACAACTGCTGGCTAGTTAGTCGCACTCACAGAGCAGGGGAGATAGCGACGAGGGTATCCGAGTAGGCGACCCCGCCTCCCCAGTCGGTAAGGCGATCACTCGTTAGCGAGTTTGCAACGCCACCCTCGTGAGAATCGCCCCACCATCCCCATGGGATCGCTACAACACCTGTGCGCAGGCGCTCTGTGACTCGAACCCTAAGGGTTACTTGGCCGCGGTCATTAGATACTTTGACCATCGCACCTTCAGAGAGATTGAGTGCGGTTGCATCCGCTGCGACCATCTCAAGATACGGCCCAGCCTCGACTGCTCCCTGTTCGGCTCTTTGATGTTCTGCTCTTTGATGTTTAGGCAGGTGTGAGTAGGAAGAGTTGAGGAACTTTGCATGCTGTTTTGGCGTCAAGAGGCGGAATGGGAAACGCTTGAACTGCTCGGGCGCATACTCGGAGGGGGCTTCATAAGTAGGTAGCGCTGGTTGCCCCATGGAGCGAAGAGCCTCACTCACAAACTCAACTCGACCACTTGCCGTTGGAAATACTCCATCACCAAACAGTCTGCCGTCTTCTGGGTAGGGCACACGCACTCGATGCTCAGCGCGTAGTTGATCAATATCGATACTCGGTAGCGAAGAGGCAAGAACAGTTAGGTCATCCTCGAATAGTGCCGGCTCCGTTAAGCCAAGTGCTCGAGCAAGTTGCCGATGAAACTCTGCGTTGCTGATCGACTCACCCACTGGTGCGATCGCCGCTTCATTCCAACCAAGATTCAAGTGACCCCACGCGGGAGTTACATCGACACTCTCAAGCTGAGTAGTGGCAGGGAGAACGATGTCGGCATAGCGGGCAGTGTCAGTAAGGAATTGTTCGTGGACGACTGTGAACAAATCTGAGCGCTCGAACCCCTTGCGTAGCAACTCCGTATTAGGGACGCTCACCATTGGGTTAGTGCCCCAAACAAATAGCGCATGCACACTCGGGCTTAACTCAGAATTAGTGAGGATGTCTGCGAGGCGGACCTCGTCGAGCACTCGGGGCTCGCGGGTGCCGAGCAGATCGGGGCGACTCAATGCTTCATGGTCAATCGCTAGGTCTGTCCACGAACCAACGCTGCGGGCTAAGCCACCACCACGATCGCGCCATGCGCCGACAAGGGCAGGGAGGCATGCAAGAGTGCGGAAGAACATCCCGCCATGCTCTCTATGCTCTGCGCCAATAAGCGTGCGTATTGCAGCAGGGCGAGTAGTTGCGTACTCG
>CALQAT020000192.1:0-3317 GCA_943328625.2 Bordetella parapertussis | reverse complement strand
CTTGAGGCTGTCCTCCACGATCCCTGCGCAGTGCTTGCGACTACTGACCCAGAGATATTCGAGTTTGCCGATCGCTATGTGGCGGTCGAGACACGAGGTGAGCACACGCGCGGAATGACTCTTGTGGATCAAAGGTCATGGATGCGCGGCGGGCCGGTTAAGTGGGCTGAGACGATCGATGCGGAGCGCGCCACAGAGATAATTCTCTCCGCTATTACTGCTGCTCCTTAACCAAGGCCTCTACTTCGCCGCGCGTTGGCAGCGAGGCACGTGCGCCTATCCCTCGTGTAGCGAGGGCACCAGCAGCACCAGCGAAGATGGGATTATCGCTAACTGCGAGCGCCGCGCAGAACGCGTCACCAGCCCCGGTTGTATCTAGAACCTCTACCGAGAATGCTTTGAACTCTTTATGCGAGCCATCTTTCTTATAGCGCCGCGCACCGTTCGCTCCAAGGGTCACCACGACATCACCCGCCCCGCGCTCTAGTAGGGAGAAGGCTCCACCATAAGCTTCACACTCTGCTTCGTTGAGAACAATCGTGGTTGAGGCTCCGATCCACGATGAATCTGTTAGGTCAATCGGGCTTGGGTTACAGACAGTACGCAGCGAGCGCTCGTGCCCGACGGCAAGTGCGTGCGATGCAGCCTCTATGCCTATCTCGAAGCCGACAACAAGAATCTCAGGCTGAAGTGCAGCGATTGCGTCTTCAATTTGTTGACGAGTTACGTGCCGGTTTGCCCCTGGTGCAACTGCAATCGTGTTCTCTCCAGCGGCATCAACATTGATAAGTGCGGTACCAGTAGCCGCGGCATCAACAACGCGCATGAAGGTTGCATCGACATCATGGGCCGAAAAGTCTTGTTTGATCTCGTCTCCATATGCGTCGTTACCAACACAGCCCACAAACGAGACCTGCGCACCGAGGCGAGCAGCGGCCCTTGACTGATTCGCGCCCTTTCCGCCGAGAGCGGAGAAGAACTCGCCTCCACTAACGGTTTCTCCTGCAGCCGGCAAGTGTGGGCCTTGCCAGATCAAATCCATATTGGCGGAACCAACAACACAAATGCGCGCAGAATTCATCTACGGAGAATAGATGCAAAGAGTGCCGCTTCCTATGGTTAGAACCAAATTGAAGTGGGGACGCTAAATGCCTTGAAGGTAAGCGACCTCGTCGATGATGAACTCTGTTCTACCGCTGCCACCGCAGTACACATCAATGTTGTAGTCGCTCGGTCCACCCTGGAGAAAGAGCGTTGTGGAGTTAGCAATAGTTTGATTCGATGCGGACCAGTTAATCGTTGATGTCTCAGGAATCGGACCCTTGGCATAAACGACTAAATATCCAGAGCCGACTGTCCCAGTGATCGTTACGTTCACAATGACTCCAGAGATCCCGTCCGCATCCGAATAGGGAGTGAATACGTTTCGAATCCCACCGGCACCTAAGGCTCCATACCCATCTTCACGTGTGTCCCAGAGACGAAACACCGGTGAAGCGTCAACGATTACTGAAGCTGCACCGAAGGCAGCAGGCTTCGCGGGGATATCCGCTGAACTGCCTTGTGCAGATGCCGATGACGTTCCAATGCCGATAGCCGCAGCAGTTGCGCCACCTGCGATTAGCCCCGCCCTAAGCATGAAGTTGCGCCGTGAAGCCCGGAGGCTTTCTAGATCAAACTCCGTGATTTTTGAGTTGTTCATAATCCCTGCCCATTCTCATATGCACGCGATGATTTCGCGCTCTGTTTATGACACTGCCCATTCGTGACTGCAAGAGTGACGACGAAGGTTCAGTTTGCAGAGTCTCCGTCTTCTTCCAAGCTGACGCAAGGGGCAACTCTGTGGGTATCAGCGATCAACGCCGAGTGAATACGCCGAGCGAACACGCGCATCTATGGTGAGAAGTTCGTAAGGGCTGAGCCTTCTACCTGGCCTTTGAGGTGACTACGCCGTTAGAGAGTGTCACCCTGAAGGCGTCTCCGCTGCCGATATCTGGAAAGAACACAGTGCCTGTGACGATCGAGATTGAGCAGCCAGTCGCAGTCGTAACTGCAGCGCTGCTCATACCGACCTGCACGGCGCTCCATTTCGCTGTAGTTGCACCACACCCGGCGGGGGGTCGAGTTGTTGTGGTTACCGGAGCGAGGGTTGTGGTCGTTGTTTGAGGAGCGAGGGTTGTGGTCGAGGGAGCAGGAGCCGTCGTCGGTTGAGGCGTGCTCTTGTTCTCAACCTCGACGACCTGAACGGGGGCCGCTCCGGCGCTTGCGGTTGTACTAGATGGCTTGCGCGCAGTCGACTGCTCTGAGTTCAAACCCTGCGAGTTGCTAGCGGGATCAGTAGCTGGTGCCAAGGGTTCCTGCGCTACTGGGCTTGTTGCTGAAGGCGCAGCGGTAACGGAGGCTATGAATGGAGCAGCCGAGACGAAGATGAAGTTCGCAGCGAATGCAGCAGTGAAAACGCTGACAGCGATCGCTGCTGCAGTCGCTCCAGTCTTGCGTATACCTTTTTTGGTGTTCATCGGCACTCCTAAGAGAGTGAGATTGACGTGCCCGCCGCCGGAGGGCGTGCACCTGATATTGCAACCTTATTACTTAGTCGTCGTCGCCTTCTTCTTCGTACTCGTGCTCTCTGTCGCCATCTCGTTCGTGCTCTGACTCCACGTGTGGCGCTCGCGTTGTGGGAGTCACTACGGGTGCAATTGTCTCCGTTGGTGGCTCCACTACAGCACTATCGTCGTCGGGTGTTGCAACAAGATCTGAAGCCTCACCTTGAGCTGACTCACCTACTTCAGGTGCAGTCGGCGCGGCCACTTCAGGGACAACAACCTCTACGACAGGGGTCGAGGCGCTGCTCTCACTACTCGTTGAGAGGTCAACGAGTGAAGCGTTGCCTGGAGCTGCTACCGCTCCGAACACAACCGGTGCAGTAGCGGGCAGAACGACGTTTGCTGCAACCGCAGCACCGCCCGCACTGATTGCTAACGCTGCGCCAGTTGCGAGGGCCTTTGCTGTGAGAAACTTGAGGCTCATAGTGAATCCTTAGTGGCGAAACGCGGTGCTTAGTAAGAACCTGAGGGACCAGATGGACCTTCGGGGGTATACGGGGCAGGGGATGGATACCAGATACCACTCGATCCCTCGATCCCAGTTGGACCACTCGGTGCAGGGGGTGTCGTAGGTGCTGGGGTTGCAGGAGTGTCATCTCCATGTCGACCTGGACGAGGGTTTGGCCCGGGGCCGCGGTGATCGCCAACGTCGTCGCGTCCGCTGGGGCCAACTACTCCGCTAGGTCCAACTACTCCACTAGGGCCGGTCGT
>CALQAT020000191.1:0-3321 GCA_943328625.2 Bordetella parapertussis | reverse complement strand
TCGACCGCTCCCTCAGCGCGAACCTGACAACCAAGCTCAGCCCAATGGATTACAAGGGCAGAGCGATTTCCTGGGACCAGCTCAGAGCCTTTGCGCCCCTCGTAGTTTGTATAGAAAACAAACCCTCTTTCATCGAGTGCGCGGAGCAGAACGATTCGGTTAGACGGGGAGCCGTCGGCCCCGACGGATGCGACAGCCATAGCGCTCGAACCCTCTGGGGAAGGATCGATCTCTCGAGCGGCAACCCACCATGCCCGGACGGCTGAGATTGGTTCGTCTCCGATCTCGGACTCAAATAACTCCAGCTCTGGTCTCATAGGCAAAGGCTACGACTTATCCACCGAGCAGCCTCCACCGTAACTTCATAGGTGCATCATTGAATAAGCACTTGGGGTTCAACGCGCCTACGCTGCAGGCATGCCTGTTCATCACCTCGCAATTGTGACCCGTGACCTACCCGCCTCGCATACCTTCTACACAGAGGTAATGGGCTTTACCCTTGCCAAGGTTGAGGTCGGCCCATACGAGGGCGGCACGGGTTGGGCGCGCCATGTTTTCTATGACATTCCGGGCGGCGGAATGTTTGCACTTTGGGACCTTCATGACGAAAGCGTCCCCGACTTCGACCCCTCAATTAGTCGTGCTCTCGGGCTACCCGAGTGGACTAATCATGTTGCCTTCGATGCGCCCACGCTCGATGATCTCGCGATGCGTCGCGACAATTGGCTTGCCAAAGGTCAAGCATGCCTAGAGGTTGACCATGGCTGGTGTACCTCTATTTACCTCATGGATCCAAATTACATTCTCGTCGAGTACTGCACATCGACACGTGAATTTACCGATGCAGACAGAGCTGAAGCGCTGGAGATGCTTTTTGCAGAGGCACCTAAGCAAGTGGCACCAAAGAGCATAAAACTCCACGAACCAGCCAAGGCATAAGTACCCTACTTACCGTCGAGCATGGCCACTCCGGTTCGCTGGGGGCTATGGTGCGCGCAGTAGAACGCCAATCTCTCGGCGCCGAATCGCAGAACAAGGAGCAGTAATGGATTTCTCAATGAGTGCGCGTGCTCAGGATTTGAAGGAGCGGCTTCAAGCCTTCGTAGATGAGAAGGTTGAGCCGGCAACGCCGATCTACTTTCAGCAGATCGAGGAGTCTGGCGACAAGCGTTTTCACCCGCCGATTATGGAGGAGCTAAAAGCAGAGGCTCGTGCACGCGGTCTCTGGAATCTCTTTCTCCCAAATGATAAGTGGGGACCAGGTTTAACCAATGTTGAGTACGCCCCACTCGCCGAGATCATGGGGCGCAACTACCTATCCTCTGAGGCTACGAACTGCGCTGCACCGGATACTGGAAACATGGAGGTACTCGCAGAGTTTGGGACCCCAGAGCAGCAGGACCAGTGGCTCGTACCGCTCCTCGAAGGCGAGATCAGGTCTTGTTTTGCAATGACCGAACCGTGGGTTGCATCGAGCGATGCAACAAACATCACCAGCCGCATAGAGCGCGACGGTGATCACTACATAGTTAATGCCCACAAATGGTGGACCAGTGGCGCTCTCTCTCCTCGCTGCAGAGTGGCAATCTTGATGGGTGTATCAGACCCCGATGCAGATCCGCACCGTCGCCATTCTCAAATACTCGTACCGATGGATGCTCCAGGGGTGACCGTTGTGCGCGGCCTAAAGGTCTTCGGGCATGACGCAGGCGCTGGTCATGCTGAGACGCTCTTCGAGAATGTTCGCCTCCCAGCCTCCGCCATCATCGGCGGCGAAGGAAACGGCTTCGCTATCGCTCAGGCGCGACTCGGACCCGGGCGAATCCATCACTGCATGCGCGCCATTGGGCTTGCTGAGAAGGCTCTTGAACTCATGTGCATGCGGGCGCAGATGCGTGTTGCATTTGGGAAACCCCTCGCTGACCAAGGTGTGGTGCGTGACCGAATCGCCGAGAGCCGTATGGAGATTGAGCAGGCTCGCCTGCTCACGCTCAAGGCTGCGTGGCTCATGGATACGGTCGGCGTAAAGGGAGCACGTATCGAGATCTCCGCTATCAAGGTGCTTGCTGCTCGCACTGCAACCAATGTCATCGACCGAGCCATCCAGTTATTTGGTGGTGCCGGCGTCTCAAGCGACTGGCCACTCGCCGATATGTACGCACACGCACGTACGCTGCACTTAGTTGATGGCCCAGATGACGTGCACAAGATGCAGATCGCTCGACGCGAGATAGCGCGCTTTGAGTCACTTCGTCCGTAGCGAAAACGTATTTCCGAGAATGATGATGCAGGTCAACTAATGACAGGCACGCTGTGAAGGTGCGTATTGGTTTTGCCCCTGGGGCTCGCTCAGGTGCAGATGCTGGACGCTTTCTGGAGTTAGTCGATGGGCTTGAGGACCTCGGCTTTGACTCGCTCTGGCTATCCGAGCGCGTATCTGGCGATGCTCCTGACCCAATTATTGGGCTCTCTGTAGCGGCGGGGCGAACAAAGCGAATGAAGTTAGGCACCGGAGTGCAGGTTCTACCGGGCCGCAATCCTGCACTCCTCGCACAGAGCCTTGCATCTCTAGACGTGCTTTCGAATGGGCGATTCTTGCCAGGTTTTGGGCTTGGAGCGGTTGACCGTGCCGAGCAGCAAGCCTTTGGGGTCGCACGCGAGGAACGAGCGCCATGGTTCGACGAGGTAATACCGCTACTCCAACGGATATGGAGCGAAGAGAGTGTTGATCATGACGGACGACGATTTCACTATGAATCTTTGCGCGTTCGCCCCCAGCCCGTTCAGCAACCTTTAGAGATCTGGTTTGGCGGTAAAGCCCCAAGCGAGCTGCGCCGAGTAGGTCGACTCGGAGATGGTTGGCTGGCATCCTTTGCCATGCCCGATGACTGCGCGTCCGGGCGACCAATAGTTGAGGCAGAGGCAAGCGCCTTCGGGAGAGCAATAGACCCAGAGCACTTTGGGGCAATGGTTTTCTACACAGACTCCACAATGCCCGATGCAGTCGCCGAAATTATCTCGAAGCGCAACCCAAGTGTTGACCCGCATGACCTTGTTCCGGCAGGGCTAGCGAATCTTCGCAAGAGATGCTCGGAGTTCATAGAGATCGGATTCTCAAAACTTGTAGTGGTTCCGATGGATGCTGCGCGCGAGAAGGACGGTAATTCACTTACACAGCTTGCCGATTCCCTACTAGATCTTCAGACCTAAAAACAGGGAAAAAACAGGTAAAACGCTCTCTCGCTACTCGCAACCATCTCGTTAAAGAGTGATTACCTCTAGCGCTCCGTCAGCGTATTGAGCCCTTAGAACTTTCTTATC
>CALQAT020000190.1:0-3333 GCA_943328625.2 Bordetella parapertussis | reverse complement strand
GGCCTGCCGCTGTCTCAAGCGAGAGTAAATAATGGCCGTGCCTAAATGAGCACTCCACAACAGTTCCGTCGACCCAGAGCAACGGCCTCCCCCTTTGATCCAAAGGAGCGCCAACTTCAGTAGATCCATTTAGGGACTCTGCTCTGAGGGATTCTGCCCTTAGGGATTCTGGTCTCCATGTCACCCAACACTCGTCATCGAATGAGCCAACGGTAGGCGCGTTCTCGCATGAGATTACAAAGTCTCCTAAGGCTGTAGCGAGATTGAGCCCCGACTTTGAGCTACTTCCCTCCGCTCTAACTTTCTCGGCGTGAAGGCTGCTTGTATGCCCAAGGAATCTTGCAGTCGCTAGGTCGCAGGGGTGCCCCCAGACCTCGCTCGGAGGGGCGCATTGTGAGATCTCCCCAGCATTGAGGATCGCTACCTCGTCACCTAGAGCGAAGGCCTCGTCGTGGTCGTGGGTTACGTGGATGACAGTGACTCCGGATTCGCGCAGGATCTCGCGAACATCGAGCATGAGGCGCTCACGAAGTTCGCGATCTAGCGCTCCGTATGGCTCGTCTAGGAGCAGAACGCGAGGAGCAGGTGCGAGCGCTCGTGCGAGGGCAACTCGTTGTCTCTCTCCTCCGGATAGTTCGTGAGTCTGTCGCTCCTCAAAACCGGCTAGACCGACTCGTTCAAGTAGGGCGCTCGCCCTCTTCGCTGCATCTCTCCGGTTGTAGTGAGGCGTCTCAAGCCCAAAGCGCACATTCTCAAGAACATTGCGTTGCGGAAATAATGCGTGATCTTGAAATACGAAACCAACTCCACGCCTATGTGTAGGGAGTCGGTGAAGTGGTTCATCGCCCCACAGGATCTCTCCCCGAGACGGCTCGAGCCCGGCGACTGCGCGAAGCAGAGTGGACTTTCCACTTCCGGATGCACCAAGGACCGCGAGGGTGGTTCCCTGCGTTATCTCAAGATCAACTCCGCTGATGGCAGGAACGTCACCGTAACTGAGACTGAGGTTGCGCAGGCGTAGCGTCATGACCGCGACCCCAATGAGTCGCGATCTAAGAGAATGAGAATCGCAGCAGTCACACTCATAAGTAGCACCGCTGATGCCATTGCTGCACCGAAGTTCGTCTCTCCAGGGCGCCCGAGAAGTCGGTAGATAGCGATCGGGAGGGTAGTGGTCTCCGGCCGAACAATAAATGCTGTGGCCCCAAACTCTCCGAGAGAAATAGCAAACGCGAACCCTGCGCCGGTAGCAACGGCACTTCTAATTACGGGGAGATCAACGCTGCGCCACACCCTCGAAGGCCTCGCTCCTAATAATGCAGCAGCATCTCGTAGCCGTTGATCTGTCGACGCAATAATTGGAACCGCAATTCGCACTACGAATGGAGTCGCTACGATCGCTTGCGCGATTGGGATTAGCCACCACGAGGTTCGAAGATCGAGGGGCGGAGTGTCGAGCGTCAGTAGATAGCCAAGCCCGAGAGTCACTGCTGATACCCCGAGTGGGAGCATCACAGCCAGCTCCATGAATCGAGCCGATCTAGTTTGCCCGCTCTTAACGGTTACGGCCAACGCGATTATTAGACCGAGTGGTACCGCTATAAAGGTCGCAACAGCCGCGAAGGTAAGAGAATTAGACAAGGCTTTTAAAGGTGTCTCTGCGAGGCCGGTTGACCCAAGCTGACCGAGTGACCTATACCAGTTCAGGCCGAGCCCGCTTGAGTTTGTGAACGACCTCACTACCAGTACCCCGAGTGGCGCTCCCACGAGCATTGCAACAACAAAAAGGTTTGCAGTGAGAATAAGACTGCGCTTGCTATTTAACTTGAGAAGGCCTGAGCCTGAGGGTCGCCAACGTGGCGAGCGCCCATCGACGCGCCCAAAGCGCATCCCGCTGAGGATTACTCCCCCCACAACAAGAATTTGAAGAATTGAGAGTGCAGCAGCAGTCCGCAGATCTAGCGACTGCATAGTGGCACGGTAAATCTCAGTCTCAATCGTGGCGGTTCCTGGGCCCCCGAGAATCAATATCAACCCAAAACTCGTGAAACAGAATAGGAAGACGATCAGAGCACTACTCACGATCGAGGGTTTTATAGATGGGAGAGTGACGCGCAGCCACGTGCGTGCTGGTCCAGCCCCGAGTGTCCTAGATGCTTGAGCGGCGCTGTGGTCAATGTGGGCCCATTGACTCCCAACGCTTCGCACGACTACCGCATAGTTGAAGCAGATCTGAGCGAGCACTATCGCCGCGAGTGAGCCATTTAGATGCAGCCCCCCAAGGGGACCATTCTCGCCTAGGAGCGCAACGAACGCTGAACCGACCACAACAGTTGGAAGCACAAATGGAAGCGTGAGCAGTGCCAAGACGCCTGCTCGCCCCCTAAAAGCAAGGCGCGAAAACGCGTAAGCACCAGGTATTCCGAGCACAAGTGCTCCAAGTGTGGAGACGGATGCTTGGAGAAACGTGAAAACAATAACTCTACGCAGCCCGGAGTTGGAGAGGAGTCTTGTTAGCGGGGAGAGGCCGAGCGTGCCGTCAACAAATACTCCGCGTGTGATCACGGTTGAAATCGGCCAGAGAAAGAAAACCGCAAAGAAGAATGCAGCGGCGCTTAGTGAGGTTCGTCTAAGGAGCGTTAGCGCAGGACTGTGTCTGTCCACTGCTCAATCCAACGATCTCTAGACGCGGCGATCTTGGTCGGCTCTAGGGAATACGGATCCTTTGGTGTCGCTCCAAACTCGGCGAACTCAGGGGGAACCTCGGTCCCTAATCTCGCAGGTAGCACGAACATCTGCAGCGGTAGGTCGCTCTGGAACTTCTTGCTAATCATGAAGTCAACCAAGAGTTTTGCGTCAGCGGGGTGCTTAGCGTTCTTTAGAACTCCAACCCCCTCAATCTGCCTGAAGCAGGTCTTAGTGAGGGCACCTGTAGGGGCCGACGATGGTCTCGGATCGGCATAGATAACCTCCGCCGGTGGGCTAGTCGCATATGAAACCACGAGCGGCCGATCACCCTTCCCAGCGCTCCCACTGAACGAGGAGTTATATGCCTGCTCCCATCCATCGACAACCTCAACCCCTCCAGTGCGAAGACTGCTCCAGTAGTCGCGCCATTCTTTCTCTCCAAACTCGGCAATTGTTGCGAGCATGAACGCAAGTCCAGTGCTTGAGGTTGCAGGATTCTCGACCACCAATAGGCGTGCATACTCTGGGAGCGCTAGGTCACTAAGCGTCTTGGGGGCACGAAGGCCTCTCGATGTAAACCACACTCGGTCGTAGTTCACGCAGACATCGCCAACGTCTACGGGAGTCACGCGTCCTTGACTATTG
>CALQAT020000189.1:0-3420 GCA_943328625.2 Bordetella parapertussis | reverse complement strand
TTTGCAGTCCTACTAATAACAGGGGTCTGGAACCTTTTAGCCGTCGATCCAGCAAATCAGAGCAGCGCATGGATGATGACCTTGATGGTAAAGCTAGGCCTAGTTGCAGTTAGCGGTAGCGCAGCTGCAATTCATGTCTTAGTTTTTGGGCCAGCGGTTCGCAGGGCGACCAGCCCAGAGTCAAGAAAACGTGCAGCAGCTGCGAGTGGAGTCTGCGAGATGCTCAGTGTTTTATGCGCACTTGGGGCCATGCTTCTCGGCGTACTACTCGCTAATTAGTGATCTAGCTAGTGCTGCTCAATACCCGGCATTCTTGAGTGCTTGATCGAAGAGGGCCTGCAGTGAACTCTGAAGTTGCTCAGTCATAGCTGTAATTGAGGACCGCTTCACCGCTCCCCCGTCACGCGTTGGGGGAAAGATCGGCTCACCAATCACTACAGCAACGCGCCTCAACTTGGGGAGAACATGACCAGAGGCGAGTATCTGCTCGCTGCCCCCAATTGCGACGGGAACGATAGGAACACCCGTCTTAATCGCTAGGTAAGCAGCCCCATCAAAAAACTCGCCGAGGGTGGGTCCTGTGAGTCGTGTCCCTTCTGGAAATAGGGCGGTTGGCTCACCCCCCTCAATGCATGCCTGGGCAGTGCGGAGCGCAGCGCGGTCTGCGCTTCCTCTATCGACTGGGAACCCTCCTAGCCCCGTCAGCAACTTAGCGAGAAGCGGTTTCTTAAAGAGCTCCTGCTTGGCCATAAAACGTATGCGGCGCTTAGTCGAGTAGGTAGCGAATGGAATATCCATAAGCGAACGGTGAGTTGGGGCAAGAATATATGCACCCGCTTTCGGCACGTTCGCTTTTCCGGTCACACGCACACGAAAGAGGACCCGACAGAGCGCAAGAACTATTGACCTAACGGTCCGATAGAAGATCATTGGAGAACCTCCCTTTTTAAAAACTCTCTCACGATCGTCTCTACCACTTCGTCGATCGCCATAGTGGTCGAGTCAAGTATTAGAGCATCTTTAGCGGCAACAAGTGGAGAGATCGAGCGGCCAGAATCGGTGGCATCTCGACGCGCTAGATCAGCCTCAACATCGGCAAAGTTAGCTTCACGCCCAGCAGATTGCTCATCAATCACCCTTCGTCGCGCTCGCTCTGAATCGCTTGCTGTAAGAAATACCTTCACCAAAGCATCGGGGAATACAACTGTGCCGATGTCGCGCCCCTCAACTACGGCTCCACCGTGCTGCGATGCCCAGAGTCGCTGTTTCTCAACTAGCACCTCCCGAACTCCCGGGTGAGCCGAGACAGTAGAGACCTCACTAGTCACCAATGCTCCACGAATCTCCTGCGAGATGTCGACTCCATCGAGCAGTACTCGGTCTGAGAGTTCAATCTTCGCCGAGGAAGCTGCTTTGGTGCAGGCGTTATTGTCAGATGTATCGGCTCCAGCGCTAATTACTGCGTACGTCACTGCTCTATACATTGCGCCTGTATTTAGAACTTCGAGACCGAGAGCTTCAGCGCATGCGCGTGCGACCGTTGATTTACCAGCCCCAGCAGGGCCGTCAATTGCGATAACTCTCACTAATTACTCTCGCGCAGACGGGCTAAATCAATATCGAAACCTGGGTATGAAACATCGACTGCGTCCCAACCGATTATCTCTGTACTACCAGAACAGGCAAGCGCCGCTACGGCGGCACACATCGCGATGCGATGATCGCCGTAGGTCTCTACAGATCCGCCATCCAAAGAGCCGCCCTCAATTCTCATACCGTCGTCGGTAGCCACTGCTCTCACGCCAAGAGCCTCAAGCATCGCTACAGTCGTCGCTATTCGATCGCTCTCCTTTACACGCATCTCGCCGGCGCCTGTAATGGTGGTTTGACCGTTTGCAGTTGCCGCTGCAACAGCGAGAATGGGGAGCTCGTCAATGATGCCCTCACTTGATTCGATTTCCACACCACTTAACGGGGCAGACCTAACCGTGATATCACCGACAGGCTCGCCTAGGCGCTCCTCAGTTATCTCACTCTCGATATTCGCACCCATCGCGATCAATACATCTAAGTACGCAACCCTTAGAGGATTGAGCCCAACCCCTTTGATCGTGATCTCAGAGCCAGGAACAATTGTCGCAGCAACCACAAAAAACGCTGCAGATGAAGCGTCGCCTGGTATCTCCAGAGTAAATGGATCCAAAGCTCCTACTGCTCTGACCTTGACCGTTGTTGAGTCGAGTACCTCAATCGGAGCTCCAAGCGCACGGAGCATCCTCTCGGTATGGTCCCGGCTCGGCTGAGGTTCGTGAATCTCCGTCCAACCACTTGCCTGCATCCCAGCAAACAGCAAGGCGCTCTTAACTTGTCCACTCGCTACAGGAAGATCGTGACGACACCCCGTTAACACTCCTCCGTCAATCTCTATTGGCGAGTGTCCATCTGTCGAAACAATCTTCGCACCCATCATGTGGAGCGGCTCGACAATACGTGCCATAGGTCGAGACGAGAGCGATTCGTCACCAACGAGAACCGAGTGAAATGGTCGACTGACCAATATGCCAGCGAGCATTCGCATCGTCGTTCCGGAGTTACCGCAATCGAGGGGGTCGTCGGGCTCTGTAAATAGGTCGTATCCCCTACTCTGCAATGTCAACTCGCCATCCGTTGGCGTTGCGAATATTTCGAGCTGCTCGAGCACCTTGAGCGTGCTCTTTACATCGCCACCAAGGGAGAGACCGCGCAGTACCGATCGGCCATCCGACAAGGCGGCAAAAAGCAGTGCTCGATGAGAAATCCCCTTGCAACCTGGAACAGATATCGCTCCACGCAGAGGTTTACCTGGAGAAAAAATCGCTCTAGAAGATATACCCGAGCTACTCATAGTTCGCTCCTCACTGGGCGGTAGCCCGACGAGATCAGCGCATCTACAAGAGATTCGGCTCGCGCGCTAGGGACGACAAGCACGAGCACTCCACTCTCACCCTCGATTGAGTGGACAATCTCCAAATCAAGAATATTGACGCCAAGACTCCCTGCAAGGGTTGTTACCTCAGCAAGCACGCCTGGGCGGTCAGCGATAGGTGTACGAATCTCGGTGAGCGGGCCCTCGATCGCAGCAGAAACAGGGAGAGCTCTTCGAGAGTTTCTCGCTCTTGTCAAGAGTTCAATAAGAGCAACACGATCGCCACTCGCAACCATTCCACGAACCGCTCCTAGCGCATCAACATAACTATCGAGCGCATCAACAATCGCGTCTCTATTAGCGGCGCATATATCGGGCCAGATCGCAGGATGGCTCGCAGCGATGCGCGTCATATCGCGAAATCCGCCAGCCGCGAGTCGAAGCAGCACAGCCGAACCATCGCCGGCCTCTGAAGCAACGTCCATCAAAGTGGTAGCGGCCAGTTGAGGAACATG
>CALQAT020000188.1:0-3420 GCA_943328625.2 Bordetella parapertussis | reverse complement strand
TTGAACCTCCTGATGAAGCAGTTCACAATTAGGGGCTCGATGGAGTATCCAGAGCGATTTGAGGATGCAATTGAGTTGCTCTCTCGCAAGGATCTCTCAGCGCTCATCACGCACAAGTTGTCCCTTGAGGAGTTTGGCGAGGGGCTCGCAATTCTTGAGGGCTCTAAAGACTGCGGAAAGGTCATGATCACTATGGGGGATGCGCAATGACAAATTCTCTGCGTTTTGATTTCACGAACACTTCGGTACTTGTAACGGGTGGGACGAGTGGGATTGGGTACGCAATTGCCTCTGGCTTCGCAGAGGCAGGAGCAGCAGTAACCGTCACGGGAACGCGCAGCAGCGCAACTGATTACGAGACAGACCTCTCCGCGTTCACATTCCAGCAGTTAGATACGCGCGACAACGACGCCGTAGATGCGCTCGCCGGAGGCCTTGGGAAACTCGATGTATTGGTGAACAACGCTGGTGCGACATTCCCTGATGGATTAGACGAGTGGAGCCCCGAGGGATTCTCTGCCTCGCTGAATCTCAATCTCGAGGGAGCGATGCGCCTCACGGTCAAAGCGCGCGCCGCTCTCGCGGCGAGCACGATGCAGGGCGGAGCGAGCGTCGTGAATCTTGTATCTATGGCGGCGTTTCGTTCATCAACAATGGTTCCTGGATACTCGGCTGCGAAGGCGGCTCTCATGGCTCTAACGCGCAACCTTGCTGTGCACTGGGTGGCAGAGAACATTCGAGTCAATGCAGTGGCGCCTGGGCTAATAGACACACCGATGACCGCTCCGATGAAAGCATTCCCAAAGATGCTTGAGTCTGAGGTCTCCCGCGGCGCGATGGGGCGCATGGGGACTCCGGAGGAGGTTGCAGCAGCAGTGCTGTTCCTCTCGTGTGAGGCATCTTCATTTACTACTGGATCTGTGCTCGCAGTCGATGGCGGATACCTAGCCCTCTAAGGGAATTGATGACAAACGAGATACGTATAGACGACCTAGCAGCGCCTGTGCTCAGTGACATTCAAAGGATGGGCATTGAGTATGGAGAGGCGAAGCAGACTGATCTAACACTTGATGCGATCTGCGAAGCCGCTGTTTCCGCTACAGGGCTAGACGATTTTGGAGACGTTGATTTCTGCGAACGCTTAGAACTCCAACTGACTGAGATGAACGAAGACGAAGATCGAACAGGGCTCGGGCGGATGCTTATGAAGGGCGACTGCCTTCGGTACGCATCTAATCGACTGAAGATCGAGGATCTACTAAAACGCCACCCCGAGATTCTCGAGATCGAGATAATGAAACCTGTGATCGTGATAGGGCTACCGCGTTCTGGGACAACGAACTTGGTCAATCTCCTTGCCGCAGACTCTCGATTTCGCTCAATGCCACTCTGGGAGTCGTATGAGCCTGTGCCTGACTCGCGCGAATCCCTCGGTATGGACGACGTTGATGGCGTAGACCCGCGGTGGAGCCGTTGTCAGCAGGCCTGGGAGTCGATGCAGGTTGGTGCGCCGTTTGTTGCAGCAATGCACCCCATGGAGCCTGACCATGTGCATGAAGAGAACGAGCTCATGGCCCCTGACTTCTCTAACTACAACCTTGAGTGGGTTGCGCGCGCGCCGAGGTGGCGCGATTACTACCTAGCTCATGATCAAACTCCTCACTACGCATATATGAAGCGGGTGCTGCAGATTCTTCAGTGGTATCGGCCTCGCGAGCGTTGGGTCCTTAAATCTCCTCAACATCTCGAGCAGATCGGTCCGCTGCTCCAAACTTTCCCCGATGCAACGATTGTTGTTACGCATCGCGACCCAGTAGCTGTTGTGCAGTCGACTATCACGATGCTCGCATATGGAGCGCGTACCCTCTATCGCACGCCTAATCCAGAGTGGTATCGCGACTACTGGACAGATCGCGTTGGGCGGCTTCTTGACTCTTCACTACGAGACCGAGGAATGCTGCCCAAAGGGCGCGTCGTCGATGTGTATTTCCATGAATATATGGCAGATGAATTGGGCACGCTTCAGCGCATCTACGACGCTGCAGATATTGAATTCACAGAGCAAGCACGCACCGAGATCTCCGCGTATCAGGAGGCTCATCCAAGAGGTAAGCAAGGGCGTGTGGTCTACAACCTGCGTTCGGATTTCTCTACAACTCCTGAGGAGGTGCGGTCTCGCTTCGGGGCCTACCTCGACCGATTCCCAGTACAGATTGAGGTTCAATGAATATCCAGGAGCAAGTAGATCAACTTATCGATACCCGCCCCGGGCGTGAACTGCTTACGCCGACATATGACGACCCCGCGTACCCGATAGTTGATGGGCTTATCTACCGCTCAGGCGGCACCACAGCCGCGTACATGATTCTCACTGACTCTGGTCGTGTGATTGTGAATTCGGGGATGGGGTACGAAGCTCCTCACCACAGACGCGTATTCGATGCAATTAGAAGTGGTCCAACTCATCACATCATCACGACTCAAGCCCATGTTGATCATGTTGGGGGTGTTGACCTGTTCAAAGAAGAAGGCACTACCTACATCGCCCAGGCAAACAACCCTGCTTGCCAGTTAGATGACAAGCGCATACAAGACCTGCGTATGCGTACTGCCGGTATTTGGTTCGACATGCTCGGAACCGATGCAAAGCGCATCTACAAGCAGAACCCCGGTGTGTCGATGGTGCAGTCAGCGCCAGTGCCCGATGTTTTATTCGATGAGAGCCTCAGCCTTGAGGTTGATGGTCTGCGCATTGAGTTGTACGCAGCGGTTGGGGAGACCACAGACTGCTGTGTTGTTTGGCTCCCGGAGCATCGGATAGCGCTTGTAAGCAACCTATTCGGGCCGTTATTCCCACACTTCCCAAATGTCAATACGATCCGCGGAGACCGGTATCGATTCGTAGATCCGCAACTCGCCACGAATCGAATGGTGCGCGCGCTTAGGCCTGAGGTTTTGATTACAGGTAGGCACGAGCCGATTGTTGGATCTGATTTGATCGAGGCATCGCTTGAGCGTCTCCACGATGCGGTTACGTATGTGCATGACCAAACCCTCGAAGGAATAAACGCTGGAACCGACATCTGGTCGCTGATGCGTGAGATTGAGTTGCCTGCGGAAATACGCGTCGGTCAGGGATACGGAAAGGTTTCGTGGGCCGTACGTACTTTCTGGGAGGAGTACGTGGGGTGGTTCAAACTCCGATCAACAACTGAGCTCTACCCAGACTCGGCAGATGCTGCGCTCGCGGAGCTCTTAGATGCTGCTGGCGTTGATGCTGCACTCGCAAAAGCAGAGTCGGCATTGGAGCGCGGAGATGCTCCGTTGGCGATTCGCCTAGGTGAGGCGATTGCGGCGAGTTCGCTTGAGGATCCGCGCCTTCGAGGACTTATGGCCGGAGCCCATCGTTACTTGCTTGAT
>CALQAT020000187.1:0-3492 GCA_943328625.2 Bordetella parapertussis | reverse complement strand
GGTTTCATCGGCGCCTCTAATGGTGCTCAACCGGTATCAGTATCAATCTCGCCTTGTCGCCTTTTTGATACAAGGGCAGCAACGCAAGTCGGTATACGCGGTACCGCTCTCGGGGCAGGCGAGACGATGGCGGTTGCTGCGGCGGGAGCATCGGGAGACTGCAACCTCCCGAACACGGTGAGTTCGCTGCTAATAAATGTCACAGTTGTAGGTGGTACCGCTGGCTCATATTTAACGGTGTACCCAACAGGGACTTCTCGCCCAACTGCATCAAATCTCAATTGGTCTGCGGGTCAAGGAGCCACTCCGAACCTGGTGAGCGCTGCAGTCGGCGCTAATGGCCACATCTCTATTTTCAATCTTGCTGGAACAGTGAATGTTCTTGGCGATGTAACTGGATACACCGTCGGGCACGCTCCTAATCAACTCTCAAACTCCCAGATTGGTCAGATGCGTTGGGATCAAGACCCGACCACGCCGGGAGTCTTCGGTGTGGGCGATGGGCCAATTTCTCTGGCGTTTGATGGTGAATCTATTTGGGTGGCAAATGCGTGGGCAGGAACCGTCTCGAAGATTGACCCCGCAACAAATACGGTGAGCGGAACTGTCACCGTGGGGTCCTACCCAGATGCCGTTGCGTTTGATGGTGCGAGCATCTGGGTGGCAAACGAGTCAAGTGACACGCTCTCGAAGATCAACCCACTGACCATGGCGGTGGTGGCAACAGTGACAGTGGGGGATGCTCCCCACGCACTGGTCTTTGATGGCTCCTACATTTGGGTAGCGAATCGGATCGGCACTTCTGTGATGAAGGTAAATATTCACACGAATGCTGTAGTAGCAACTGTTGGGGTTTTCCTTGACCCTGAGGCTCTCGCGTTTGACGGATCCCAGATATGGGTTGCATCGAGGATGTCTAACCTTGTTCAGAGAATAAATGCAGCAACCAATGAGTTCACCTTGCCCACCATCACAGTGAATTCTCCCCAAGCGCTTTCCTTTGATGGGGCCAATATATGGGTAGCAATGAATGGCGGCTTCAACACGGTGGCGAAGATCAACATTGCTAATAATTCAGTTATTGCCACTATTGCTGTAGGTAGCAACCCGGGCGGAGTTGTATTTGACGGCACGAATATCTGGGTCACGAATAATGGCGGCAGTTCTGTTACGAAGATTGATCCGACGACCAACACGGTGTTGGCGACAATCTCAGTGCCAGGTGGTCCGTGGGGTATCGCCGCTGATGGCTCAAATATCTGGATCGCTAAGTTCTCGACGGATGAGGTAGTAAAACTTCGGCAGTAGGCATTAGAGCCATACAGAGCGACTCAGGTGCTTCGGTCTTAAACCCACCAAGTTTCACGCTTGCGATGCTCGGCTCGTATCTCATCCTCCGCGAAGAGCGAGGGGAGCAGGGCCTCATCGTGGCGGCGCTTAACGCGATATCTGATGGAGTCGCCATCAACTACCTCGGTAATCTCGAATCCGCGCGACCATTCACGTTGGAATCGTGATCGCACCTCGACTCGATCTCCCTGCTGCACACGTTGAGCGTACGCCTAAATATCCTCCGCATCACGCGCACTCGGCGTTGTTTGGCTACGGTCATGTACGTGGCGCCTCGAGTAACCCCAACATTGGATGTTGAGCAAGCCTGCTGGGACTCCGGTGAGTTGATTGTCTGTGGCCTAGATGAGGTCGGGCGTGGCGCATGGGCGGGGCCAGCAACCATGGCCGCAGTGGTTCCAGGGCGCACCTTCATAGAGGGAGTTCGAGACTCGAAGCAACTCAGCCCGGCTGCGAGGATCCGCGCCCTTGAGTCTGTAAAGGGGTGGGCGGTCGCAATCGGCATTGGGCACGCATCACCTCAGGAGTGCGACGAGCTCGGGATGACGGCTGCTCTGCGTGTAGCGGGGCTTCGTGCCCTCGCAGAGGTAGAGGCACAAGGATTTATCCCTGATCGCATTCTCTTAGACGGCTCTCATGATTTCCTGCGTCTTGGATCGAGAGTCACCACCATCGTGAAAGGCGACACGACCTCGCTATCTATAGCGGCTGCATCTGTTGTGGCCAAGGTAACTCGCGATGCAATTATGACCGCCGAGGCTGAGAACTTCCCGCCCTATGGGTTTGAGGGCAACAAGGGTTACGCGGCTCCAGTTCACCAGATGGCTCTGGCCGGTTATGGGCCAACGACAATCCATCGGCGTTCGTGGTCATTTATGAATGACATTCCATGGCGCGATCTGCTACCGCCCCCGGGCCGCCTGCTCTGAGAGGAACTCTCTGGGGCGCGCGAGCTGAGACGCGCTCCTAGAGCCCTGCAAGCCGTAAAGCAGTGTCACCACGGTCTAGGCTGGCCTCCATGGGTCAACCAATTACCGTCTCAATTCGCAAGGGCAATGATTCCGAGGTGCGGATTCTTGAGACCAATCGTTCACTAACCGGGATGGCTATCGAGCGTTATGCCTCTGTTGAGGTTGCTCGCACTCGAGGTCGCCGCCCACCGGATGTTCTCGCTGAGCGCATCCTGGAGGCTGGAGCCAAGCACGTAACGGTCTACGGCAATGTCGTGACGGTTCGTGCTGCCGACTGGTCATCACTCGAGGAGCGCGCTGAGTACCTAGTGACCCATCTCTTCGAGTACTACGGCGAGGATGCCGGATGGTCGCCGAGTGCGCTTGGTGTTGAGGCAGCAACCCCGGCCGAGGTTGCTGCCACCTAACCAAGTACCTCTAGAAACCTGAGACTGTGACTGGAGTATTCGAGTCGTTGTAGGTGGCGTCGCCAAGCTCACCTGATCCGTTGAATCCCCAGCATTTGGTTGTTTGGTTAGCGAGAATTGCACACGCATGGTAACCACCGACTGCTATGGCAGTCGCGTTGTTGATGTCTGAGACAGGGACTGGAATATTCGAGTCGTTGTAGGTGCCGTCACCAAATTGACCGAATCCGTTGTATCCCCAGCATTCGACTGCTGCGTCAGCGAGTAGCGCACACGTCTCCGAACCTCCTGCTGCAACGGAGGTAGCGGTTGTGATGCCTAAGACTGTTACAGGAATATTCGAGCTGGTGTTGGTGGCGTCGCCAAGCGCTCCGAATTGGTTGTCTCCCCAGCATTGGACTCTCTGGTTATCGAGTAGCGCACACGTATGGTCGGCGCCTGCAGCGATGGCGGTGGCGGTTGTAATGCCCAAGACTGCGAGAGGAATAAAAGAGGAGAGAGCGTCGGTGCCATCGCCAATCTGACCGTAGGAGTTGCTTCCCCAGCATTCGACCGTCTGGTTATCGAGTAGCGCACAAGAATGGTTTCCGCCTGCTGTGATAGCTATCGCACTTGTGATGCCTAAGACTGCGACTGGAGTATTTGAATTAGATCCGGTGTTGTCGCCGAGCTGACCCCAGAAGTTGCGTCCCCAGCATTCGACCGTCTGGTCAGCGAGTAGCGCACACGTATGGCGGTCACCGGCTGTGATAGCGGTTGCGGTT
>CALQAT020000186.1:0-3556 GCA_943328625.2 Bordetella parapertussis | reverse complement strand
CGCTCCTATCGCGCGACGGACTCATCAACCCAAAGATCTCGCGGGCACTTGGATCCGCTCTCTGGATGTATGACTTAACCGGTGGTGCTCGCATTGGGAAACTCCACAAGCGCATCTCCAAGTCTGAAGCGCTTGAGCACATGCCAACTCTGCGCGAGGCGAACCTCTCCGGCGCTTACATTTATTACGACGCCCAGGTAGACGACTCTCGTTTGACGCTCACGGTCGCGCGCACTGCTGCTGAGTTCGGCGCCGCGGTGGCCAACCACACGAAGGTTGTCTCACTTAACAAGGACTCGAGTGGTCAGGTAAGCGGCGCGACGGTAGAGGCCGACGGCCGTCAGTTCGAGATCAAAGCCCGCGCTGTCGTGAACGCTGCTGGGGTCTGGTCAGACTCAATCAGAGCAATGGATGAGGGCAAAGACCCACACTCCATTCGCCCTGCTAAGGGAATCCATATCACGGTTCCTTGGAGCAAAGTGCGCAACGACATCGCTGCGATTATCCCAGTTCCAAAGGATAAACGATCTATTTTTGTTGTGCCGTGGGGTGAACATACATACGTAGGCACTACTGATACTGACTACGAAGGAGACATTGATGACCCTCAATGCACACCCGAGGACATCAGCTACTGCATAGATGCAATGAACCTTGTGATGAGCGAGCAGATCAGCGAATCGGATGTAACTGCCGTGTGGGCGGGGCTTAGGCCACTTATCTCCGGCGGAACTGTCGGTAATAAGACCGCCGATCTATCGCGCAAACATGGCGTAAGCACCTCTGATGGCGGCGTCACGACAATCACAGGCGGGAAGCTCACGACGTATCGACGCATGTCTGCCGATACAGTCGATCGAGTAGCAGATCGTCTTGGAATCAATGCCAAGTCACGTACAAAGCGAGTACCCCTATTTGGGGCAGAGGGCGACCACGGATCAGATGAGCACCTTGCTGGGAGATTTGGATCTGCATCTCGAGATGTAGCTGCAATTGCTACCTCCGATCCTGCACTTGCGGAGCCACTCGTTGCGGGTCTCCCATACTCACGCGCTGAGGCTGTTTACGCTGTGCGCTTCGAGATGGCGCAGACTCTCGCCGATGTCTTAGAGCGCCGGACTCGTTCTCGCATTCTTGCTCGCGATGCAAGCCTCGCGGCAGCCCACAGCACCGCCTCTATTATCGGAGCTGAGCTCGGCTGGGACTTAAGCCGAGAGCAGGCAGAGGTAAGCGCCTACCAAGCATCAATTGAGCATGAACGCAGCGTTGGCGGGCTTCCGGCGGCGGCTACCGACAACGGTTTCGGAGCCTAATGAGCATCTCTGGCACGCCTACCCCACCTATTGCAATCGAGGCCGACCCGAGCATCGTCACCTCACACCTCAGCGCCACTCGAGTTGAGATCTCGCCTTCGCACTTAGAGGCGCTGATCGCAACTGGAGCCGAGGTGACAACCGCCGATGGTGAACTAGTAGAAGCAAGCCGCGACTGGTGGCCTCTCGCGATGATCTGGGCGCTAGACGGAGAGGTTGCGGCTCTTGCTTGTGTAGTCGTGCGCCCGAGTGATGCGCATCAGGTCGCCGCAGTGCTCAAGGTCTGCAACGATGCCCGTCTTCCGGTTGCTCCAGCGGCTGGGCGCAGCGGCGTCTGTGGCGCAAGCGTCCCGCTTCACGGAGGCGTGCTACTTGATCTCACATCAATGACCGGGATTGTTGATGTAGATACTGAGTCCTTAACAGTTCGAGTGCTACCCGGCACCTTTGGAACATGGTTCGAGGAGACGCTCCAGTCTGAGCACAACGTGACCGTTGGGCATTGGCCGCAATCCATGGCTCTCTCAACTGTTGGTGGCTGGGTGGCGTGCCGCGGAGCCGGGCAGTACTCAACGCGCTACGGGAAAATCGAGGACATGGTTGTCGCCCTTGAAGTAGCCCTTGCTGATGGCCGCATCATTCGCACCGGCGATGCTCCTCGCAGCGCAATCGGGCCCGAACTCAACCGTATCTTTGTTGGCTCTGAGGGAACGCTCGGTGTAATCACTGAGGCGACGCTTCGACTGCACCCGCTCCCCACCTATCAACGCCGCGCCGCATATTCCCTCGCAACTTTTGCGGACGGACTCGAGGTCTGCCGCCGAATCCTGCATCGTGGGGCAACACCTGCAGTGCTGCGTCACTATGACGAGATTGAGGGGGATCGCTCCTATAAGACCGGCGACCGTCAAGTCCTTCTAGTAATGGACGAGGGAAACCCAGCGCTTATTGATGCTGTCATGGGGATTGTTGACGAAGAGTGCATGTCTATCGGCGCTGAGCGACTTGATGAAGCACTCGTGGAGCAGTGGATGGGGCACCGTAACGATGTGAGTGCTCTCGAGTCTTTGATTAGACGTGGCTTCGTCGTTGACACAATGGAGATCTCCGCACCCTGGTCAAAGTGTGCAGAGATTTATGCTGCTGCGACGAAAGCGCTTAGATCGCTTGAGCACACAATGGTTGCAAGTGCGCACCAAAGCCACGCATACTCCGATGGAGCCTGCCTCTATTTCACATTTGCCGGTAACCCACCTGCGGAGCAGCGCGAGTCGTATTACATCAGCGCTTGGAATGCAGGGCAGCGCGCAGTACTAGAGGCCGGGGGTGCGCTCTCTCACCACCACGGCGTTGGACTTAACCGTTCTAGGTTCATGCAAGACGAACTAGGCGAGGGGCTAAGCGTGCTCGGAGACCTCAAACGAGCACTCGACCCGAATGGTGTTCTAAACCCTGGAAAACTAGGTCTTCCAGACCCTTGGGGCGGGCCAGAGTGGCCTTAGAAAAGAGCCAGAGATGAGCATTCTTGTCATCGATGTTGGAACATCGTCGATACGCGCGTCGATAGTTCACGATGACGCAACTGTCTCTAACGAGGCGGCGCTACCACTTCTCCCTGACTCCCCTGCTCCAGGCCTCGTTGAGTTTGATGCAGCTGCGATGGCTAGCGCTGCACTGCAACTCGCAACCCAAGTTGCAGGCGAGGTAAATGGATCGGTATCGGGAGTTGCAATCACCAACCAGCGCGCATCAGTGGTGGTCTGGGACCGAGTCACAGGTGAGCCAATTGGCCCCGGGATCGGATGGCAGGATCTCCGTACGGTATTTACATGCCTTGAGCTTCAAGCGCAGGGCCTACGCTTTGCCCCTAATTCATCGGCGACAAAATTCTCATGGTTGCTAGATAACTTCGACGCAGAGCGCAGCCGTGATCTCTGCTTAGGCACCGTAGATTCGTGGATTGCATGGACGCTCTCTGGTGGTTCCGTACACGCTATCGACCCTTCAAATGCAGGGGTAACTCTCCTCACGCAGAATGGGGCAACCTCCTGGGCGCCAAAGCCACTCGACGCTCTCGGCATCTCCGAGGCGTCGCTCCCCAGGATTGTTGACACCTGCGGAGTAATTGGGGTTGCCGAGCGAGTTCCGGGCAAGCCACCAATCGTTGCGATGGTTGGAGATCAACAAGCCTCCATGCTCGGTCAAGGCTGCATTGAACCAGGCCTCGCCAAGATCACATTTGG
>CALQAT020000185.1:0-3563 GCA_943328625.2 Bordetella parapertussis | reverse complement strand
ATTGCAGCTGCGCTACCGCTAACTGCAACTAGGCCTAGCTTTACCATCAAGGTCATCATCCATGCGCTGCTCTGATTTGCTGGATCGACGGCTAAAAGGTTCCAGACCCCTGTTATTAGTAGGACTGCAAAAGATGGCCACGCTAGGAGCTGAAAACGTCGAGCGACAGCCCTGATGTGCTCCGGGCCTGCGGGCTTTAAGGCTGGGATTAAGCCTCCAAGCACCAATTGGCCTCCGACCCAGATAGAGGCAGCTAATAGATGAAGGAGGAGCCGGATTGCCTCAACGTTTATTGGGAGCATCGTTAGTTCTTTAGCGTCTCAAGCACCACGGAGGCGCTGACAGTTCGGTCGTCTCGAAAGGCCCCGCCTAGTTCTCGAGCCTTATCTGGATCTCCTCCGAGAGCAACGGAGAGGAGAATGTCAAGGGAAGGGAGCAGGTCTCTGAGTTCTCGCGGCGGTGGAAAATACTCGTCCTCATCAGTAACGCGCACGTTCTCGATGCCCTCTGACGGAGCCAGCTTTGCAATCACAGCATTCACTAGTTCCTCAGGAGCAGAGGCTCCCGCTGTTACACCAACGATCTCGGCATCGCCGATCATCTCGAGATCTAGTTCATCTGGTCCATCGATGCGAAGAACGATGCGAGAGCCAGCACCCTCTGCGACCTTTGCAAGAGCGAGTGTGTTCGAGGAGTTTGCGCTTCCAATCACGATCACAGCGTCAGAGCGATCGGCGATAAGCGTAAGTGCTTCTTGGCGGTTGGTTGTAGCGAAACAGAGATCATTGCGAGACGCGGTCCAGAGGTCAGGGAATCTCTCGAGCGCCTCATCCATGACGTCAGTCCAATCGCCCATCGCCAGAGTTGTCTGCGCTAATAGCGCTACCCGCGAAGGGTCAGCAATCGTTGCTGCGATTGACTCAATATCCTCGGGGTGCTCCACTAGGCGTATGGCTTCAGGTGCCTCGGCAAGAGTCCCGACTGCTTCGTCGTGCCCAGCATGACCGACATATAGAACCGTGTAGCCCTTACGAGCGCGAGTCTTTGCTTCGTGGTGAACCTTGGTGACCAAAGGGCATACTGCATTAACTACAAATCTGCCTTGGTCTCGTGCTGCTAATACAACCTCTGGTGCCGATCCGTGAGCGGAGAGCATTAGGGGCGCTCCTTCAGGGACCTCCTCCACCGTATCGACGAAGATCACACCGAGTTCGCGGAATCGATCAACCACGATCTGGTTATGCACAATCTCGTGATAGCAGTAGACCGGGGCCTCGAAGACTCGGACCATCCATGAGAGGGCCTTGATGGCCATCTCGACCCCAGCACAGAATCCTCGGGGTTCGGCGAGCAGAACACGACGTACGGCCATCCCTGCAGGCTACCGCCGTGAGGGCTGGCCCCTAGACTCACCTACATGTCCTCCGCTCGTGTCTCTACTGTCGCGCCCGGGTCTCCTGCTGCCCTTGCTGGACTCGTAGCCGGGGACGAGATTCTCTCGGTAAATGGTGAGACGATTCGAGATGTGATCCGGTATCAGATTCAGTCTGATGAGGCCGATGTTGAGATCGAGATAAAGCGAGGCGGGATCGAGAGATTCGTTCTCGTAGAGAAGATGGCAGGGGAGCCACTAGGGGTTGAGTTAGCGAGCGCAGTATTCGATCGAGTGCGCACCTGTGACAACCATTGTCCATTCTGTTTTATTCATCAGCTTCCGCCAGGGATGCGGAAAAGTCTCTCCCTCAAGGATGACGATTACAGGCTCTCGTTTCTATATGGCAACTTCACTACTCTCACGCGTTTCACAGAGGCGGACCTAGAGCGGGTCATCACCGAGCGACTATCTCCTCTCTATGTGAGCATCCACGCAACTGATCCTGATGTGCGTACCCATTTGCTGCGCAATCGACGAGGAGCAACGAGCCTGCGATGGTTAGAGGCGCTGCTTGATGCCGGCATTGATGTGCATGGGCAAGTAGTTGTCTGCCCTGGCGTCAACGATGCAGCGGTGCTCGATGACACCATGCTCGGCATTCTTGACCGATTCTCTGGGCTCTCTACAGTTGGAGTAGTTCCGCTCGGGGTAAGTGCATTCAACACCGAGCCTGAGATGCGCGAGCACACGCAGGCTGAGGCGCTGAAAGTAGTGGAGACTGTCGAGGGATGGCAGCAGGTTTTCACTGAGGTGCTAGGGCGCCGGATGGTCTACCTAGGTGACGAGTACTACTTGATGGCAGGTAGGCCGTTTCCTGAGCTCGAGGCGTACGACGAATGCCTTCAGCACGAAAATGGAATCGGGATGGCTGCCACTTTCATCTCAGAGGTAAGAGCCTCGATCGCTAGGCACAATGGTGATGACAACCTCCGGACGGGAGATGAGCCCCTAGAGTCTCCAACCGGAACAGGGACACGCGCCGGGTTTTTTGCTTGGGTTGATGGTGCCCCAGCAGAGGGATATCGCGCCGCTAGGGCACCCAAGTCCCTAATAGGCGTAGATTTGCTGAAGGTTAAGGACTCAAAAAGAGCCGATGCTCCTGTCGTTTTGCTAACCGGCGCCTATGGCGATGCAGTGCTTTCGCCGTTGCTCCCCGAGTTAATTACTCTTGCAGAGGTTCCTATTACGACGCTGGTCGTAGAGAATCGCTTCTTCGGTGGCAACATTGGGGTCACAGGGTTAATGACTGGGGCAGATATTGCCGCAGCTATCGCGAATTTAAGAAACGGAGAGCGGATCATCCTTCCCGATGTTGCTCTCTCCAATGATCGATTCCTCGACGGAATGGGCGTAGCCGACTTGGTTCCCGCAGTTGAGGTAGTAGCGACGAACGGCGTCGCACTAGTGGAGGCTTTAGCTAGATGAAGGATTTTGGAGCAAGCAGTGACTTGCCAGTAGTGGCCATAGTGGGGCGACCCAACGTTGGTAAGAGCACATTGGTTAACCGTTTTATTGGGCGTCGCGCAACAATCGTTGAAGAGATGCCTGGAGTAACGCGCGATCGAAAGAGCCTCGACGCTGAGTGGAACGGTAGGAGGTTCATCGTTCTAGACACCGGCGGCTGGATCGACACAGACGAACCTCTTGCTCACCAAGTTAGCCTTCAAGCTGAGCGTGCGATTCGCGAGGCTGATGTGCTCGTCATGGTTGTAGATGTCATGGTCGGAGTGCTCGAGCAGGACTCAGCCATTGCTCGGATTCTGCAACGCGCAGGGAAGCCCGTTCTTTTAGTTGTTAATAAGGTCGATGACGAGAAGCGCGAGCTGGAGATCTGGACCGCTTCAAGTCTTGGTCTTGGAGTCCCGTTCCCCGTCTCTGCGATTCACGGACGCGGTAGCGGTGATGTTCTTGATGCGGTGGTTGCCGAGTTACCGCCGGAGCCTGAGGTTCCGGATACCGGCGGACCCGATGATCACCTGTTCGCTATTGCAATCGTCGGCAGACCCAATGTCGGCAAGAGCACGCTCTTTAACCGCATTGTCGGTGACGAGCGCTCCGTTGTTCACGACATGCCTGGAACCACTCGAGACACGATCGACACAGTTGTTGAGACCCCCGAGGGACCGCT
>CALQAT020000184.1:0-3574 GCA_943328625.2 Bordetella parapertussis | reverse complement strand
CACTGCGCACTCTTCTTGATGCCAGGTTGGAAGGACGTTCTTGGTCTTCCGTTGGCCGAGAGCATGGCAAAGCTTGCAGAGCCAGAGACGCGCAAGTGGATGCACGAACGCGCGATTAGTGAGGAGGCCGGAGTATTCCGACGCCTTACTGGCTGGGGCGGCTACGTAATCGGCGACACCTTCTCCTCCGATAACGATGGGTTAAAAGGTAAGCGCGTATCCGAGGTTGCAGAGAAGCGCGGCATCTCAGACTTTGATGCACTTGTAGAGATTGTGATCGCAGACGATCTGCAGACAGTGCTCTGGCCAAGCGCAACAGATAACGATGAGGCTTCTTGGGCCCTTCGTCATGAGGTGTGGGAAGACCCTCGGGCAATGATTGGTGGCTCTGATGCAGGCGCCCATCTCGACCGTATGTGTGGCGCTCCCTATACAACACGCTTTATGGGCGACATGCTGCGCGGTCGAAAGCTCGTTGCCCTTGAGCGTGCCGTTCAGATGCTCACAGATGATCCCGCTCGCTTGATGGGGCTCAAAGGGCGTGGACAGATTGCCGTTGGATGGGTCGCTGATGTTGTGGTATTCGATCCAGAGCGCATTGGTTCAGCGGCAGCGACGCTAGTTAAGGACTTGCCAGGAGACGCTGCCCGCCTTACAGCGGATGCCGAGGGAATGGTTCGTGTCTATGTGAACGGCGTCGAGACTGTGCGCGATAACACAGCGACCGGCGCAATCCCAGGTGCAATTCTGCGTTCAGGTCGTGATACCGAGACAGTGAGCACGCGCTGACTAACTCGGGACCTAGTTTGGCCCCCACGAGAATCCTCTTTCGGTTCGTGGGTTACAGAAGTCCGTGTCGATCACGCGAAGGGAAAGCTAAGTGGCTCAGATAGGGGTATCCGAGAGTCTTGCCACGATTGAGGCGGACCTCCTCAAACCGGGCGGCATTTTTGCGCTCGAGAGCGTTGAGGTTCTCGGCGAATCAATGTCTGCAATGGCTAATCGTCTTAAATCGCTTCGAGACGTAGTTGCGAACTCCGTAGGGCATGGCGATGGTGACTACTTGGTATTCAGCGACGGCGTTACAGAGCGAAGAATTACATTCCGAGAGCATGAGCGTTTGGTTGCCTCAGTCGCCTCTGCATTACGCGATCAGTATGGAGTGACGCCAGGTGATCGTGTAGCGATTCTTGGTGCAAACTCTCCCGAGTGGATCATTGCATTCTGGGCAACGGTGAGTCTTGGGGCGGTAGCGGTAGGCCTAAACGGTTGGTGGGTTGCGCCTGAGATTCTCTATGGCATTGAGGACTGCTCTCCTAAGGTTCTCATTGTTGATCGCAAGCGCCTTGACCGCTTGGAGGGCCAAGACCCCGGCGTGCCTGTCATAGTCATGGAGGATGAGTTTGCAGCGCTTGAGGCGTACGCCCCTGATGCAGAGTTGCCCAACCCTCCGATAGCCGAGGACGACCCGGCCATCATCCTCTACACGAGTGGCACAACAGGGCGCCCGAAGGGTGCAGTACATTCGCACCGTAATGTCGGAGCATTAATCGGGCTCACCTTTTTCCATGGGCTCCGCAACATTCTCAACGATCCACCTCCGGCTGGGCTTCCCCCAACGTGTCAACTGGTCTCGAGTCCGCTGTTCCACGTATCAGGGCTGCACACCGGAGCGATCGCGTATTTAGTCGGTGGGGTGAAGAGCGTCTGGACTGTTGGGCGCTTTGACCCAGCAGTAGTTATGCGCCTCATCGAGACGGAGCAAGTCACTCACTGGTCGTTTACCCCGACAATGCTCCACAGACTTCTGCTGCACCCCGAGTTTGGCAACTATGACCTCTCGTCGCTGCGCAGCGGTGGGGGTGGCGGATCAACATTCTCGCCTGCACTTATCAGCAGTGCCAAAGAATCCCTTCCCCAACTGCGTACAACGTTTGGAGTTGGTTACGGCCTCACAGAGTGCACTGCTCTAGCGACGCTAAACAGTGGAGCAGAGCTCGACCTCTTCCCAACTGCAGTAGGGAGACCGCTCCCGACGGTAGAGATCGAGATTCGCGATGAGAGTGGCCTCGCAGTAGCCGATGGGGTAGAGGGGGATATCCACTTACGCGGCCCTAACATAATGCTTGGTTACTGGAACAAACCCGATGAGACTGCTGCGGCGATCCTTGAGGGGCGCTGGTTGCGAACTGGAGACGTCGGCAGATTTGAAGGAGGCCGCCTCTACTTGGCATCACGCAGGCATGACCTCATTCTGCGCGGTGGTGAGAATATTTACCCGGCTGAGATTGAGCAGAGAATTGAGGCGCACGCAGCGATCATGGAGGTCTGCGTGGTGGGGGTCGCCGATAATGAACTCGGTCAAATAGTTAAAGCTGTATGCGTGCTCAAAGATGAAGCCAATGTTGATGCAGCAGAACTCACACTCTGGTGTGCTGAGGCACTCGCGTACTTTAAGGTTCCGGCACTTTGGGAAATTGGGCGAGAGCCCCTCCCGCGCAATGCAACCGGCAAAGTTGTTAAAGCAGTCCTTACACAACAGGCTGATCTGCACTTCATAGAAGAAGACTAAAAATCCTAAAGGAGTACAAGTGGCTCTTGATCTAGCGAGTCTCGTAGCACCAGCGCATACTGCACTCGTCTTGCAGGAGGTGCAGAACGGTGTTGTTGGAACCCCATCAGCGCTGCCGGCACTTGCAGATTCGTGTCGCTCTGTGGGCCTTGTCCCAAACTGCGCGCTGCTCGCTAAGCAGGCTCGACTCTCGGGTATCCCAGTCATCCACTGCACCGCTGAGACCCGTGAAGACCTGAGGGGCGCAAACCGCAATGCACGACTCTTCATGGGGGTATTAAAGGCGCCGGTACGTCTGCTCCCCGGCTCCTCTGCGGTAGAGGTGCCCGATGAGATTGGAGTTGACCCGAGTGACATTGTGCTCCCGCGCTATCACGGGCTAGGGCCGATGACTGGAACCCAGCTCGACAGCATTCTTCGCAATCTCGGGGTAACAACCATTGTTGGGGTAGGGGTGAGCCTCAACATTGGAATGACTGATTTTGCCTTCTCCGCTGTAAATCGTGGCTACCAGTTCGTGATGCCGAGAGATGCAGTTGCAGGGGTGCCGAGAGAGTATGGGGAGTCAGTGATCGAGAACTCGCTCGCCTTCGTAGCGACCCTGACCACCACAGATGCATTGATTAAGGCATGGACCTAAGCCAGGAGAACCTCAATAAACGCCATTTCGCACCTTGCCTTTCTGAATCTGACGGTGTGTCAGTTGTAGGGTAAGGCGCAACAATGCGTGACATCCGGTAAGGCGATAGCCAGAGCACCTCCAAAGAGGGGTGCGTGATAGGAGCTCAATATGTATGACGAGAAAACTTTTCCCAAGATCATCTCGGTAGATGACCACATTATTGAGCCCGCGACAGTCTGGTCAGACCGTCTGCCTGCGAAGTATCAGGATGTAGGTCCTCGAATTGTCCGCGAGAAGGTCGCTGATATGCAGTTTGTTGGAGGGGTCTTCTCCTATCGCAACGTCGCTGCCCACGAAGAGGGCGACTGGTGTGATTGGTG
>CALQAT020000183.1:0-3590 GCA_943328625.2 Bordetella parapertussis | reverse complement strand
TGATCAGGAGTTGGCCGATCAGTGCAAGCGTTAGGGTGAGGAGCAACGCCGCTCGACTGCGTTTGAGCTTTTGGTGCCATTGCGACGAACGCGCCATAGGTATCGAACGAGGATCCTGCGCGAGGAGGCGGTCAGTCATCGTTCACGAGGATGGGCTAGGCGTATCGGAAATGTGTTGGAGTCTGACCCTGCTAGATCGTGAGCTCGGGTCTTGCTTATGGCATTTAGACAAGAAATGTTGGTACGCAATTTGATATTCCTGCCTCGATTTTTTAGGGCTGCCCGTAAATGTGGCGACTCAAGATTTGAGTGATTGCACCGCATTATTAGTGGGTTAACTGCGCGAAGCGAGCGCGATTTTGAGTGGGAAATCGTAATAGGCGTCTGAAAAATGGATCAACGAGGCGCGAGGCCACCTTCCGGCGGTCATCTTGGGTTCAAGCCCTGCGAGACAGCCCATTAATCAGCATAAATCCAAGATCGGTAAGGGTTTCAGGGATCAAAATCCCTATCAATCGCCGCTGGCCTAGAGTCGCCCCCATGACACAGCCAACAAGTATCGCCTCAGACTCATCCCGCACGATTACTGACTCTCGTGGTCAGATCGCACATGAGGCACATGTTGCCCACTCCGAGCGCCTGGTGCGTAAGTTCTACGCGGTCGGGGATAACGCATGGTGCTTTGTCGGCAATGGCCTCTCCAACCAAACCTGCGTGCGGGGGCCAGAGGGAATCGTTGCGATTGACTCAGGCGAGTCGGTCGAGGAGTTGCGTGCTGCTATTCAAGAACTACGCAAAGTTGCTAGCGAGCCGATCGTCGCGGTGCTCTACACGCACTTCCACTATGTGCAGGGAACCGCAGCAGTATTCGAGGAGGCAACAACTCCCCAAGGAGCGGCACTCCCGATCTGGGGGCACGCTGGAATTGATGGCAACCGGTTACGCGCAGGCGGAATTATTGCACCTGCATACCTGCGTGGCCTCGTGGAGCAGTTCGCGATTCGGTTGCCGGAGTCCGGCCCTGATGGCGTAGTGAACGTCGGCCTTGGTCTTGCGTTTCGTCTAGCGGATCACGCTCCATGGACAAATGGTTATATCTCGCCTACAAATACGTTTGAGACTGCAACGGTTCTAAATCTTGCTGGCCTTGAGATTCATGTTGAGCCTGCGCCGAGTGATGCTGACGACTCGGTTACCTATTGGTTCCCGAGTCTTGGGGTGGCAGTCCACAACTTGGTGTGGCCTGCGCTATTCAACGTCTTTGCGATCCGCGGCGAGGAGTATCGCGACCCACGCGTCATGCTTCGTGGTATCGATCACCTGCGATCCCTCGAGCCCGCTCACATCATCGCAACGCATGGTCCGCCCATGTCGGGTACTGACGAGATCGCAACTCGAGTTACGCGTTCACGCGATGCGATTCAGTTTCTCTGGGATCAAACCGTGCGATGGACAAACCGCGGAGCCACCTCAACTGAATTGGCTCACCTAGTTGTCCTCCCCGAGTTCTATAACGAGGATTACTTAACCTCAGAGCTATACGGAATCGTTGAGCACCACACGCGCCAGATCAGAAGTGGACTCTTTGGCTTCTTCGATGGCGACCCGCAGCAACTCCTCCCGCACGCCCCTGTTGATCGATCAAAACGCTTTATCGAGGCGATGGGGGGCAAGGAGCGCGTTCGAGAGATGGCTGGCGCTGCTCTCGCCGATGATCTGCGCTGGGCACTTGAACTCTCCGGGATTCTCGTTGCAGCAGCCGACTCCGATGAGGCAGATCGTTTACTCCTAAGTGCAGCGTTGCGACTAGTTGGGCAGCGCACTACCTCTGCCAACATTCGTAACTGGTGCATAACTCGTGCGCTTGATCTCGAGGGTGCTCTAGACATGAGCCCATACAAGGTGCATCGCGTCTTCCCAATTCAGATCATGCAGTGGCCCATTGAGACTGCCATTGGTGTGCTGAAAGTATTTGTTGACCCAGAGACGACCGATGGCATCGATGCACATCTTGCTTGGAACCTCGACGGCGAGATCGCTGGACTGCATTTCCGTAACGCAATTGCATGCGAGACCAATGGAGATGGTGCGAGTGCAACCTATGTTGGGTCGCGCGAGGACTGGGGATGGGTTATCTCTGGCCAGGGGACAATCGATCAGGCAATTGATGAAGGAAGATTCAGCGTCATCGGTGATGCAGTTAGCGCGCGCAATGCGCTTCGTTGCCTAGACCACGACTCATTTAGGTAATGGCCACGGATCAAAATAATCTTCCTCGCCCTACTCCAGAGTTCGAGGGGGAGATAGCGAGACTAATTACGGATTCGCAGCCACGAAGGTTGGAGAACGCCCAAGCACCTGAGGGTGCTCCAAATGTGGTGCTCGTGATGCTCGATGACGTTGGGTTCGGCTCCTACTCAACATTCGGTGGACCGATCGATACCCCTGTGTTTCAAGCTATTTCTGATCGTGGTCTGCGCTATAACCAATTCCATACAACTGCTCTCTGCTCCCCAACGCGCGCATCGCTCCTAACCGGTCGTCAGCACCACTCTGTGCACATGGGTGGCATCACTGAGATTGCAAACTCATTCCCCGGGTATGACTCTGCTATCCCCGCAGAGGCGGCAACGATCGCCCAGGTCTTACGACTCTCCGGATACTCAACTGGTTGTTTTGGAAAATGGCACCTCGCTCCACTCTGGGAGCAGAGTCCTGCGGGGCCGTTTGACCGTTGGCCTACCGGTGTTGGCTTCGATCGCTTCTATGGAATCCTTGGCGCAGAGGCATCACAGTTTGAGCCCGCTGTCTACGACCAGACAACTCCGATCAATCCACATATTGGTCGCGATGATTATCACCTAAGTGAAGACCTAGCCGATCAAGCCATCAACTGGATTCAGCGTCAGCATGTATCTGCTCCCGAGAGGCCTTTCTTCTGCTACCTACCAACACCAGCGGTTCACGCGCCGCATCATGCGCCGCGTGAGTGGATCGATCGCTTCGCCGGTGCCTTTGACGACGGCTGGGATGCAATGCGAACCCATATCCATGAGCGCCAAATACAACTCGGCGTGATTCCGCCCGAGACTGTGCTAACTCCCCGCCCGGAGCAGATACCGGCATGGGATGACTACCCAGATCGATTCAAACCGGTAGCGACGCGTCTAATGGAGTGTTTTGCAGGGTTTCTTGCCCATACTGATGCCCAGATCGGGCGAGTAATTGAAGCGATTGACGAACTAGGTCTCACGGATAACACGCTCGTTATCTACATCACCGGTGACAATGGTGCATCTGCCGAGGGGACAGTAAACGGTGCATGGAGTGCGCCGTCGTTTCAGAATGGCGTGCATGAAGACCCCGAGTGGCTTCTTGAGCACATGGATGATTTTGGCACCGCACTCTGCGAGAACCACTTCAATGTCGGGTGGGCCTGGGCCCTTGACTCGCCGTTCCAATGGATGAAGCAGGTCGCCTCGCACTTTGGTGGCACTAGAAACGCTCTCGCTATCTCTTGGCCAAAGCGGATCAAAGATGTTGGAGCATTGCGGAGCCAGTTCCATCATGTAGTCGATATTGCTCCCACG
>CALQAT020000182.1:0-3591 GCA_943328625.2 Bordetella parapertussis | reverse complement strand
GCGGTACACAGAAGTATCGATCTATAGCTTTAGCGCAGCGAAAGATTTGCTAGCTAAAAGCTGTTTGGGACTATCGCCTCAATGAGGCTTGGCCCTGGGGTTGCAAATGAGCGCTCGAGTGCTGCGTAGAACTCCTCTGATGTTGAGACTCGCTCTGCGGTTACCCCCATGCCCTGTGCAAGCAGAACGAAGTCGATCGCAGGCTCTGAGAGATCGAGCATTGCAAGGGCAGCCGGGCCAGGTGTCGCACCAACGCGACGCAGCTCGAGATTGAGAACTGCATACGAGCGATTATTCAGAATCACGGTGGTGACATCTAAGCGCTCTCGAGCCTGGGTCCATAGTGATTGAAGTGTGTACATCGCCGAGCCATCGGACTCGAGGTTCAGGACGCGACGTCCGGGGCAAGCAATCGCTGCGCCTGTCGCTATCGGCATACCAAATCCAATTGCTCCGCCGGTGAGAGATAGCCAGTCGTGTGGCGCTGCTCCTGCGGTTGCACCCGGGAGCCATAGGCCTGTTGTATTTGATTCATCTGCGACTATCGCCTCTGGAGGTAGTAGCGCTGCGACTGCTGCCGCGAGCGTCTCTCCTGTGAGCGGACCCGTTGGGGGCTCTGGCCTAAACGCTGGTACGAGCGGCGCATCGCCGGCAGAGGAGCCGATCGCGCTGGTGAGTGCGGCAAGTGTTGCGCGGACATCTCCGCCGTCCTCCACCGCGTGGATCAACGTTGCGCCATCGGGTACAAGGTCGCTTGCCTTCCCCGGGTAAGCAAAGAACGAAGCAGGAGATTTAGCTCCAAGTGTGATGATGTGCACGAGCCCATCGAGCTGCATCTGAGCGAACTCGGCTAAGTATGCAATGCGCTCCAAGCCGGGTAGCCCTGCACCACGTCGCATGCGCGATGGAAAGGTCTCACCAAACACTCGAGCGCCAGTTGCTACCGCGAGCCCTGCTACCTCAGCCAACAACTCTGGGTCGCCAGCAATGTCATCTCCTACGAGGAGGGCGGTGGGTTCTCCGCTCTGCAGCACAGCTATGGAACGCGTAATGAGGTCTGCATTTGTTGATAGGGGATTTGGAGCCGGCACAGGTTTTGCGACAACTCCTCCATCGCCCCAGCAGACATCTGCAGGAAGAATCAAAGTAGCGACTCCGCCCGGTGAGGCAAGCGATGCGGCTACTGCAGCGGCGCCATCAGCCGCGACAGTTTTAGGGTCACTAGAGGTGTGTACCCAAGCGGAGACGTTGCTAGCTAGTACTCCGATATCCGACTGCAGAGGTGCATCGTGCTGGTGGTGATATGTGGCGTGATCGCCGACGATGTTGACTACAGGGGAGTGGGCTCTGCGCGCATTGTGAAGATTGGCGATGCCGTTTCCGAGGCCGGGCCCTAAATGCAGGAGCACTGCGGCCGGGTTACCTGTCATACGCGCGTAGCCATCTGCCGCACCTGTTGCTACGCCCTCGAAGAGCGTAAGGACTCCACGCATCTCTGGGACATCGTCCAAGGCTGCAACAAAGTGCATCTCAGAGGTGCCCGGGTTGCTGAATACGACGTCAACGCCTGCATCTACGAGTGTGCGAATTAATGCTTGAGCGCCGTTCATTTGTTCTCCTAAATAATTAAAGATGTGTGTATAGCGATTAGGTGAGGAGTGTTCCTGGGTTGAGCACTCCATTTGGATCGAACGCATTCTTGATACGTCGCATTAGTGCGAGTTTGTTTGGGTCCTCTAACTCTAGGTACCAGCGGCGCTTAGCGGTGCCGATGCCGTGCTCTCCCGAGATGGCGCCCCCGAGCTCCATGCCTAAGGCGAACAACTCAGAGAGCACTTTGTAGCGCAACTCATCGTCAGGTTGGAAAACCGAGAGGTGCACGTTGCCATCGCCTGCATGCCCGCATCCGGCGATCCAGCTGATGTTCTCGTCTGCAATCTTGGCAACCCGCTCCATAAAAACTGGAACACTCGCTCGCGGTACAACAATGTCGACAATGTCGTTTGCTCCGTTCGCTTTCGCTGCCCAGAACGCCTTCTCCCTCGCCTCAATAAGGCGCTCGCCTGCTGCCGCGGGGAGTACATAGACATCGATGGCGCCTAGTGCGCTGAGCAGTTCCGCGAGTTCCTCGACGTCTTCATTTAAGCGCTCTGCCGTGCGCTGCTCTAGGACAACTACCAAATAGGCGAGTGCCGTGCTGCGGATCTCCTCAGGTATGCCGAGGTCGAGCCCAACAAACTCTGTAACCACTGACATTGTGAGCAGGTCTATGTACTCGAGGATGAGTGGTCCAACGCCTCGGTCGAGAATACGCGGTACCGCAGCGGTTACTTGCGTCAGTGTATGGAATGGAACCAGCATCGTTGCGCTGTACTCAAGGCGCGGGTAGAGGCGCAGCGTTGCCTCCGTAACTATCGCTAGCGTGCCTTCGGAGCCGGTAATTAGCTGTGTTAGGTCATAGCCAGTTGTTGCTTTTACAAACTTTCCACCGGTTCGAATTATCTCGCCGCTTGCTAGCACTGCCTCAAGGCCAAGCACTTGGTGGCGTGTAACGCCGTACTTAACTGCGCGCATCCCGCCGGCATTGGTCGCGACATTCCCGCCGAGGCTTGCACTCAACTCGCCGGGGAATACCGGGTATACAAGCCCGTGCTCTTTTAATGCAGCGTCTAGTTGCTCGAGAGTTACTCCAGGTTGCACGGTGGCGGTGTGATTCTCTGTATCAATCTCAAGGATTGCATTCATCCGCTCGAAGGAGATGAGTACGCCATCGGGGCGTGGCACACATGCGCCGGAGAGGCCTGTCCCGCTTCCCCTTGCTGTTACCGCTATTAAGTGCGCATCTGAGAAGCGAACAATATCTGCGGTCTCTGCAGTGTTCTCCGGGAGCGCCACTACTCCGGGCATTACCGGCGAGACAGTTAGGGATTCGTCGTGTGTGTAATCCTCGGAGATCGCATTGCCCGTGAGTACCTGATCCGGGGCTAAATGAACTCGCAGATTGGCAATCAGTGTCGTTAGCCGGTCGAACTGAGAACTGTCGTCTTCGCCCATGCCCTAACCGTAGCGACCTCACAAGATGCTTGCCGAACAGATGCATATTTTGGCGTGTGTGAGTGGTTCTATTCAGAGGCGATTGCTAAGTGACTCGGCATCCCTAAATGCCCCCTCGAGGCGGTCTAGGGCTCGGGCATCGCCGATTACTTCAACCGTGGCTCCGCTATCAAACAGCATCTCGAGTAGATCATTGCGGGGGGTTATTGGGATTGCGGAGATGGCGGTGGCGCACTGAATCTCCACGACTGCTCCATCCGTCTCTAGTGCGGTAACAGACCCTTGGTTGATTGAGGTAGCGCGGTGCTCGGAGAGGAGCGTGACCCCAGAGGCCTCAAGATCTGCAATCCATCGGAAGCGCCCCGGAAGCCCAAGCTCAATCGCAAATACCTGCGTCTCCTCGATCACGGTTACTTCGTGTCGACGCGAGCGGGCCATGCGAGCAAGAGTTAACCCGGCCTTGCCCCCACCAAGAATTACGACAGGCCCATCGGGGAGGCGCAGTTCTCCCGATGCCCAAGGAGTTAAGTCGTCGAG
>CALQAT020000181.1:0-3660 GCA_943328625.2 Bordetella parapertussis | reverse complement strand
ACCTACGCTCAGATCGCTTGCCCAGAGAAATCTGATTCATCGAATGGGCCGGCAACTGCGAGCACCTCTGGGCCCTCGAACATGCGACGAGCAACTCTTCGAACATCGTCCGGGGTAACAGCGGCGACATATGCGGTGAGATCATCAAGGGTGGGGATCTTGTTCTCTACTAGTTCTCCGCGCCCAATGCGCTGCATTCGACTCGAGGACGACTCTAGAGCGAGGGCAGTGGCTCCAGTTAGGTGCCCCTTTGATGATGCGACTTCAGCATCTGTCAGACCATTCTCGATGACCTCTGCGAGGACATCACGCACTACCGCAATAGTCTCGTGCACTTTCTCCGGGCCTGTCCCGACGTAGACAGCCATTGCTCCGACATCTGCGTATGCCGATCTAAACGAATAAACCGAGTAGGCGAGGCCACGCTTCTCGCGCACCTCTTGAAAGAGCCTCGAAGCCATTCCCCCACCTAGAGCCTGATTGAGAACAGCTAGCGCATAACGATCTGGATCCTCGCGTGCAAAAGATCTGTGTCCAAGAATTACATGGGCCTGCTCGCTAGGGCGCCTTGTAACGATGAGTCGGCGCACCGGATCAATGGAAGCGGCTTCACGCTTGGGCCGCGACGCTCCAGTATCAGGATGGCGAGCCTCAACTAATGCAGTGACTTGTTCGTGCGTTGCATTCCCAGCAACAGCAATGACGGTATTCGAAGGCACATAGTGAGCCGCATGGTAATTAGCGATGTCATCGCGGGTCATAGCTGCGACCGACTCAGGAGTACCGAGCACGGAACGAGATAGCGGATGCCCTGCAAACATTGCCTCCATGAATGTTTCATGTACGACATCATCGGGCTGGTCATCGCGCATTCGAATCTCTTCGAGAATGACCTCGCGCTCTTGATCTACGTCAGCAGCGTCAAGCGTGGGCGACCAGACAACATCCGTAAGCATGTCAATCGCAAGCTCAAGGTGCACATCTGGAACGCGAACGTAGAAACATGTGAGTTCATGCGCGGTGAAAGCATTCATGTCTCCACCGATGGACTCAATCTCCTGCGCGATCTCGATCGCCGAGCGACGACTAGTTCCCTTGAAACCTAGGTGCTCTAGAAAATGGCTCGCACCTAGAACCTTCTCAGGTTCGTCAATCCCACCAGTACCGATCCAGAGCCCTACGGCTACAGAACGAAGCGAGGGCATCTCCTCAGTGACTACACGCAGACCGTTGCCGAGCGTGCCGCGCACTATCGAGTCTGTACCCATGATCGAAACGTTTAGTCGTGCCGGAGACTGCTCGTTAGCAATCTCCGGCCGACCCAAATCGTTAGCGACGACGCCCGCCGCGGTTTCCACCACGGTTTCCACCACGTCCGTCACGGTCGCCACCACCGCGTGGTGATCCCTCGGCCGCTGGGCCAAGGTCACCGAACTGGCCGGAGGCCTGCTCATCCCACGACTGCTCGAAGGATGCACGCTCGCGCTCTGGAGCGGGAGAGCCATCCGAAGAGTCGCCACCTGAGCGGGACTCAGAACGCGACTCAGAACGCTGCGCACGCTCAGTTGAGCCTTCATCGGAGCCTGCGGCTGCACTGTCATCGCCCGCAAGGGAGAGTGAGAGCTTGCCGGAGTTATCGATGTCGTCGACGCGTACTTCTACTTCGTCACCGAGGCTGAATACATCCTCAACCTTGTCGATGCGCTTTCCGCGACCCATCTTGGAGATGTGAAGGAGACCATCACGACCAGGAAGGATGTTTACGAAGGCACCGAACTTGGTGATGTTTACAACGCGGCCCATGTAGACCTCGCCCACATCTGCAGTTGGAGGGTCAAGAATCAACATGATTCGGCGACGAGCCTCCTCAACCTTTGATCCGTCCTTCGAACCGATGCTTACTGTTCCAACGACACCATCGTCGGAGACTGCAATATCTGCACCTGTCTCCTGCTGCATTGTGTTGATGACCTTGCCCTTGGGTCCGATGACCTCGCCGATCTTGTCGATCGGGATCTCAAAGGAGACAATCTTGGGCGCAGAGTCACGAACCTCTGAGCGATGGGTACCGATTGCATCCTCCATGACGCTGAGGATCTTGAGGCGGGCATCTTTGGCCTGCGCAAGTGCCTTAGCGAGAACATCGGCAGGGATGCCATCGATCTTCGTGTCGAGCTGGAGTGCGGTTACAAACTCTGCAGTTCCAGCGACCTTGAAGTCCATGTCACCAAACGCGTCCTCTGCACCGAGAATGTCGGTGAGGGTCGTGTACTTGCCTTCTGCGTAGATAAGCCCCATCGCAATACCAGCAACCGGAGCCTTTAGGGGCACGCCGGCGTCGAGCAATGCAAGTGTTGAGCCACAGACAGATGCCATCGAGGTTGAGCCGTTGGATGCGAGAACATCCGAGACGACTCTAAGCGTGTAAGGCCACTCGATTGCTGAAGGGACAACGGGTACAAGTGCACGCTCAGCGAGTGCACCGTGACCAATCTCTCGACGCTTCGGAGAGCCGACGCGGCCGGTCTCACCGGTGGAGAAAGGTGTGAAGTTGTAGTGGTGCATGTAGCGCTTGCGGTCGTCAACACCAATGGTGTCGAGCATCTGCTCCATGCGAGGCATACCGAGTGTGGTTACCGAGAGAACCTGAGTCTCACCACGCTGGAAGAGTCCAGTTCCGTGAGCGGTGCTCAAGATGCCTACCTCTGCGGAGAGTGGACGAAGATCCGCTGTTCCACGACCGTCGATACGAATACCCTCGTTTACAACGCGGCTACGTACAACTTCTTTCTGGAGTGAACGGAAGGCCTTCTTAACCTCACCTGCGCGGTCGTTGAATACACCAGGTGCATCTGAGTTACCAACAAGGTTTGCAAGGAGTGCTGCCTCGAGCTCAGCGAGACGATCATTGCGATCGGTCTTGTCAGCGATCGCCATTGCCTTGGCGGTCGAGTCGCGTGCCTCGCCTGCGACTGCCTCGAATACCTCTACCGAGTAATCGACATTTGCGCCGTAAGGGATTGGTGCGATCGGGCCATTAGCGGCCTCAACTGCAGCGCGAAGATTGAGCTGAAGTTCGATCGAAGCATCGATCCACTCCTTCGCTGCATCGAGTCCACCGGCGATGACCTCTTCGGTCACCTTCGGTGCTCCGGCCTCGTAGAGCTCCCATGAGCCCTCAGTGCCACCAGCCTCGACCATCATGATTGCAATGTCGCCACTATCCGTGCGGCGACCAGCAACAACGAGCTCGAAGGTTGAAGAATCTCCGTCTGCGTAGCTTGGGTGTGCAACCCACTCGCCATCAAGGTGGGCCATACGAACTGCACCAATTGGGCCGTCGAACGGGATACCCGAGACGGTAAGTGCAGCCGATGCTCCGTTGATGGAGGGGATGTCGTGAGGGTTGATTAGGTCTACGCCAAGGATCGTTGCAATTACCTGAACCTCATTGCGGAAGTCGGCAGGGAACGCTGGGCGAAGGGGTCGGTCGGTGAGGCGGCAAGTAAGAATTGCAGACTCTCCAGGGCGACCTTCACGACGGAAGAATGAGCCGGGGATCTTGCCAGCTGCGTACATGCGCTCCTCGACATCAACCGTTAGCGGGAAGAAGTCAATGCCGTCACGCGGCTTTGAGGTTGCGACTGTAGATAGAAGTGT
>CALQAT020000180.1:0-3678 GCA_943328625.2 Bordetella parapertussis | reverse complement strand
TCCAATTCGTAGTTCTGAGATTTCAATGGATCGAAGATTGCCGACCACCCGCACACCCTCTTCCATCTCCACCACAACCACCACGTAGGGAAGTTGCTCCGCAAACGCCGGATCAATTGCGCGATGAGTAATGGTCCAAGACCAAACGAAACCGCGCATACTTGTAGGGCTCCAGCTCCATGCATCAGAGCCGCACGCTGCGCAGCGGAAACGTGGTGGGTGCCGATACGCGCTGCAGTCGCTACAACGCTGAATATTGATCACTCCAGTCTCTGCTGCAATCCGATAAAAGTCTGCGTTCAGCCCGGAGGGGTTTGGAAGCATCCGGTCAATCGGCGGGAGAGAAGACTCGTCACGCTGATTCATCGATCCCTCCCGAGAATCGCGATTGAGCCATCACCGAAGTCGCCCCAGCCAGTTACGAGCCCCATCTCTGCACCCGCTACTTGACCGTCGCCGCGCTCGTGACGCAGCTGCCTGACCGCCTCAACAACATGGTTCATTCCCCACATGTGACCCTGTGAAAGCAACCCTCCATGAGTATTCAGCGGGAACTCTCCACCGAGCTTGATGCGCCCATCGCGAACGAACTCACCGGCCCCACCGCGCTCACAGAGACCTAGAGCCTCTAGCTGTAGGAGCACAACGTAGGTAAAGCAGTCATAGATCTGGAGGAAGTCCATATCGCTGGGCGATACACCAGCCATTGCAAACGCGCGTGGAGCAGCGTCGCTTAAGCCAATGTGAAACGGATCAGGGCGCCCTGCGATGTCGTCCGCTGGGTACGGATGGCCCTCGCCTACCCCAAGCACAACAACAGGGTCGTGGGGAAGGTCGCGGGCTCGCTCTGTAGACGAAACGATTACTGCAACAGCGCAGTCGGTCTCTAGGCAGCAATCAAGAAGGCGAAATGGCTCTGATACCCATGGCGAGGCTAAGTAGTCCTCCATCGTGAGGGGTTTACCGCGCATGAGAGCGAGCTCGCTCGTCTGCGCATGGGCGCGGCAGGCAAGCGCTACCTCGCCTGTGTCTGTCTCGAGTGTTCCGTACATCTCTCGGTGGCGCGTTGCGATCCAGCCGTAAAACTGGGCAGCGGAGCGCGCTCCATAGGGAAGGTAAAAATCGAGCACTGTGTCTCCAACAGCGTTCGCATCGAACCCGCGCTTGGGAACCGGCACACCAGCACGCGGCCGAAATGCTGAGTACCCATTCCACCCGACGACAACGAGAACATTCTTAGCTATACCGGTGGCCACGGCCATCGCCGCATTTTGAATCGCTGCCGTAGAGGATGCACCGCCCATATGGACAGTCGACGAGAAGGCGAGGTCCTCAATACCAAGGTTGACCGCCAACTCCTCGACGGTTGTATATCCGGGAGGGGGAAGTATCCCGTCGATGTCACTAGGGGCAAGGCCTGCATCAGCAATCGCGTTAATTGATGCCTCAAGCATCATCTCTACGGGAAGGCGCGCAGATCCGCGCAGATACTCAGTCTCACCAACCCCAACAATTGAGGCTCTCCCAGAGATGGAGCTAATTGTTTTGTCACTCTGGTATTGGCCTCGGGCCACGTTTTCCTCCGGTCTTCCTCAATAACTCAATCAATAACTCAGTCAATATCGACGCGAACGTACAGGGTACGCGCAGCGGCAGGCGCCACCGCTGCTAAGGCTCTATCCTCTCCGAGAGCGAGCCAGCCTTTAGCCGCCCTCCATTAGCGGCATGACTTAATCAGGAGCACTCCATGAGCCACCCAATAGTTGAGACGAAAAGCGGTCCAATACGCGGAACTACCCACGATGGGCATAGTCGCTTTGCTGGAATCCCCTTCGCAGCACCCCCTGTTGGAGCGCTCCGCTTCATGCCACCTACACCGGTTGCACCGTGGTCTGAGGTTCTAAACGCAGAGCACCTAGGCCCGATCGTGCCCCAGATGCCTTCGATGATGGATGCAGCGCTCGCTCCTGGTGCGCCGCACTCCGTTCAGGATGAAGCAACAAGCCTCACCCTAAATATATGGACGCCTCACCTCGATGGTTCACGACCGGTAATGGTTTGGATCCATGGAGGTGCATTCCTCAACGGCGCAGGATCGCTACCTGTTTATGACGGCACCAAACTCGCAGAGCAGGGCGATGTTGTAGTTGTCACCATCAACTACCGCCTCGCGGTCTTCGGATTTCTGCATCTTGCTGATCTTGGCGGAGAGGCCTTTAGGGGATCGGGTCTTGCTGGCAGCCTTGATCAAGTTGCTGCTCTTGAATGGGTTCGCGACAACATCGCTAACTTCGGCGGCGACCCATCAAACGTAACGGTCTTCGGTGAGTCTGCAGGTGCAATGAGTATCTGCACGCTTCTTGGGCTACCAGCTGCGCAGGGCCTATTCCAAAAGGCAATAACACAGAGTGGTGGAGCAAACTTCTGCACCTCAGCCGAGGACGCAACACTCAATGCCAAGCTGATCATGGAGCATGCTGGAGTCACAACGGTTGAGGAGCTCCAAGCTCTCCCGGTTCAGTCGCTGCTTGATGCCCAGATGTTGCTTATGTCTGGCGGTCGACTAGAGATGCCATTCACTCCGGTAATCGACAACGACATGCTCCCCGATGCTCCTCTTGTTGGAGTTCGAAAAGGCCTTGGAGATGTAAAACTCCTCACTGGATCCACGCGCGAAGAGTTCGCCCTATTCGCTCTCATGGACCCACGAATAGCAACCATTACGCGCGAAGAAGTGTTAGAGGAAGCCTCAAAGACAGTGGGGAGTAACGCCGAAGCGATGCTCTCTGCATATGAGGCTGCGCGCCCAGAAGCAACTACTACTGACATTTTGATTGCTTACATGACCGATCAAATGTTTCGACTACCGGTCATTCGTATGGCAGAAGCACAGGCAGCCCAGGGACGCGAGGCATGGATGTATTGGTTCACGTGGGCTAGCCCTGCGTTCGGTGGGATTCTCAAGTCCGCTCATGCACTCGAGATTCCATTCGTCTTCGACAATCTCGATGCATTCGAGATGTTGATCGGCACCGGCGATGACCTCCAAGGGCTTGTGGATTTGATGCAGCCAGCGTGGATACGTTTTGCTCACGAAGGCAACCCTGGATGGGACGCCTACACAGAGGAGACTCGCTCCACCATGCGTTTCGACTCAACTGATGCTGGAGTCATAAACGACCCGCTCGGCAGCGAGCGCGAGATGTGGGCCGGTCGCGCCTAACTCGATTAGGTCACAACGGCATCGTTAGAGGTCACCGGGAGTCCGAAGATCTGGGCTACAGAATTACTGGACTACTGGACTACTGAACCGCCGTCGACGGCCAACGCGTGCCCAACTACGAAAGAAGATGCATCGCTGCAGAGCCAAAGAATCGCAGCTGCGATCTCTTCAGGGCGGCCCAAGCGCCCTAGGGGAACCCCTGCCACCATCATCTTCTCTATTTTTGGGCTGCCCTTCATATAAGACTCGAGCATCGCTGTACGCGTGCTACCGGGGCAGACCGCATTGACGCGAACGCCAAGAGGGGCGTACTCAAGAGCGGATGCTTTAGTTAGGCCGACAACTCCATGCTTGCTAGCGACATAGGCAGGGAGACCAGGGAATCCAACAAGGCCGGCACCTGATGCGACGTTAACGATTGCGCCTTTACCCGCAGCGGCCATGATCGGCAACTC
>CALQAT020000179.1:0-3695 GCA_943328625.2 Bordetella parapertussis | reverse complement strand
GGCGCGCATCAACAACGAGGAAGTCGTTCCCCGTGGCCTCGATTTTTTGGAGGGTAATTAGGCTCATGCTGCCCCCCACCATGCCAGCAATGCGGGGGTCGTGTCCTCGATTTTCTCGACTGCCCCAAACCATGTGATGCGCGGGTCGCGCCTAAACCACATTCGCTGGCGCCTTGAGAATGATCTAGTACGGCGTTTTGCGGTCTCGAAGGCATCCACGAAGGCTAAATCTAGCTCCGACTCTGGTGAGTTTTCTAGGTCTCTCTCCATATCTAGGACCTCCTCCAACTCCTTATATCCAATGGCTTGACGAGCTGTTCTCGACCATCCGCGCGGTTCGGCCCGCAGTGCGCGTACTTCGTCGAGAAGTCCGCCGAGCCGCATCGCGTCGAACCGCTCATGAATCCTGAGCGCAGTTACATCACGCGAGAGCCACAGACCAGCTATGCGCACTGGGAATGCAGTCGGTCCGTACCTATCAAGCCCTGGTCCAAACGACGAGAAGGGCTCGCCTGTCTTCTCAATTACCTCTAAGGCGCGCACGATGCGGCGAACATTATGTGGATCAATTCGTGACGCAGCGAGAGGATCAGCAGCGAGAAGCCCCTCATAGGCTGCGGCTACTCCTCCAGGCTCGGCGGTACGCGCCTCAATCTCTGCGCGTAGCACTAAATCCTCCCCGGGGAAACGAAGGTCATCTATTACAGCCTGCACGTATAGGCCTGTGCCCCCTACCAAAAGAGCACGCTTGCCTCTTGACTCGATATCCGCTACTGCTTTTCTGGCCTCAATTTGAAACTGCTGCACTGACCACACCTGCCAAGGATCTATCACGTCAATCATGTGGTGGGGCACTCGCTCGCGTGCCTCGGCATCTACCTTGGCGGTGCCGATATCCATACCTCGATAAACCTGCATGGAGTCAATGGAGACAATCTCAACATCGCCGAGTGCCTCAGCAGCGCGCAGCGCGATCTCAGATTTACCCGAGGCAGTTGGGGCAACCAATGCAAGGTGCTCAACACTGCCGAGTCCGAGCGTGTCGGCCTCCTCGCGAGCGTCGCCTTCTCCAACATTGCGGACGCTCCCTGAAGAACCCTGACTCACCCTGAGGTAACCGGAATCCGAACACGCCTCCGTGCAGCCGGCTCGGTTGCTTGAACAAACTCAGCGCTAAGCCAATGCGGAGCAGCGCTTGTAATTCGGGCCTCGGCCATCGACCCTGGGGCTAAGAGCACTCCCTCGGGTGGCTTGAAGTGGACCAATTTAGATTGGCGAGTTCGCGCTGCGATAACAGCGGCGTCTTTCTTCGATGGCCCCTCAATGAGGACCTCCTCTACGCGACCGACACGCGCCTCATAGCGGAAGAGAGCATCGACATCGCAGAGTTCGGTAAGGCGCGTCATGCGCTCTGCTACTACCTCTGGCGCCACAAAATCATCGACCATCTCCGCGGCCTCTGTACCCGGGCGAGGCGAGAATACGAATGTATAGGCAGAGTCATATCGAGCCTCGGCGACTACCTCCATCGTGCGCTCAAAGTCTTCGTCAGTCTCCCCGGGGAATCCAACGATGATGTCCGTCGTGACCGCAAGGTCGGGGATACCCGCACGTGCCGCAGCGAGTCGCTCTAGATAGCGCTCAGCGGTATATCCGCGGTGCATGCGCGCAAGTGTGCGATTCGATCCAGACTGCAGAGGCAGGTGAAGGTGCTCACAGACCGCCTCGCACTCCGACATCGCAGCGATTGTCTCAGGGCGTAGATCCTTGGGGTGCGGGGAGGTAAATCGAATTCGCTTTATTCCCTCAACAGCATCTACTGCGCGCAGCAGGTCTGCGAACTGGGGTGCATACTGCGCAGCCCCTAGGTCACGGCCGTAGGAGTTCACATTCTGACCGAGCAGCGTTATCTCGTTTACGCCGTCGGCGCTTAGTTGCTCTACCTCATAGACGATGTCACCCATACGACGACTTACCTCGCTGCCGCGCACACTTGGAACAATGCAGAAGGCGCAGGAATTATCGCATCCGATCTGAATCGTTACCCATGCCGAGTGATCTACTTCGCGACTAGCGGGGAGAGCAGATGGGTAGGCCTCATGCTCCTCAAGAATCTCCATGACTGACTCTCCGGTGAGGCGTGACTGCTTAAGCAGTGCCGGAGCGCTCGCAAGATTATGGGTACCGAAGACGACATCAACATGCCCAGCACGCTGCTGAACTATGTCGCGGTCCTTCTGAGCAAGACAGCCCCCAACAGCAATCTGCATATCCGGGCGTCGATCCTTCAGCGACTTGAGGTGCCCGAGGGTTCCGTAGAGGCGGTTATCGGCGTTCTCGCGAATGCAGCAGGTATTGAGCACAACTACATCTGCAAGCTCTAGGTCATCAGTAGGTTCGAGACCATCTGCAATTAGGACCCCGGCGATGCGCTCGGAGTCATGCTCGTTCATCTGACACCCAAAGGTGCGTACGAGGAATCTCCTTGGCTCGGTCACAGGCGGCAGTCTAGGACTCCCCTACGATCCCTCATCATGCGAGAGCGCAAAGAACCCCAAGTCTCTAGGGGCACTAGCCCCATTAATCAACCGAGAAGCCATTGCCGCATCTAACTCTGCTGGAGTGGGGGCTCTGTTTTGCGGTAGTCACCTTTGGAGCGACGACGCAAGGGGTAGTCGGGCTAGGGCTCAATCTCATTGGCGTCCCCATTATTGCGATGATCAACCCAGATGCCGTACCAGCATCATTTCTACTCATAGGCATCCCCCTCTCACTCACAATCTCAATACGCGAGAGGCATGCAATTGATCGCTCTGGCATCGGCTGGATCATCGCGGGGAGGGTCCCGGGAACAATCCTTGGCCTCATCGTGGTCTCCGCTCTCGCGCCGAACGCGCTACTTGTAGCGGTTGGCTGCTCAATCATTATTGGGGTATGCCTACTTAGCCTGCGCTCGCCATCGGAGATAACTCCCCTTGAAGCAGGCACTGCTGGCTTAGCCGCTGGTGCGCTTGGGACTGCGGCAGCTGTAGATGGGCCACCCCTTGCGCTTCTCTACCAGCACCATGCTGGCGAACGCCTTCGCGCAACTCTCGCTGTTGCATTTGTTGTTGGGAATGTCATGTCCCTTACCGCCCTTGCTATCGCCGGCAAACTCGGATGGCCTCAGGTCTCCTTCGCCATATGCATGCTCCCCGCTATTGCAATTGGTTACGCAATATCGCATCCGATTCGAGCGCGGGTAGACGGAACAAAGCTTCGACCATATGTTCTACTCATCGCACTAAGCGCAGGCTTTGCCGTACTTATTCGAGGCGTCTTCTAAGACCAGCACTACTAAGACCCTCACTACTAAGACCCTCACTACTAAGGCCCTCACTACTAAGGCCCTCACTACTAGTAGAAAGAAAAAGGCCCGAGCCTCCAAGTGCATCTGCGCACTTAGTGACTCGGGCCTTCATCAACTTCCCGGCAAATTAGCCGTCTATGTCAACCTCGATTGGTCCTTTGAGAACCTCAAGGCCATCAATAATCTCAAGACCGTTAAGACTATCGAGATCATCTAGCTCATCTATCTCGAGAACTCCAGCATCCTGGCCAAGCCCTGATGCAACACGAATCTTCTCGCTTATCTCAAACATGAGGTCAATATTCTCGGAGAGGAACTTCTTAGAGTTTTCACGCCCCTGGCCGAG
>CALQAT020000178.1:0-3721 GCA_943328625.2 Bordetella parapertussis | reverse complement strand
CATGCGACTAATAAAGGTGAGGCGACCTGGGATTGCATCAGGGTTGAGGGCATCGCATAGACCGAGAACATCATCACGCGTTGCCTTTGGCCCGATCTTTACTCCGAGTGGGTTGCGCACTCCGCGTAGGAACTCAACGTGAGCGCCATCGAGTTGGCGCGTGCGCTCGCCTATCCAGAGCATGTGGGCGGAGGTGTCATAGAAGTCACCGGTGAGAGAGTCCTCACGTGTAAGCGACTCCTCGTAACCGAGCAGAAGGGCTTCGTGCGAGGTGAATACATCTACTTCATGGAGGGCAAGCTCGCCGTTCAGGTCGATTCCGCAGGCACGCATGAAAATAAGGGCGCGATCAATCTCTGCGGCCATCTCTTCATAGCGTTTTCCCTCGCCACTAGAGGCTGCGAACTCTTGGTTCCACTGGTGCACGCGAGAGAGGTCAGCGAATCCACCTTTGGAGAGTGCGCGCACAAGGTTGAGGGTCGCTGCAGATTGGTAGTAGCCGCGAACTAGGCGCTGAGGGTCAGCAACACGCGACGCGGCATCGAAGGCGAGATCGTTGACCATGTCGCCACGGAAGGACGGCAGAGATACTCCGTCTCGCTCCTCGGTATTGGATGAGCGGGGCTTGGCGAACTGGCCAGCCATGCGAGCTAACTTCACAACAGGCACGCCGGTTGAGTACATGAGAACTACGGACATTTGAAGGATTACTTGAAGCTTGTCGCGAATTGAGTTTGCACTAAAGGCACTAAACGACTCGGCACAATCGCCGGCCTGAAGCACGAATGCGCGCCCAGCAGCGGCCTCGCCGAGCATCGCAGTAAGTGTGCGGGCCTCGCCAGCGAAGACAAGTGGCGGGAGCCCGCGCAACTCTGTGAGTGCTGCGTCGAGCGCGCTTAGATCTGCGTACTCAGGCTGCTGTGCAGCTGAGCGTGATTGCCAAGAACTTGGGGACCAATCGGCCATTAGAAGGGGTGTCCTTTATTGCTTAGAGGTAAGCGCCCGGTGGGTACGCTTCGTTTGGTTGATTGCCAGGGCTAGGGCCAGAGCCAGGCTGCATCCCCATCTCAAGGCCGCGCGGGTTACGCATCTCGTCGAGTTGTTGCTGCGCCACTGCTTGCTGAGTAAATAGGCTGGCTTGGATTCCGTGGAAGAGTCCCTCGAGCCATCCAACGAGTTGTGCTTGAGCGACGCGCAGCTCTGACTCGCTCGGTGTCTCGGATGTGAATGGGAGAACCATCTTGGCGAGTTCTTCCTGTAGATCGGGGGAGAGAACGCCCTGGAGTTCGCGTAGAGAGCGCTCGTGAATCTCGCGAAGGGCGCGTCTTCCTGCGTCGTCAAGAGGAGCGCGGCGCACTTCGTCGAGCATTGTGCGAACCATTGTTGCGATGCGAATGAGCTTGGAGGGCTGGGTGACCTGCTCCGTGGCGTCGTCGTTGAGTACGACGGGGGCCTCCTCGCCCATTACCTCAGGGACAACAGAACCCTCGGTATCGCCTCTCGGTGAATCAGTTTTGGAGTTATCGCTCTTAGCCACGCCGGTAACGATACGGCAGAGAGGGGAGTCGGGAGCCATTGTTTAGGGGCTCAACACCTAAGTATTTGGCTCACTGACTCCAAAAGGCCACTTATTGGAGTCACCTAGCGAGACACCTATATAGAGGCACCTATATATAGGTAATGCGCTGATCCCCTCAGACTCCCCTAAGACCCCTCTAAGAGTTTGGCCCACCGGTCGCCCATTTGGTGCTCGCCACGACCGGTGGAATCTCACCTGTACCGCCGCCTCTGGGCCCGGGGGCTGATCCGAATCGATAAGGCTCGGGGTCTCGGCCGGGCTGGCATACCCAGCACTCGCCGTAGTTCCCGGTCTCAATGATTGTGGCTACGGCCCCTGCGATGTGCTCGGCGGTCATGAGGGGGAAGTCGGCGGCGCGAAACATTGCTTTGGTCTCTTCGTTCAAGATGTTGGTATCGGTCATGCCGGGGTTAACGCTGTTCATGAAGATGCCCTTGGCGGCGAGTGTTGGGGCGACACTGCGAACAAAGCCAACAACTGCGTGCTTCGATGCGTCGTAGCAAGGGTCTGGTGCGAAGGGGACAATTCCAGCGAGTGATGCAGTGGCGACAATTGCACCGCCGCCGCGACGAGTGAGTGCTCGTGCAGCCGCGCGGGTCCCGAACACGACTCCATCAACATTCACGCGCATCATGCGGAAGTAACTCTCATCATCAAGAGTGGTGATGTCTGAGATTCCAATTGCGATGCCAGCGTTTAGGAAAGCAATATCTAATCCGCCGAGAGCCTCCTCGGCTGCGGTGAATACTTCGTCGATCTCTATCGATGATCCACAGTCAGCTTGGAATGCGATCGACCCAATCTCGGCAGCGGTTGCTTCTGCGCCAGCACCATCAAAGTCGACAACTGCCACGCGTACGCCCTCCGCGGCGAGGCGAATTGCAGTTGCCTTGCCGATGCCCGATGCGCCACCGGTAATAAGTGCAGTCTTTCCACTGAGGTCCATCTATATCTCCTAAATCGGGGGTGCGTGCCAGGCCTGAACCATAACCGTAGGAGGACCACCAACAAGTTGCCCTGCCACTGGGTCGCACTTATTCGCTGGTTCAGACGAAGGGGCCAAGGACAGTCCCGTTGATCATCGTCCGCGAGAAGGCGATAGTCGCTTCGGCGATTGCGAGCGCTTCAAGAGCATCGCTGCGGGTAACCCCAGGGGAGTTGAGGTTCGGGTACTCGCTGTCGTTCCTGCGCCTTCGGAGGCGGTGTAGTCGCCGAAATACCTCGGCTCCAGGCTGGCCGTTGAACTGCGCTGCAACGGCATCGATAACAGCGATATGCCCGCCGCGTTGAGTTGCGCGTAGTCCTTGAATTGCTAAGAGCGCAGATGACGCCTTCCTTGCGGCGTCGTAACTCAGCTGCAGTGCGCCGCTCGGATCGGTATCAATACCAAGAGTTGCCAAAGCGGTGTGGGCTTCTGCATGCGATAGGAGGTCATTTGCTGCCTCGAATGAAGGTGGCACGAAATCGAGCTCGCCATCCTTGAGTAATCTTTCAATCACGTCTCTGCCACGCTCTAAACCCAATACAGCCTCTATCTGTCGTCTCAATCGAGAGCAAGCCCGAGTACTTGCTCTTCGGTATTAAAGACAACAGTGAAAGGCTTGCTCTTTATTCCGTTGATGAATGGATCTTTATCCTCCTTCCAATTCTCAACGGAGCGAATGGTTGCCTGTACCGGTAGGCCAATCTTGTTCTCAGCGCGATCGGCTGCAGCATCAACAAGTTCTCGGCTCGGCGATCCGATAATAAGAACATCAATATCGTTGGGGCTTCTACCGGCATCGCCGTTGTATAGGTGGGCCCAGGAGCCAAAGATGATGACAGCGGTTGCTCCAATGAGTCCGTCAAACTCACGCTCAATAATTGCGGGCACCCCGTAGGTTGTCAGCACTATTTGGCTCAGCGCGTCGTAGAGGGGATGCGTGGGGTTGGCCTTGACGAGTCGTATTGGACCGATTTTCTCCGTGGTGAGAATTCCGGCGGCCTCCGCTCGCCCAACCTCGCGCATCACCGTTGGCATGCTGGATTCAACCCATCGAACCAAATCCGTGAGGGTGTAGCGCTGAGAAGGGTCAGTCATTAGGCGCGCGAGGATTCTGCCTTGAGTATCTGAGCGCAGCATGGGGGCTAGGGAGGAGGGAT
>CALQAT020000177.1:0-3754 GCA_943328625.2 Bordetella parapertussis | reverse complement strand
GTAGGGGGAGCCGGCATTAAAAGAGGATTTCCGGTCTCTATTGCATAGAGAGACTGCGGTCCGCCATGGGTGAGTTGTAATGCAAGGCGAGCTCCGTGCCTTTGAACGCGCAGTGCCAACTCAGCGATGCCTGCAATGTGCTCATCAGTATGCAACGCAGTCTGATCGGCAGAGAAAGCTCCGCCTGGGTACGCAACCGCTACGGAACCAACAATTATGAGTGCGGCGCCACCCCTGGCGCGCGCCTCGTAATAGTCGAGTTGACGATCGGAGACTGTGCCGTCGGAGTTAGCGAGCGCATCGCCCATCGGTGCCATGAGGATGCGATTACGCAGAGATAGGCCAGCGATCTGCCCTGGGGCCATGAGAAACGGATATGAACTCAAATCAGTACCATCATTGCTCAGGTCATTTCTCAAATTTCTCTCTCAGCATTTCCCATTCTTGCTGTAGGTGTGAAACTCTACGGGAATGCTCTCAGGTTATGTCCACCCAAAGTTTGCCCCGGTCGCGGAGGAGTTGCGAAGAGCTCTGGCCTATGGCAAGGGTGGCGCTGAGGCGGGCGGTGGTGCTGTTGCCATCTACCACCGCGGCGAGTTGGTCGCAGATATCTGGGGCGGGAAGCGAAATCTGGATGGAGCGGATTGGGAGAGCGATACCGTTGCTCTATCGTTCTCAACTACCAAGGGCGTAGTTGCTACCGTCGCGCATCGCCTCGTTGACCAAGGGTTACTAGACGTTCATAGCGCTGTATCCGATTATTGGCCCGAGTTCGGAACGCCCGATAAATCTGAGATCAAGGTTCGGCACCTGCTTGATCACTCTGCCGGGATGCATTCACTGCGCGGTGTTGTTGATGACGCGTTCGGATTACTTGACTGGCAGGCGACGACAGAGGGGCTTGCCGGCGCCTCACCTGCATGGAAGCCAGGGAGCAGGCACGGGTACCACGGAATTACATTTGGATTTCTTGTAGGCGAGTTGATCAAGCGTGTCACCGGTCTTACGGTCAATGAGGCCGTGCAGCGCGAAGTAGTTGAGCCGCTTGGCCTTGATTCGATGAGTATTGGTTGGCCTGAGGAACGCGCCTCAGAGCGTGCAGACCTGATAATCCGGCGCAGCCCCACAGAGCGTTTTGAGCCGGGGCTAGGGATGCTCGGGCGTATAAGTGTGCTGCGACCAACCGTCGACGCGTTTGTTGTACCGCGTTTTACTGAGTTAATTGAGAGTGACGATATTTACGCGGCCGAGCTACCCGCACTGAATGGTTGCTTCACAGCGCGTTCGTTGGCCGGTATGTACTCGGTATTAGCGGATGGCGGGTTGGGGCCGAATGGCGAGTATTTAAGCGCTGGGACGCTGAAGAACGCCACAACAATTCAGGAACTGCGAATGCGCCCTGATGCAGTAGTTGGGTTCCCGATGCGCTGGCGTCTCGGATATCACATGGCCGCTACTAACCGGGGAATTTTGCCTGGCGGGTTTGGGCACTTTGGATTTGGGGGATCAGGAGCTTGGGCAGACCCACTCCATGAGCTCTCAGTTGCCTTTACCTGCAACCGAGTAGCGGGTACTCCGTTTGCAGATATGAGGATGCTTCGTATCGGTGCTTCCGCAGTTCGCTGCGCTTCGCGACATTGAGCCGTGCCTCGGAGTTAGCTAAGTAGCAGTAACTCTGGGTTCAGAATGATGCGAGTAATGCAAGCATGGTGCGATTAACAACGCGCTCAACTTGTACTGATGAGAGTCCCTCTACGACGGTAAGTAACTCGATCGACTCAAATGCGCAGGCAAGCTGCAGTGCGCTAATAAGTTCATTCGCATCAGCCTCGCTTCTATTCCCGATTTCGTTCTCAAACTGTTCAGTCAACTGGATGCGAAGCAGGTCGCGACGGCTCCGAACAACCCTTCTGAGCTTCGGGGATTGATCGAATAGGTGCCGACTGCCGCGAACTATCGGCGCGGTCTCTGCGTAAATGCGTAGGCGTTGGGAGACCAAAGCGGAGCAACGTTCTTCGGGTGCACCTGACGAATCCGGGGCCTCGTGCAGATCGCCGATGCGCTCCCATTGCTGGGCGACCGCAATCTCAATGAGCGAGTCGATATCTTCGAAGAGACGAAATACTGTCCGGACGGATACCCCAGCGCGCTCAGCCACCGCTGCCGCACTCGGCCTCCCGGCGTTCTCTCGGTATAGGTCGAGGAGGGCCTCAACTACGAGATCGTGGCTTCGCTGAGAACGTGCTCTTCTGCCGTCAACCGACTCAACTGAGGCATCCGCGCTCTGCGGTAAAGAGGCATCGCTGCTCTGTTTCGCTGCTGCTTGAGGCTCCATGACCCCGAGAATAGATAATTGCAGTCTGAGTGTCAATATCTATTGACACTCATATGCCAAGTTCTCTACGCTCCATGGCGATGCCAACTCGAAGGTCCCACGTCATTGTTAAAGGAGCCCCCGATGAAGTCTGGGGGCTCATTCGCGACCCGCTCGGCTGGAACCCCTGGTTCCCAGAGATGGGCGAGTCGAGCATGGAGGGCGATCTTCGAACCATCACCCTTCCGTCTGGCCTCGCGATTGTTGAGCAGATAACGACGGTCGATGATGAACTGCGGCGCTTTCAATACCGCATTGTTGAGAACTTTGTAATTAAAGATCACTTGAGCACTATCGATGTCTTCGATCTTGGTGACGGTACATCCTTAGTCTCCTACTCACTTGAGATTCAGCCCGATGCGATGGCAATCATGCTCGGGTACGTAACCGGCCAAGCGCTGCTGCATCTGCGCGAGATCTTTGAAGGAAAATAATCATGGGGCGCAGAATTCTCTTTGTAACAACCGACCAGCAGCGTTACGACGGTCTCGGTTGTAATGGTGGTCAGGTCGCCGCTACACCAGTGATCGATGGAATCGCTGCAAGTGGTGTGCGGTTTGAGCGTGCGCACCCGCAGAACGTTGTATGTATGCCGTCGCGCTCGACAATTATTACAGGGCAGCATGTTCATACTCACGGTGTCTGGATGAATGGTGTTCCACTCCCGATCGATGCACCGAGCGTTGCGCGCTACTTGAGAGAAGAGGGCGGTTATAGAACGGCGCTCCTAGGTAAGGCTCACTTCGAGCCGTTATTGGATCCGTTCCTTCAGTTCAAAGAGAATCAAATTGCAATGAATGACAGTTTCGGACCAATTCGTGGATTCGAACATGCGGAGTTTGCAACACATGCGCCGCGCGGTTATTCGCACTACTCACAGTGGATTGCAAAGAATCACCCTGACGTCGCAAATGGTTTCTATCCGGTCCTCAACTTCAGCCTTGAAGTAAACGAAGCCGGTGGCGGCGAGACCGGTGCTCCGCAGGTCTCAACCAACCCTGTTCCAAAGGATCAATACCAGACTGATTGGGTTGCGGACCGCACGATTGCATGGCTTGACTCGCTCGATTCAGAGGATGATTTCTTCTGCTGGATGTCGTTCCCTGATCCGCATCACCCTTGGGACCCGCCCGCTTCGGAGATTGGGCGCGTCAACTGGCGTGACCTTGATCTTCCTCCTGGCTACCCACAGGATCGTGCAGAGCGCGAGGCGATTCTCGACGCGAAACCGATTCACTGGCGACGCTGGTACGACGGAACTCTTGTATCCAATTACGAGGCCCCACGCGATTGGGTCCCGGCCACTCTGACCCCGGACCAGATTCTTGAGATCAATGCCCGTGTCCATGTGAAGAACATGCTTATTGATGAGGCACTCGG
>CALQAT020000176.1:0-3827 GCA_943328625.2 Bordetella parapertussis | reverse complement strand
TGGGGACTCGAATGCTCTCGATCTGGTGCCTTGATTGGCCCATTGTTGCGGCGCGAGCGCAAGAGCCTTCTCTAGAAGGGGTTCCTGTGGCTGTCCTCGTACGATCTCGGGTGCTCGCTGCATCTACAGAGGCGCGAAATGTTGGTGTGATATCTGGTCTACGCCGCCGTGAGGCAGAGGCGCGTTGCCCTGGTATCGAGATAAGGGAGGCTGACCCTTCGTCTGAGGCTCGCTCATTTGAGGTAGTAGCGCGCTGCATCGAGACGCTTACTCCTCGCATAGAGATTGAGCGCCCTGGCATTCTCTCTTTTCCAACCCGCGGCCCGTCGCGTTACTTCGGTGGCGATGAGTCTCTAGTAGCTGCAGTCCTATCTGCGTTAAAGACTGCGGGGGTAGAGGAGGCAAGAGTAGGTATCGCTGATGGAGTCTTCGCCGCTCGCCTTGCAGCGCGCTCGAGCATTGTTGTGCCGAGGAACGCAACCCCTGAGTTTCTTGCCCCTTGGTCTGTAGTGCATCTTGGGGAGCCTGATCTCTCTGTAGTGCTGATGCGTTTAGGGATACGCACACTTGGTGACTTTGGGGCCTTACCGGTTGGTTCAGTAGTGGCTCGTTTCGGTGCGCAGGGATTAGAGGCGCATCGTCTTGCAATCGGCGAGGAGCGTTACCCGCCTGCACTCTCAACCCCACCACCTGATCTTGTTGAGTCATGCGTTATAGACCCGCCATCCAATCGTGTCGATGAAGCAGCATTTATAGGTAAAACTCTTGCAGATCGATTACTTGAGCGCCTTGCTGCTCTTGGTCTTGCATGTACGCGTGTTGTGATCGCATGTGAGACAGAGCATGGTGAGTCGCTAGAGCGTTGCTGGCGTCATGAGGGAGCACTTACCCCCGCAACACTTGCAACGCGAGTTAGGTGGCAGCTTGATGGCTGGCTTACCGAGTCCGGTGGGCTATCAGGGGGACTGACTCTCCTCAGGCTTATCCCCGACGAAGTGATTCCCGCTGGTGGAAGTCAACTCGGATTCTGGGGTGGAGATCAAGCAGGTGCAGATCGGGCATCGCGCGTCTTTGCACGCGTCCAGGGGATGCTCGGCCCCGATTCTGTAGTGACGGCGGTTGAGCAGGGCGGACGTACACCGATAGAACGCGTGCGATGGGTTACATGGGGTGAGCCGCGTCTTGTTGATTTCAGAGGAGAGGCAGGAAAACATCGCGGTACGGGTATGAGGGGTGCAGGTGCGAGTGATGTGTATATCAACGCGGAGGCTTGGCCTGGAGCAGTACCTGGCCCTGCACCAGCGCGTGTCTTTGATCCTCCATACGCAGCGCAACTTCTAGATAGCGAGTCTCGACCTGTCTTGGTAAATGCACGAGGGGATGTTTCATCTACGCCGGCGACATTGAAGAGTGCAGCGTTGCCTGGTCAGGGAGGAGAGGTATCAGCATGGGCTGGCCCTTGGGCACAAGATGTTCGATGGTGGGACCCTCTCGGGGAGCGCCGAGTGCTCTGGCATGTAGTCGTAGGGGATGTGGCATGCCTAGTGAGAGTTGAGCATGGGCGTGCCACCCTTGATGCGATCTATGACTGAGGAGATGTATTACTGAAGGGATGTGGTCAGAGTTGGTGCGATCGGCGTTTTAAGCGGATTTTCTTGGGCTTTTTGTCCTCCCTCTTTTAGTTGTCACACCCCTACTTTATAATCGAACATATGTTCGACCGACTGGATCAACTCACCACAGAGCTCGAGGCCTGCTTTGCCTCTATGGAGGTTGACTGCTTCGATGCTGCCCGGGCTGCCCGACTGGTCGGTTCCGGGGAGCGAGTTCGCCGCCTCGGGGATGCGATCCGAACTATCGGTGTTGGTCAGGTCGAACGCACGAATGGCTGGAAAGGCCAGGGCGCAAAAAGTATTTCAGAGTGGCTCTCAATCGAGACTGACTGTGCCCACTATGAGGCCCAGTCTGTAGTGGTGCTTGCTAATCAGTTGCATCATTTACCTGTTACCCAGGCCGCTCTGCGCTCAGGTGAACTCTCGGGCACTCAGGCTGTAGAGGTTGCGCGTGGCGCAATAGTTGCGCCTAATACTGAGACTCAACTCTTGAACCTCGCGAAACACGCAACAGTACGCGATCTGTGAGATTGCTGGTGTCGGTCCGATACCGGTGGCGACTGCAGACGCCATCATCTCCAAAAAACGCACGATGGATACCGACTCATCAAGATCCAAGCCAGCGAGGGTGAGATTGGCGTGGAGCAGGAGGCCAGGTGGGATTGGAGAGCACCACCCGATCTAAGGAACACCGGGTAATGCCCGGAATTAGAGCAGCAGCAAATAATTGGGGCTTGTGGTACGAACATATGTTCGGTACAGTCAGGATCTTATGTCATCAGTAATTCAACCCAGTCGTGACCCGCATCTCAACCCAAGTAGCAGCAGCAGTAGGGCTAGATCCCATAAGTATGCAGAGCTGCACTGCCATACGAACTTCTCTTTTCTTGATGGGGCAAGCCACCCTGAAGAGTTAGTGGAGGAGGCTTACAGGCTCGGTCTAAGTGCTCTCGCCACTACCGATCATGATGGCCTCTACGCAGTCGTTCGCAGCGCCGTAGCGGCTCGCAACCTTGGTCTCCCAACAGTCTTTGGAGCGGAGATGACCCTCACCTCCGAGCATGTTGTGCAGGGCAGTTCTTCTAATAAAAGTGCTCTGGATAACTCTGCAGATCCACATGGAGCGCATCTTCTAGTTCTCGCAGAGGGGGTATCCGGCTACTCCGCTCTCTCTCGCTCTATTAGCGAAGCCCAGATGCGCGGCTCTAAGGGCGCACCTATATCGACGCTCTCTGATCTTGCAGCATCCCCTGCTGCGGGTAGAAGTTGGTTCGTGCTCACAGGGTGCCGTAAGGGAACCGTTCCATCGGCACTGATAAACCAAGGCCCTGCCGCTGCACGCACTGCACTTGAGCGTCTCGTCTCTGATTTTGGGCGAGACCGTGTCTTTGTCGAACTATGGGATCACGGAGATCCACTAGATCGACCTCGTAACGATGCCCTAAGCGAGATCGCAGCAAGAGCAGGTGTCGAGGTTGTTGCTACAAATAATGTTCACTATGCAACCCCCGCCGATCATCGTCTCGCAACCGCCCTAGCTGCGGTACGTGCGCGCCGTTCCCTAGATGAGATGGATGGATGGCTACCCGCGGCTCCATTCGCTCATCTGCGTAGCCCCGCCGAGCAGGCAAGACGCTTCGCTCGCTACCCAGGAGCGGTGGAGCGCACCGTAGAGATTGCAGAGGCAGCGGCCTTTGACCTGCGTATTGCGGTACCCAACTTGCCTGATTATCCAGTACCAGATGGTCACGATGAGATGTCGTGGTTGAGGGTTCTGACAACACATGGAGCAGCGGTTAAGTATCCATCAACGCACCCACAGTATGGCGAGGCGATGCGCCAGATTGATTATGAGTTAAGTGTCATTGATCAGATGGGTTTCCCGGGCTACTTCTTGCTTCTACATGACATTGTCGAGTTCTGTCGTCGCCAAGATATTTATTGCCAGGGGAGAGGTAGCGCGGCGAATAGTGCCGTCTGTTATGCACTAGGTGTAACAAAAGCCGATGCTGTTGCTCTTGGGCTCTTATTTGAGCGCTTCTTATCAACAGAGCGTGATGGCCCACCCGATATTGATTTAGATATCGAGCATCAAAGACGCGAGGAGGTGATCCAGTATGTATACGAACGCTACGGACGCGATCGCGCAGCACAGGTCGCAAATGTCATTACCTATAGATCGCGCTCTGCCTTACGTGACATGGCAAAGGCATG
>CALQAT020000175.1:0-3837 GCA_943328625.2 Bordetella parapertussis | reverse complement strand
AGCAAGCGATCGCTATCCCCACCCTCAGGAAGTAACGAGATTGTTATCTCGAGCCTCTCATCGCCGAGAGCATCAAGAGCGGCGTCACCCCACTCGACAATGGTGACGCCGTTATCTAGAACTTCGTCGATACCAAGGTCTAGGACCTCCTGCATATGACCCAATCGATAAATATCGAGATGCTGGAGAGGAAGGCGGCCAACGTATTCACGCACAACCGTAAATGTTGGGCTCAGCATTGGCTCTGTGACACCTAGACCGGCACCGATTCCCTGAGCAAGCGCAGTCTTCCCGGCACCTAAATCCCCGGTGAGGATAATCAAATCTCCCTCGCGAAGAATCTCAGCGAGGGCTCCTCCAAGAGCTCGGGTTGTGTCAACGCTGCTAGTCATTAACGAGATTGAAGTCATTACTTCACCTCCGAGGGGTCGCTAGCCAATGCAAGCTTGATCGCCTCGAAGTCGCTACGCGCTTCAATGAGGCCAGCGGAGCCACGACGCGCAACTGCAGCAGGGTGGAGAACAGGGATGAGCACACCCCCACGGTATGCGACAGGGGTCCCTCGCAACTTAGTGATGCCGGTCTTTGTCTCTAAAAGCAGCTTTGTTGCAAAATTTCCTAGCGTTACAAGAACTCGAGGTGAGATGTACTCAATCTGCGAAGCAATAATCGGCGCGCAGGCTGCTACCTCACCAGGCTCTGGGTCTCGATTGTCAGGCGGGCGACACTTCACGACATTGGAGATGTAGACCTGATCTCGCGTGAGCCCGATTCCCTCGATCAGGCTTGTGAGAAGTCTCCCGCTGCGCCCGACAAAAGGCTCGCCGGTCAAATCCTCCTGGGCGCCCGGGGCCTCCCCAACAAACATGAGTTCAGCATTTGGGTTCCCTGCGCCAAATACAACATTGGTACGCGTCTCGCAGAGACTGCAGTTGCGGCAGGCGAGAGCATTGGTTCTCAGAGAGTCAAGTGACTGCATTTAACTCGACTCGAAGAGGTGCTTAGGAGCCTGAGCTCGCAGAGCTGTGCTGAACCCTGCGCGCGAACGACGAGATCAGTTCGTTTACAAGGTCGGTACGCTCGAACATCAGCATGTGCCCTCCGCGTGGAACGATCTCTAACGACGCACCAGGAATTGTCGCAGCCATGCGTCGTGCCTCCGCCGGAGGAGTCAAAACATCTGCAGTCCCACCGATGACAAGCGTAGGCATCCTGATCGAGGCGATCTTCTCCACGAGATCGAGATTAAGGAGTGCTCGGCCAGCCGCCCTACGCGTCTCCGTCGGGCACTCAAGAACCATCTCTCGGGTTAGCTCGATGTGGCTAGGCAGCGCTTCGCTACCGAAGCCAACACGGCTCATCAAGTAGCCAAGATCGCGTCGATTAAGTAGACCGGTGACGTCAGGCCCACGGTCACTAATCGCACCAACGAAACGAGCAAGTCCTTCGTGGCCTGATAGCGGGGTTCGAGCCATTGAGGAGAGCATCACAATTCCCGAGACGCGCTCAGCTGCAATCTCGGGGAATGTCACCATGAATGCCAGCACTGCGATGCCGCCCATTGAGTGACCGACTAGCACCGCGTCACGCAGGTCCATCGATTCAAGGACAGTTCGGACATCCCACGCGAGGTTCTCAATTGTGTGCCCAGAAGATCCGGCGACGGATGCGCCATGCCCGCGGTGATCAAAGGCGATGGCGCGAAACCCTGCCCCTGGGAGGAACTCCATCTGCTTAGCCCATGTTCGTACTGAGAGCGTGACCCCATGCGAGAGAACTACTGGAGGACCCTCGCCGCGGCTAATTGCGTGGATTACTCCGCCATCGTGGCTCGGAAAGGTATGCGTCTCATCAAAAGCTGGCATGAACTCGTTAAGTGCGTCGGGGTCTTCTTGTCTGCGTGAGCGGCGAACCGCTGCCTGCTCTGCGCCCCAGACTGCGGCGGCCGTTGCTGCAACTACTGCGAGCCCTACGAAGGTCTTATTGCGTGCGCTCATTCTCTGTACTCCCTCGGAACCCGCGGGCCAATCCCACAGACAATTTCATATGCAATCGTATTCAGTAGACCGGCCCATTCGCTTGCTGTTATCTCCTCATCGCCTTGTTTTCCTAAGAAAACAACCTCATCACCGATTGATACATCGACATCGCCAACATCTACTAGGAGCTGGTCCATCGTTATGCTCCCCGAGATCGGGAATCGCTGCCCTGCAATTAGGACTTCTCCACCTACTTCGCCGAGGCGCCTCGGCACTCCATCTGCATAGCCGACAGGAATCGTCGCGATTGTTGAGGCACTCATTAATTCATAACGCTGTCCGTAAGAGAGCCGATCACCTGCGCTGAGCCGCTTAACGAATGTCACTTCGCTCGTAAAGCTAAGGGCTTGAGTTAGACCGTTGAGTGGCTCAAGCTCGGGGCTGGGAGCGATGCCGTAAATCGTAATTCCGAGGCGCACCATGCTGAACAGCGCACTCGGGCGGGTAAGCGCTGCAGCCGAATTGGCGGAGTGGGTAAGGACTGGATGTATTCCAGCGCTCTCAAGGTCAGCGAGTACCGAGCTAAATCGCTCCAGCTGCGTATCCACGAATTTGGAGTCTGCCTCATCTGCAGTTGCGAAATGCGTAAACACTCCCTCGAGAATTAGGCCGGAGTCCGCCACTATTCGTTGAGCTAGTCCGAGCGCTTCCTCTGTAGTGCAACCGACTCGATGCATACCAGTATCTACTTTGAGATGCACCGGGATCGCTTGACCAGCGTCTCGCCCAGCGCGCCCTAACGCATCTATGCCTGCCTCGGTGTAGACCGTTGAGGTCAATCCATTGGCGACAACGGCATCAGCAACACTTGCGGGGGGTTCCGACAACAGGAGAATTGGCGCTGTAATCCCTGCAGCGCGCAGCAGTGCACCCTCCTCGACTATCGCTACACCTAAGCGCGTTGCACCGGCCTCCAACGCGCAACGCGCGATTGGCAACGCTCCATGGCCGTAAGCATCGGCCTTCACGACCGCAAGGACCTCCGCCGGAGCGGAGTCGCTAACTAGGCGTCGAATATTGGATCGGACCGCTGCGAGATCAACCTCTACGCGTGCCGGGCGAAAACGTGGGGTCACTTTGCCCGTGCGAGGTGGCGTATTACATCTCCTCTGGCGACGATACCTACGACCTTGCCATTACCGTCGATAACCGGAACGTGAGTGACCTGCTTGTCATGCATCAGACTCGCGAGATCTTCTAGCGAAGTATCCGGGCCCACCGTCTCGGGATCAGTCTGCATAAGTTCTCCCACGGTGGAGGCCGCGGCGATACGTAGTTCTTCATCGAAACGTTTCAAGTGGCTCGGCAGAGTGAACTCAATACCAGGCAGAAGCGCAATCGTTGTCGGTACATGAATGCCGGCCTCGCGAAGCAGCAGGTCTTCGTCGCGAAGTAACCCAACAAATTCGTCTGCGTCATTCACCACAGGGACAGCACCGATCGAGCCATCGGCAAGGATCGACGCGACCTCAATGATGCTCATACCCGGGTGAACCGTTTTGACCTCTGAGGTCATAATTTCGCTGACAATCGCCATTGGGGCTCCTGGTGCTCTGGTTGATTATTGATGCTGATCTGTCATCGTGCCACTAAATCTTGGCCAAGCAGCGGGTATCGCAGAAAGTAAATCGCTGGCCACAAGGCAAGTATGCCCCGCGAAGTCGCTCGCGCGGCAGTGGAGCCAGGCCCCAGCAGCTGCGGCCCTCCCCGGCGAGATACCTGAGGCAAGCAGCGCGGCGATTATTCCGGCCAGAACATCACCCGATCCCGCTGTTGCAAGCCATGGACCCCCTGAATT
>CALQAT020000174.1:0-3850 GCA_943328625.2 Bordetella parapertussis | reverse complement strand
GCACTCGGGTGGCAAGGCGCTCCAGTCGTCTCTGCCTACGCGGCCTGCGCATCCGGCGCTACTGCACTAAACGCTGCGCGTGCCCAGATTCTTGCCGGGCTCTGCGATGTCGCACTCGTAGTTGGGGCCGATACAACCCCAAAGGGTTTCCTTGCTCCGAATGCGGGGGAGCGCGGAGACGACCCAGATTGGCTACGTTTTAGGCTTCTAGGAGCCACCAACCCGACGTACTTCGGACTCTACGCACGGCGACGCATGGAGCAGTACGGAGCAACACCTGATCACTTTGCAAAGGTAAAGGTTAAGAACGCGCGCCACGGACTAAACAATCCATACGCACGGTTTCGCAAAGAGGTAACGATCGAAGATGTAAACGTATCCCCGATGGTCTCCGATCCGCTCCGACTTCTTGAGATATGCGCAACCTCAGATGGCGCCGCAGCCTTGGTTATCTGCAGCCTCGACTATGCACGCTCGCGCGGTGTCTCAAACCCGGTTCGCATTGCTGCAGTCTCAACTGTCACCCCCACGTACCCCAATACTGTCATTGAGATGCCCAACTTTGCCACGGACTCTGCCTACGGGGTTCCAGAGCCCGAGAGAACCTTTAGGGACTCCATTGCATTCGCGGCGTATGAGCAGGCTGGGATCGGACCAGAGGATGTAAACCTCGCTGAGGTCTATGACCTCTCTACTTCTCTAGAGCTTGATTGGTATGAGAACATCGGGCTCTGCGCTCCAGGTGAGGCAGAGCAGCTCCTGGACTCGGGGGCCACTGCCCTCGGCGGGAGGGTTCCGGTCAACGTCAGCGGTGGGCTCGCGTCGTTTGGCGAGGCAGTTCCGGCTCAAGCCATCCAGCAGGTCTGCGAAATTACGTGGCAATTACGTGGCCAGGCGGAGGGTCGTCAGGTAGAGGGTGCGCGCGTTGGACTGACCGTGAACCAGGGCCTATTCGGGCACGGATCCTGCGTAATCGCGAAGCGTTAATTTCGCTTTAGTTCGCGTCAGCGGCGATAGCCCGATAACCTGCGCCGCCATGGCGATTCAATGGAACCTTGCAGACCTATTCGAAGCTGTATCCGACGCTGTCCCGGAGCGCACAGCTCTGATCTGCGGCGATTACCGCTCAACATTCGCAGCTCTTGACGAGCGAGCAACACGGCTAGCCAATCACCTTGCATCGCAGGGCATTGTTCGCGGCGACCACATTGGGCTCTACGTCTACAACGGCCCCGAGTATGTAGAGGGCACGTTTGCTGCCTACAAGTTGGGTGCTGTCCCGATCAATGTTAATTACCGATATGTCGAGGGCGAGCTCGCTTATTTATTCGAGAACGCCGACCTAAAGGGCCTCGTCTTCGGACGCGAGTTTGCGCCGCGTATATCGAACATTCTCAAGGACTCTCCGAAGTTGAAGGTCTTTGTTGCCGTTAACGACGGAACCGATGAAGACATCTCGGTGATCGGTGCAACTGAGTACGAGGCAGCGCTTGCTTCAGCGAGTGAGGTGCGCGCCTTTTCGCCGCGCTCCGAGGAGGATCTCTACATCCTCTACACAGGTGGTACAACGGGGATGCCTAAGGGTGTCATGTGGACCCAGCGCGACTTCTTTCTCTCAACAATCGGGCCCCTGCTCTCTCTCGGTCAGGCCACCCCCGATGAACCCTCTGAGTATGTGACGCGAGCAATTGAGAATGGCGGCACATCTGTATCGATGCCGATTGCGCCGCTCATGCACGGCGCGGCGCTGTGGGCCGCTCTGATGGCCATCTTCGGTGGCAATACCGTTGTTCTTACTTCTCAGCGCAAGCTCGACCCGCATGAGATCTGGCGAACAGTTGAGCGAGAGAAAGTGATGTCGGTGAGTCTTGTGGGGGACGCAATGGCTCGTCCGCTCATTGAGGCGCTAGATGAACCAGGCGCCGAGTACGACCTCTCTTCTTTATTTGTAATCGGTTCCGGTGGAGCAATCCTCTCCCCGGCAGTGAAGGCCAAGATCGTCGAGCGATTCCCGAACATGCTCGTAATCGACAGCCTTGGAGCATCGGAGACCGGGTATCAAGGGACTGTTGCCGGTACGGATGGGCAGGGTCGCCCGCGTTTTGCGATGGGCGCGCACACAACTGTTCTCGATGATGAAGGTATTCCCCTTGAGCCTGGATCAGGAACGGTCGGCCGCTTAGCGCGCGGTGGCTACGTGCCGCTTGGTTACTACAAAGACCCTGTTAAAACCGCTGAAGTATTCGTGGAGGCGAACGGAAGCCGTTGGGTACTCCCGGGCGACATGGCCATAGTCGAGGCCGATGGAACTATCACACTTCTCGGGCGCGGATCGGTGAGCATCAACTCTGGAGGAGAGAAGATCTTCCCAGAGGAGGTTGAGTCTGCACTTAAGAGTCACCCCGATGTCTTCGATGTTGTTGTAGTAGGAGTGCCCGATGAGCGCTGGGGCGAGCATGTATGCGCAGTCGTCAAGCCCCGCACAGGCGCCACCCCTGACGTTGAGTCGCTAGCAACACATGTGCGTTCGCTGCTCGCTTCTTACAAAGCCCCGCGCGAAGTTTTTCTTGTAGACGAGATTGTTAGATCTCCATCGGGTAAGGCCGACTACCGATGGGCAAAATCCATTGCACTTGGAAGCGCTAAGTAGAGGCACTAAGTAGAGGCGGTAACTAGGGCGCGAGCCTTAGTCAGGTAAGCGCACCGAAAAGGTTGTACCACTTCCTTGAGTGCTCTCAACTGAGATCGTGCCTCTGTGTGCCTCAACAATGGCCTTAGTAATTGTCAGGCCAAGCCCTGTGCCGGGGGTGCGCTTGGGGTCTGCGTTTGATGCTCTGAAGAACTTCTCGAATAGGTGATCTAGGTCGGCTTGCGGAATCCCCATTCCAGTATCGCTGACCTTGAGTATCCAAGAGCCTTCCTCTCGGAAGGCCTCCACTGTTACCTCGCCTCCATCCGGAGTGAACTTCAACGCATTGTTAACAAGGTTATCGATTACCTGACGGAGTCTTCCGCGGTCGCCAACCAATAGAGGGCCATCTTCGGTAGCAATATTCAGTGTGACGCCGGCGGAGTCAGCCCCCGCTGAGAGTTCTAGTTGTGATTCATTAAGTAGTGCCGCAAGGTCAAGGGGCTCGACCTCAATTGTGATGCTGCGCGTCTCAAGACGCGAGAGGAGAAGTAGATCGTCAATGAGCCGAAGCATCCGTTGACTGCTTCGAGTGACGATCGCGAGGTACTCGCGCTGCTCCTCGTTAAGTTCGCCGCCCGCACCATCACTCAGAATCTCAGTGAACCCCATGATTGAGGTAAGGGGAGTGCGCAGTTCGTGGCTTACGTTGGCTACAAAATCAGATTTGAGTTGGTCGAGTTCGCGGAGGCGCTGGTTCTGCTCCTCCATAGCGATTCGCACGTCGTGCTCCGCCGCAATGAGGGATTCACGTTGAGTCTCCATCTCGCGTCGCCCCGTAATATCGCGATATATCCAGACATGGCCGTCGTAGTGCCCCCCAACAAAAACAGGGATGTAGTCGCGTTCTAATACTCTCCCGTCAGCCATTTGCAGCTCAAACTCCGCGACCTCGACGCGATTCTGTAAGCAGGTGACGGTGCTTTCAATGAAGGATTCCGGATCTGCGAATAGGTGCTTGCTCTGTTCAGCGGATTCTCTGCAATCGGCCCCGACGAGAGCACTAGGCGGCGCCGGTATCTGAAATAACTCAACGAAGCGTTCGTTGACGACAACGATGTGCCTATCTGCGTCCTCTACGAGAACACCCCCTGCGAGATTCTCAACGACTGCAGATAGGCGCTCTGCGTTCTCCAAGGCTTTTCGGTGAGATTCATGACT
>CALQAT020000173.1:0-3869 GCA_943328625.2 Bordetella parapertussis | reverse complement strand
TCTGCGTTGCGCAGGGTGTGATTCAAGATTGAGGTCTCGCCTGCGAGAGCTCCTGGGCGGAGGGTCGCAAGGCGGAGGCTTCCCCGGCGAACCTCAAGGCCGCCTTTTGCTAAGACGAACGCCTCTTTCCCGACTTCTCCAGATCGGGCGATCGTTGTTCCCTTAGAGACGCTTAAACGCGTGCCGATGCGCTCCAATATTCTTGTCTCCGCAGGGGTAAGGCCTGGGAGTGAACGGATACGCCCCCGCTCTGCTCTGCGCGCTGCACGGATATCTCTACGCAATGCACGTGTGTATTCGTTATGGCTATTGATTCGCTTTGTAGCGCTTGCAAATTCAGAGGTATATGGCAGAGGGGACATTGAGTTGCTCCATTAGTTGAGTCACAGGCGGGGATCCTGAACAGCAACATCATCGCTGACATGGGTAGCGCGCAGGTCTCCAACTTGTTACAGAAGGGAGTCAATTGACTGACTAATAGGGAGACTAATTTGAGCGAAGGCTTCTTTTCGCGCTCTTCATTTTCGTGATGGTCCGCGGTTCTGTCGTAGGAGAGCTTTAGAATTCCGAGAAAGAGTGGGCTCCGCGAAATTTGGGCCAGAAAGAATAAGGCAAATACGTAAGACCAAGGATGGAGACGAATGCTTGTACTGACTCGTAAAGAACAAGAAGCAATCATGATCGGCGACACGATCATCGTGCGTGTTCTTGAGGTAAATGGAGACCAGGTGCGCATCGGCATCGAGGCCCCGCACCATATTGCTGTGCATCGCGAAGAGGTATTCGAGGCGATCGCCAGTGAGCGTGATGGAGCTGAAGGCGGCAGTTAGCACTCCGTTAACACAACCGAAGCCAACTGGTATTCAATTACTGGGAGCCTAAGAAGCGTGACGGTCAGCCGGTCGGCGATGGTCACTGCCGAACTCCCCCCGTTGTCAGGGGCCGTCGCCGACCGTAGCTGGGAGTCTCTAGAGGCTCAGCGGGATGCAGGGCGCGCTATCTGGCGCGTGAGCTATCCCTCGGTTAGTGCCGAGACAGGATCGATACTCTCGCTACCCAGAGCCGCCGCAACTGTTGGATGCGTGATCATGCCTCCAACAGTGTTTACCCCGGAGCGAAGCATCGGGTCTGCGGAGGCGGCGCCCACTACCCCTCGCGTGGCAAGCGTCACTGCAAATGGAAGGGTTGCATTGGTGAGAGCGTAAGTAGAAGTGAACGGCACGGCAGCGGGCATATTGCCAACCGCGTAATGGATTACACCGTGCTTCTCGTAGACAGGTTTGTCATGCGTTGTCTCACGCGTCGTAGCTATACAGCCGCCCTGATCTACCGCTACATCCACGATGACCGCCCCGGGCTTCATCCCTCGCACCATATCTTCGGTGACGACAACTGGCGCTCTCCCGGCAGGGACGAGAATCGCTCCAATTACTAAGTCTGCATCTGCGACAGCGCGTGCTACCGCCCCTCGATTACTAGCGATCGTAATTATTCGTCCTTGATGGATCTGGTCAACCCAGCGGAGACGATCGGTATTGCGGTCCAGAAGCATTACCTCTGCCTCCATGCCCTGCGCGATCCAGGCTGCATTCCACCCAACATTGCCAGCGCCTAGAACTACAACGCGAGCGGGGCGCACCCCTGGTACTCCGCCTAGGAGTACTCCGCGCCCTCCATGCTCACGCTCTAGAAAATGTGCGCCGACCTGTGTGGCCATCCGACCGGCGACCTCGCTCATCGGGGCTAAGAGTGGGAGTGCACCATCTGCAGCCTGGACAGTCTCGTACGCAACTCCGGTTACCCCATTAGTGCATAGAGCATTAGCGACATCTGGGTATGCGGCGAGGTGCAGATAGGTAAAGAGCACGAGGCCTGGCCGTAGGTAACCAAACTCATGCGCTTGGGGCTCTTTAACTTTGAGGACCATAGATGCTCGTGACCAAGCGTCCTCTGCAGAGCCAATCTGGGCTCCTGCTGCAAGGTACTCACTATCAGAGATTGCAGATCCAACACCAGCGTCGTGCTCGACTACTACCTCGACGCCATGCGAAACAAGCTCCGCAACTCCGTCAGGTGTAATCGCAACACGGTGCTCACCGTTCTTAGTCTCGCGAGGGACGCCGACAACGGGGAGTGCTGGTGCCGCGTTCATTAATTCAACCGATCCGAGGCTTCACTGAGGCAGGTGCGCAGAATCGATTCGATCAAATCAAACTCAGCCTCACCGGCAACTAGCGGCGGGGAGAGTTGGATCACGGGGTCGCCGCGGTCATCAGTGCGACAAACAAGCCCCGCCTCTAACAAGCGATTCGAGAGGAATCCGCGTAACAGATTCTCGCCCTGCTCGCGAGTGAAGTGCTTATCGGACTGCTGGTCAGGTACTAGTTCAAGAGCGAGGAAATAACCCGCTCCTCGAACATCACCAACAATCGGAATGTCCCGAAGAGACTCAATGCGCTCGCGGAATCCAGCCTCATTTCTTCGGACGTTACCGAGTATGTCCTCGTCATCGAAGATCTGGAGATTACGCATGCCGACAGCACATGACACTGGGTGCCCACCAAATGTGATGCCATGGGTAAATGCAGCCTTCGGCTCTAGGAACGGCTCCGCAAGAAAATCGCGAGCAACCACAGCCCCAAGCGGTGAGTATCCACTTGTTAGGCCCTTCGCCATCGTGATCATGTCGGGTAGGTAGTTGTAACGCTGCGCTCCGAAGGTCTCGCCGAGTCGGCCAAAAGCGCAGATCACTTCGTCGGAGACCAAGAGGACTCCGTACTTGTCGCATATCTCCCGAACGCGTTGGAAGTAGCCGGCTGGTGGTGTGAAGCAACCGCCTGCATTCTGAACAGGCTCAAGGAATACGGCTGCGACGCTCTCCGGGCCCTCATCAAGAATGCGCTGCTCAATTGCATCTGTTGCCCACATCATGAACGCGTTCTCGTCGTTCTCTAATGGGTGACGGTAACTATTGGTGTTTGGAACATGACTCGCGGCTTTAGATAGGAGAGGCTCAAACGGGTCTCTTAAAGCGGGCACTCCAGTTATAGCGAGGGCGCCAAGCGTTACACCGTGGTAAGCGGTTTCACGGGCTATTACTTTGTAGCGCCCCGGCTGGCCTATCGAACGGAAATACTGGTGAGCGAGTTTCCATGCAGACTCAACTGCCTCGGAGCCGCCTGTTGTGAAGAAGACTCTGTTCAGGTCACCTGGAGCAAGTTCGGCAATACGTGCGGCCAACTCAATTGCAGGCGGATGCGCATAAGACCATACGGGGAAGAACTCAAGCGTCTCTGCCTGCGCAGCAGCTGCCTCGGCAAGTTCCTTACGGCCGTGACCAACCTGCACTACAAAAAGGCCAGATAATCCATCGAGATACTTCTTCCCGTGGGCGTCCCAAACGTAGCAACCCTCGCCGCGCACCATGATCGGAACCTCTGCCTCGGAGTACGCAGCGAGTCGAGTGAAGTGCATCCATAGGTGTCTGCGTGCTTTAGCGTTTAGATCATCAATGTCGTATTTTTGCTCTGTCATCTTGTTCCCCATGCGTAGGTTTGTTTGTCTATTTTTAGGTATGTAAACGTCTCGGTGCTTCGAATTCCTGGTATGGCTCGAACTTTGTCATTGAGAATTGTGAGCAGGTGCTCGTCGTCCTCGCAGACGAGCTCCATAAGCAGATCGAAGGATCCACTCACGATCACGACATAAGAGACCTCTGGTATCTCTGCTATTGCCGCTGACGCAACCCGTAGGTCTCCCTCGACCTTCAGCCCTATCATCGCCATGCGGTGAAAGCCGAGGGTGAGTGGATCTGTGACTGCAACTACCTGCACAACTCCGCTCTCGGTGAGCCGAGCGAGTCGTTGGCG
>CALQAT020000172.1:0-3897 GCA_943328625.2 Bordetella parapertussis | reverse complement strand
CGATCAAATCTCCCATCGAGAAGAACAAGCTTTGCGACGGCTCTCGTTGCGGGGGCCCCCGACCCCATCGCAACTCCGATATCTGCACGCTTGAGCGCCAAGGCATCATTTACGCCGTCGCCGGTCATGGCGACTACGTGCCCTTTGGACTGCAACGCGCTGACCATCGCCTGCTTCTGCTCTGGAGAGACTCTGCCGAAGACCGAGTTATGTTCAAGAACCTCAGCAATCTCGCTCTCTAACGACGGGAGATTTCTAGCGTCGTATGCCTCGTCTACCTCAACCCCGACTCTCCTTGCAACCGCCGCGACGGTCAGTGGATTGTCTCCTGAGATGATCTTTAAGCCAACCCCTTGGGCAGCGAAGTATGCAAGGGTCTCGGCTGCATCAGGGCGAACCTGCTCTTCGAGTATTACTAGCGCTACCGCAGATGCATTCTGGGAGACAGAGTCTCCGATCTCGCCCGAGTCTGCATGGAGAAGTGCGAGTACCCTCGAACCAGTAGACGCAATCTCATCTGCCTGACGTCTCGCAGGGTGCGTTGCGTCGGAGAGCAGCATCTCGGGGGCACCTAACCACCAGGCACCTTGCCCACGGAATGAAGTAGCACTCCACTTGCGCGCAGATGAGAACGCCACGGAGGACTCGCGTTCCCACTCCGAATTATTTGGGTATGCCTCACGTACCGCGAGAAGTGTTGCGTTTGCTGACTCATCTGCTGCGAGAGCGGCCAGCGCCAAGAAGACCGCCGCTTCAGATGCGCCTGGCAGAATCTCGACACGCTCGAGCGCTACCGAGCCCTCGGTGAGAGTTCCAGTCTTATCAATGCAGACCACATCTACTCGGGCAAGTATTTCGATCGCTGGCAGTTCCTGAACTAGAACCTTTCTGCGCGCAAGCGTCACCGCAGCGATACCAAATGCAAGGCTGGTTAAAAGCACAAGACCCTCAGGGACCATGCCGACCACGCCGGCGACTGCACCTACCAGCGCGGCTTTAACTCTGTCAGCATCGCCCGTTGGGTTTCGTAACTGATTCCAGAAAAGCAGGGGGCCGACGATGAATAGCCCAATGGTGACGAACTTAAGTATTCGGTTTACTCCAGCAACGATCTCAGAGTGAACAAGTGAGAATCTGCGAACCTCATTCGCGAGCCTGTGTGCGTAGGCCGACTCCCCAACTGCGGTCGCCTGAAAAACTCCTGAGCCTGCAACGACGATTGAACCTGATAGTAAATAGCCACCCGCAGATTTTTCGAGTGCGTCTGCCTCACCCGTTAGAAGCGACTCATCAACCTCTAGGGCCTTAACAGAGCGGAGTAGTCCATCCGCAGGGACTTGATCTCCGGACTTCAGGGCGATTAGGTCATCTAATACGAGCTCTGCTGCAGGGATCTCGATCTCGACCCCGCTGCGCATAACGCGAATGAAGGGTGCATTCAAGACTGAGAGCCTGTCAAGCGTGATCTTTGATCGGAGTTCCTGAATGATTCCAATCGCAGCGTTAGCCACGAGTACCAAACCGAAGAGCGCGTCACGGAACTCGCCTACAACCACGACGATCGCAAACATCACCCCAAGAATCGCATTGAAACGCGTGAATATATTGGCCCTGAGGATCTCGACTACAGGGCGACTAGTCCGATCAGTAGCGATGTTAGAGAGGCCAGAATTACGTCGCTCCTCTACCTCGGCAGCTGTGAGCCCGCTCTCGGGGGTCAGGGAACTTGGCTGTGGTACTTGCGCGGCGGTGCCTGACTCGGTCACAGATGAGAAACCTACAGGAGATCAGAGGCAGCTAGCGGCTACCTCATTTAGTAGAGGTAAGTAGTTCTTCTAACGAAAATCTCTAGACCGCTGCGCTCCGGTAATCGATATCGGTAGCGCCTCAATGCGTTGAGCCAAGAGATTGGTTACCCCACGACGTCGCTCTAAAACTCCTCGTACACATAGAGCTGGAGACCTGCTTGCAACACGTTTGTAGCGGGCCCAGACTGCAGCAGTACAGATCACATTTAGAAGCCCGTCTTCATCCTCAAGGTTGATAAAGACCACACCACCTGCGGTCTCCGGTTGTTGACGATGCGTCACAAGCCCAGCCACCTCGACCACGGTTCCGTGTGGCGTATCGCGCAACGAGCCGGTAGTAACGACACCGCGCTTAACTAGGCCTGCTCGAGAGAACTCAGTCGGGTGATGATCTGGAGAGATCCCGGTTGCCCATAGATCAGCGGCGACTACCTCTTCTGGCTCCATACCCGGCAGTGTTGGCGCCTCCATGCCTGGGACCAATCCGGGGAGTCGATCGGAGCGAACTACCGCGCCTTTACCTGCTCCCGTACCCGCTCCCTTACCTGCCTGCTTGGACCTGCTTAGACCTGAGCGACTCGATCTAAGTGCACCTGCCGACCAGAGGGCCTCACGGCGGTCATGGCCAAATATGGAGAACGCACCCGCTGTAGCGAGCGACTCAAGTGCATCTACAGGGGCATCCGTGCGACGAGCAAAGTCTTCAATATCTACGAATGGTCCCTGCTCGCGCTCAGCATCGATGCGATCAAGTAAGGCCGATGGAAGCCCGCGCACATATCGCAGACCAAGGCGCAGAGCATGTACCGATGGGTCTGCATGCCATCCGCGCATAGGGAACCCTTGAGGACCGGATTCAACGCTACGCGGCTCAAGAGTGCAGTCACGCCTTGATGCTTTGATACATACGCCGAGGGTCTCGACTCCATGACGACGGGCATCGCGCACGATGGTATGTGGAGAGTAGAAACCCATCGGCTGGGAATTAAGGAGCGCACACGCGAACTCCGCTGGATGGTGATACTTGATCCAAGCACTTGAGTAGACGATGTAGGCGAAGCTCACCGAGTGACTCTCAGGGAAGCCGAAGTTTGCAAAGGCCTCTAACTTCTTCGCAATCTCATCTGCAATCTCACCGGTTATACCCCTCTCTGCCATCCCCGACATAAGTCGCTCGCGCATTCTCTCCATGCGTTGCTTCGAGCGCTTGGAGCCCATCGCCTGACGGAGTTGGTCTGCCTCGCCGGCCGTAAAACCAGCAACGTCTATAGCCATCTGCATCAACTGCTCTTGGAATAACGGGACCCCTAGAGTCTTCGCAAGGCAGGGCTCTAGCAACGGATGGAGGTAGGTAACAGGCTCTTCTCCCATACGCCTGCGCAGGTATGGGTGCACTGATCCTCCCTGTATGGGCCCGGGTCTAATGAGTGCTACCTCAACCACTAGATCGTAGAAAGTGCGCGGCTGCAGGCGCGGAAGGGTGGCCATCTGCGCTCGACTCTCTACCTGAAAGACCCCGATCGTGTCCGCAGCGCAGAGCAGGTCGTAGACCTCGTCCTCTTGGGGAATAGTTGCAAGATCAACCTCAACCCCTTCATGCTCGCGTACCAAATCAACAGCCATGTGCAAGGCAGTGAGCATGCCGAGCCCTAGAAGATCAAACTTCACTAAACCTGCAGCGGCGCAGTCTTCTTTATCCCACTGAAGCACAGACCTCCCCTCCATGCGCCCCCACTCCACTGGGCAGCACTCAATTAGCGGGCGATCTGCCATAACCATTCCACCGGAGTGAATCCCAAGATGCCTGGGGAAATTACGCACAGCCGAAGCAAGCTCTAGGACGAGTGGCGGTGCCGGTGCTCCATCCTCACCACTCGCTAGAGCAGCAAAAGCATCCTCCCCTGATCTACGTCTATCTAATTGGCGGGTAAGCGCATCCGCATGCCCTGGCGAGAGTCCACATGCCTTTGCCATATCTCGTAAGGCAGAGCGCGATCTATAGGTAATGACATTTGCGACCTGTGCTGCGCGATCGCGTCCGTAGCGTTCGTATACATACTGGATCACCTCCTCGCGTCTTTGATGCTCG
>CALQAT020000171.1:0-3913 GCA_943328625.2 Bordetella parapertussis | reverse complement strand
ATTACACCGGTAACAACGGAGCCTGCACCGATTACGACGTGCTCTCCGATGTGTGCACCTGGAAGAACAATCGTCCCGTGCCCTAGCCATGAGCCTGCACCGATAGATACGGGGCGCGGTGGGGCAAATTGATGACCGATGGCCGCATCGAGACTCTCGTAGCCATGATTCGCATCAGTGATGTAGACGTTGTGCCCTGTGAAAACATTCTCGCCGATCGTGATCGATTCATGCGCCACGATCCCGCTGCCACGCCCAATCAACACCCCATCCTCAATGCGTAGAACTACATCGTGCGCGAGTTCTTGATCCGGCGCCACGCCGCAGGAGATCGAGCAGTGGGGCCCAATGATGACCCGATCACCGAGATGCATATATTTCTCACCGTAGAGCGCGATGAGTGGAAAGAGGATCGCACTTGCGTCTCCGAAATGCCCGAAGCGTGCGGCTCGCCGGCTCGCCGTACCTATGGTTCCGAGGCGACAGATGCGCTCCCAGAGCGAGCCAATTACATCGCTGGCACGTCTTGAGGGCTTGTGTGGGTATCTCGCATCGGGCATGGCGAAGCATCGTAGTGGGGGGTCCTTGCAGTTCGCCTCTGCAGCGGTCACGATGCACCCTGTGACTCTCCCCGAAACCCCGTATCTGAGACCCCTAACTTCGCTAGCAATCTTGGCTGTGAGTCTTGGAGTAGCCCTGAGCGCCTGCAGTAGCGGCGGAGGCGAGACCCCCTCTGCCAGTGGCTCTGATCTATACGCAGCTAACTGCGCTCGCTGTCACGGGTCCCAGGGCGAGGGCATAATTGGCCCATCGCTCGCAGGTGTGGCCCAAACCTTCCCCGAAGAAGATGGACAGATCGCTTTTGTCTCGAACGGCGGAGGCGGAATGCCAATGTTCTCCGAGATTCTCTCTAAGGCTGACATTCAAGCCATCGTCGAGTACACGCGCTCGACCTTCAAATAGATATCTAGATGGATTCTGAAAGAACAGGAGCTTTGATGGTCGAGAGAGAGAGTCACCAAGCCGAAGACCTAGACGCAATAAGCGAACAACCCCCGCGCGGTCTAGCAGCGCTTCGCGCATGGCGGCTAGGGAAGCCCCGCTTAGGGCTGCTAGAGCCGAGTGCCGAGCCCTCCCCGCGCACCGATGTTGGGGTTGTCTCACCCCGAACGCCGGCCCCCGCCAAACCTCAGCCTCGAGATGCTCAGAGAGTACGCGTCTACCGCGCTGAGACGCCCCTGAAGGGCCGTGCACTCCAGACAATCGAGCAGTGTGGGGAATTCTGCGAAAGCGTCGTAGGGACGCTCTGGTGGCTCAACAGGTTCCCTGCACTCGGCCTTGAGAAGATCCCCCACCTCCGAGATGGCCGTGGGGCACGCCAAGCCTTCTACCGCGAGGATCCAGGGCACCCCACAATCACGCTCCCCCGCCGATATCGCACCGCGAACGTCATCCTCCATGAGCTCGCGCACTGGACAATGCATTCGGATCACGATCTCCCAAACCATGGATATACCTTCACGCGGGTATTCATGGATCTCACAGCCGAGTTCAGTGGTCCGGCGGCGCGCGAATTACTTGCAGCTGCGTACTCTGAGCACAAGGTGCACATCGGGGCCGAGGCGGTACTAGGGCCGGACGGTATCTACCGCTACGGCAATGACGAACGTCTTCGGCTCGGGCGCAACACGCTCATGACAGTTCACCATCTCGGTTCGGAGGAAGCTTCGAGTGGAGTTCTAATCCGATCCACAAAGAAACACGTCGCATTGTTACTAGAGGACGCAACCGAGATAGTGATTCCGCTCCCTTCGATATGGAGAGTAAGCAGCACCTAATCGCCACCTAGAAAACTCTGGCCGCTAAGTGTCGAGTAAACGACACCAAGCGGCCAGAATTTATTAGGAACTAATTGGGGCAGGTAGGCCCCACGGTGGTCGTTAGGAGAGGCGCTCGATAATCATCGCCATACCCTGGCCGCCGCCGACACACATCGTCTCAAGTCCGATTGTCTTGTCGGAGTCCTCGAGGCCGTTGATGAGTGTCCCCATGATGCGGGCCCCGGTCATACCAAATGGGTGACCGAGAGCAATTGCACCACCATTTACGTTGAGGCGGTTCTCGTCAATGCCTAGACCGCGAGCAGAGGCGATTACCTGTGCAGCGAATGCCTCGTTGATCTCGACAAGGTCGATGTCATTGATCGTCATTCCTGCACGAGCAAGTGCCTGCTGGGTAGCAGCGATCGGCCCTAGGCCCATGATCTCCGGGTCAAGACCACTAACTCCGGATGAAACAATGCGCGCAAGTGGCTTGATCCCAAGGGCCTTAGCCTTCGTGTCGCTCATAACGATTACTGCAGCTGCTCCGTCGTTGAGTGGGCATGCGTTTCCGGCAGTGACTCGGCCGGTCGGGCGGAATACAGGAGCGAGGGAACCCAACTTTTCGCGATCGGTAGATGGGCGGGGGCAGTCGTCTGCCGAGACGACTGTTCCATCGGCGAGCGTGTACGGAGTGATTTCACGCTCGTAGAACCCTCGGTCGATGGCTGCTCCTGTGCGCTGCTGCGAACGGAACGCATAGTCGTCCATCTCCTCGCGAGTGACGTTCTCAATCTCGGCGACGTTCTCGGCGGTCTCACCCATAGCGATGTAGACGTCTGCAAGGCCCTGTGGTGGGGTCCATGTTCCTTGGTCGCCATTCATGCGAGCAAGCGTGCGGAGTGCCGAATCTTGGAAAATCGGGTTCTGAGTTCCAGGGGTGTGGTCAGATGATCCACCAACTGCAAAACGACTAACACCCTCAACGCCTGCAGCAATGAACGCGTCTCCCTCACCGGCGCGTACTGCGTGCGCTGCCATTCTGATGCTCTGAAGTGAAGATGAGCAGTAGCGAGTAATTGTGCACCCGGGAACGGCAGGCATTCCGGCGAGGATCGCTACAACGCGCCCCATGTTGAAGCCCTGCTCTCCACCGGGGAGCCCGCATCCAAGAATGAGATCGTCAATGGACTGACGGTCGAGCTGAGGCACCTTGTTGAGAACAGTGTCGACAATAAATGCCGCCATGTTGTCAGCACGCTCGTCTTTAAACGAACCCTTAAAAGCACGCCCGATAGGGGTACGTGCGGCTGCGACAATTACTGCTTCTGGCATATCGGCTCCTGAACCTGTTGTGAGTTATTGATGTTGCTAGTTATTGATGTTGCTAGTTATTGATGTTGCGCTGGCGAGACAATAGGCGCGTCTCTCCCCTATAGGGCGAGTTCTCTCCTCCTGGATGGCAGAGGCCGACCAGAGATGTCAGTCGATACGCCTTAACTCGCTGGCGTGGTACTTGGCGTTGGCAACATAGGAGGCTGCGTTTAGCGAGATCATCTCGGGCCTAACGGCGTTATGGCGCAGGGTCGCTGGTACCCCAAGAGCCATTGCCCCCGAGGGCACCTCCATGCCGTTTGGAACGAGCGCTGCGGCGGCCACGAGCGCACCACTTCGAATAAGCGCTCGATGCAGCACGATCGATCCAGAGCCGATTAGGGCGCCGCTCTCAACGGTGCAGCACTCCATGTGGACAAGGTGACCAATCACGCAGTCGTCCCCGATGATGGTTGGCATCTCTCGAGTGGCATGAATTACAGAGCCATCCTGGATATTGGTTCGGGCGCCGATCACGATCTCTCCGTAGTCACCCCGCATTACAGCCCTTGGCCAAATGGAGGACTCTGCACCGATCGTGACTTCTCCGATAACTGTTGCATCGGGGTGCACGAAGGCACTCGGGTCGATCTTCGGGGTGTGCTTTCCTAGCGCGTAAATAGCCATTGTCTCAGGCTACCCGCAAGACTTCGCGATACCCTGAAGATCGTGCTGAGCCCGGATGTTCTTGCTGGCCATGTAGAGCGAATCTCAACTGT
>CALQAT020000170.1:0-3919 GCA_943328625.2 Bordetella parapertussis | reverse complement strand
GCTAACTCAGCACGACGCTCTGCAATACGCTGACGAATACGCGCAGCCTCAAGGCGCTCTACAAGTGGCGGGTCCGGGATACGCAGCGCACCAGCATCGAAGATTGTTCGCACTACTTCTGTAATAAACGCTGGCTCTACCCTGCCAGCGTTATTCATCACCTCAGGAGCGCCCCAATGTCGATTGCCTTTTGAGTGCGAGGCATTAAAGCGCGGCCAAAAGAGGCGCGCTCCGCCGGCAGGGACAATGTGATTTACACCAATCCCCTCATTGAACGCGACGGTAGCGCCTGGGCCATCGAGAACGAATACGTGCGCAAGGCCAACAAGGCGACCTGCAATACCGTTAGCAATCTTGGTAACTCGCCCCGTGCCATCATCTGAGAGCACTACGACAGGGAGCCGTCTACCGCTCCCAACGAAGTAATCAATCTCAGCGACACCATCGGCACCGACAACTGCAGCGCTAGATGTAAGTCGACGGTTTGCATCCTCAAATGAGATCTGATCAATAAGACTCTGAACAACATTTGGTGGAACGGTTGGGGTAAGAACCGGAGGGGTGAGGGTTGGGTCAACGGAGCCAATCGCTTCACGCACCACCACCCAACCTTGAGTACCTTCGCGCCCCACGAGCACCTCGGTACGAGTCACTAAATCTGGTTCAGCATGCGGGCGTTCCCAGATAAGCGTGACGAGTGCATCCTCGCTCTGGTCGTCTACCAAACGCCTCGCAGTTACACGGTGGTAAGGGGCAGGCTCCCACTCGGTGCGATCATCATCGGCCCAGTCTGCATGGCTTGCAGATTGCTCAACAGCCTGCCGTGCCGCCGCTTTCGCGTTCAAAAAATCGACATCCGTGCGCGCCTTTGAGACAAAAGCCATGTCAAGCCTGCATGCGTATACCTGTCGCACGAATCCCCCTAAGGGGGTCAGGCTACCCGAGGCCCCAAAAGCCTCTGAACTTCGGGCATTTAGTGTCGCTATAGCGACACTAATCACCCCAAGTTGGGGTTATTTCGAGCCCGGGTTGGGGATATTTTGCTCTAGGCGCTCGAGGGTCTTCTCCATATTCGCCTGGGCTGATTTCTGCTCCCCAAGCAATCCCAGCATCCAAGACATCTTGCTCTCCGTGGGGTCCCAGGTCTCGGTGACCTTGGTTCCGCCCTCTACAGGTTCGAACGAATATCGCCAGATAACAGAGCCGGTCAACCTCCCGATAAAAGCAGGGCCGTCAAGACTCGGCTTCCATGCGATTAGGCGGTCATCCTCAAACTCCACTACCTCATTGACCATCTTGTAGGGAAGACCATGGCGCATAGACATCCCAAACTTGGCGCCTAGGGAGAGGCGAGTACCGGACTCACCACTGCTCCCCTTCAGTGTCCCAGATCCGTCGATATCAGCATGTCGTGCGGGATCCGCGACTACCGCGAATAGGGCCTCAGGTGTTGCCGAAATTACACGGGTGACACTTACTTTCTCTGCGCTCATAACTCTGAGCGTAGCCACATCAAGAGTCCTGCGCTTAAAGCGGCTGTCGGGAGAGTGCGAGTCGAACAATTAACGCATCACCCGGCTCCAATTTGAGGTCGCCGTCGATCTGTTCGCCGTCTCTAAAGCGGCGAGCAGAGGCGGCGACTTCGCCGTTCACGCCACTTATGACTCCTCCTGCACCTTCATCGAGTGAAGCAGCGATCAAGAAACCGTCACCGCGCGTGTAGGCGAGGATCCCCTCTGGCGCTGCGATGCGCGTGAATGCACCGCTGCGCAGATCACTCTCCGCATCTCGCAATGCAATTAGATCGCGAGTGAGGGTAAGGAATGAATCAGCGTCACCGACCTGATCCGCAACATTGAATGAGGCCGCATCCCCGAATGGGAGCCACGGTTCGACACCCGGATCAGTAAAACCAAAGCCAGGATCTGCGCTCCACTGCATAGGTGTGCGCTCAGGGTCGCGACCGAAGACTGGATACATACGGATCCCAACCGGATCAAGTATCTGCTCGAGAGCAACCTCTGTATCGGGCATTCCAATCTCATCGCCGTAGTAGAGGAATACGCATCCGCGGAGTGTCAAGAGCATCACCAGCGCAGAGCGTGCGCGATCTGTGTCACCCTCAGCCCAACGAGACGGGAAGCGATAGTTGTCGTGGTTGCCACCAGTCCATACCGGCGCGCTACCTGGCGGTATCGCTGCATCAGTATCTTCAATGATCTTGCCCAGAGCCTCGGCTGAGAGTGGTGCGTGGATCATGAGGAAGTTGAACCCGAGATTCAATTCATCGTCATCACCATAAAAAGAGGCGAGCATCTCTGTATCAAAGACATGCGTCTCGCCGATTAACACGCGCTTAGGAGTATACGAATCTGCAATATTGCGCCAACGCTTGATTACATCGTGCACCTCGGGGCGACATGAGTTATAGAACTGGCGCTGCCCGCGCATCTTGATGAACCAGTGGTCGCCATCCTCAACAGGGGGATTGTCACGCAGTTGTGCATCCTTAATAACCATGTGGACTACGTCGATACGAAAACCCGCTACACCGCGGTCGAACCAAAAGCGAAGGATGCGATCAAACTCATCGCGCACCTCTGGGTTCCACCAGTTGAGGTCGGGCTGCTCGCTCAGGAAGTTGTGTAAGAAATACTGCCCAGTTCTTTCATCAAGGGTCCATGCAGGGCCACCAAAACTTGAGGCCCAATTATTGGGGGGCCCACCATCCTCGGCGGGGTCTGCCCATACATACCAATCCCGTTTTGGGTTATCAATCGACGAACGCGCCTCAATAAACCATGGGTGCTCGATGCTCGTATGGTTTGGTACCAAATCAAGAATGACTCGTAAATCGCGTTTTGTGGCTTCGCTAATCAGCGTGTCGAGATCGGCGAGTGTGCCGAGATCTGGGTCAACATCGCAGAAGTCTGAGACGTCGTATCCCCAATCTGCATTTGGCGAGACCGTAATTGGGTCTAGCCAAATACCTTTAACGCCTAACCAAGCGAGGTGATCTAAATGCTGCGTGATCCCCGGAAGGTCACCAACCCCATCGCCATTGGAGTCTGCATATGAGCGCGGATAGATCTGATAGAGGACTCCCTCGCTCCACCAAGCCTCTGGATTCTCAGGCATTCTTCCCCCCAGAAAGCGACATAACGATTCGCATAACAGACGCTTGAGTCGAGTCTTGAAGAATCAGATCAGGACGCAGCGATCATTCGCCCGAGGCGAAGAAGTGTCGGTGTTGCAGCACCGAGCGTAAACTCATTCATCTTCATCCACAAGAAGTAACGGTGGATCGGGTAATCAAGGTCAATTGAGATTCCGCCGTGAACGTGGAGGACCGCAAACCCGACCCGGCTGCCACCCTCAGCTGCCCAGTATTTTGCTGAGGCGACTTGCTCGCGCGCAGGCTCACCTAGTGAGAGATGCGATGCGGCAGAGAGCATCGTGAGGTTCATTGCTTGAGTATCGATAAATGAATCCGCCATACGCTGACCTACCGCTTGGAATGTTGCAAGTGGGCGATCAAACTGGAAGCGATTCGTGACGTGCTCGGCTGCGATGCGAATCGCCTCTTGTGCACATCCTGCGCTGATGGCACAAACAGCAGTCGTGACGTGATCGAGGATCAAGCGAAGCGCTGAACCATCATCAAGAATCCCACCAAGCAGAGCAGAGCCATCGACCTTGACATTCTCAAGAGTGATCTCGAATCGAGCATGCGTCATCATCTCTTGACGAGCAATGGTTACGCCTTGTGCCTTGGTGTCGAGTATGAAGATGCCGATGCCCTCGGGTGTTGTGACTGGAATCAAGATCTCGGTAGCTAACCCTGCAGCACTAACAGCAGTCTTAACTCCGTTGATAACCCAACCATCTCCGGCGCGTGTCGCTGTCGTCGATGGTGTCT
>CALQAT020000169.1:0-3944 GCA_943328625.2 Bordetella parapertussis | reverse complement strand
CTCACCTGGGCTTTTGGGCTTCGTGGGGCACATCGGCTCTCTCGAAGCACCGCAACCGGTCGACACACCGCCGAGATGCACCTGCTCACCGCAGTGACCATCGGGAGCATGGCTATTGCTCTAGCGGCGTTGTTGATCTCGATCTAACTGCACGCAGCACATCCCCAGAGGCCGCATCGGCGCGAATTGCTACCTCTCAATATGCGGGCAGTGCCTGCAGCCTTTCTCACAGCAAGAACCTTGAGACCAGAGGTACTGCGCTGTCATCACAAACAGACCTGAGACCGGGTCCATATAGCCGCTCTCGCCATGCTCGAGCGCTGCAGAGTGTGCGGCACAGATGAGCGCGTAATTAGGGCGATCAGGGCTGAGCCGAGATGCCGCAGGTACTGCGAGTTCAGGGGGCAGCGACGCTTCGTTCATTAGCTAAACGACGGTATTAGAAGTGTGTCGGCTCGAAGCTGACTTGCTCTACCCATCAACGCGTAGCTTCGGCAATACCTCTGCTGCAAAAAGCTCGAGACTCTCCCACGCCAGCTTCGGCGGCAATCCGCCTGCAAGGGGGTTGAAGGTCATAGCCCCAAATTGTGGAATCGATCGCGCTGCCTCAATAACCTGCTCTGGAGTACCGACAACAATCTGAACACTTTTCTTTAAGTCCTCGACGTTGCTCGCATCAACTTTGGGCGTTGACCACTGGCCTGGAGTTTGAAATGAAGCGTATGTCTGAGTCTCGTAGAGCAGGTACTCGCCGATCTCAGCCCATGCCTTCTCAGGATCATTAGTTACGTGAATGAAGGTAGGCCCCTGAGGCACCATCACGAAGCCACCCGTGTATCCAACCTTCTTTGCTTCGTCGTGGTACCACTCTTGGAGTTTTGGCTCTGTATTCATTGGCATCATTGGGAGGTGAAGCCTCGCCGCACGCCTCGCCGCTACCTCCACTCCTCCACCAACAAGAACTCGAGGGTGCGGATCGCTAAAGGGTTTGGGCGTAACGCGAACCGTTCGACCCTCATACTCGAAAGGCTCACCCGTCCAAGCTTGAATCATCGTGCGCAGGTGCGACTCCAAGAGCGCACCTCTGCGCTTCATATCAACGCCTGCCATCTCGAACTCGACTGCCCTGTAACCCGCCCCGGCGACAGTCCAGACACGACCTTCACTCAAGTGATCAAGCACACTCAACTGCTCGGCTAGTCGAATCGGGTCATGGAGAGGAACAATTACCGCAGAGAGCATGATCGGGATGCGCTTCGTTGCACCCGCAACTGCTGCGGCAGCGACAATTGGCGAAGGGATCCAGCCATCATCCAGGCCGTGATGCTCAGAGATCACTGCAAAATCAAAACCAATCTCGTCAGCCCAGCGATACTGAGCCATTGCCTCGGAGTAAATCTCGGCCTGAGATGTAGGTCCAAATGAAGGCGCACGGAAATCTTGTCGAATCGTAAAGAGCGTCATGTTGTCCTACTTCACCTAGTTAGGTTTGGGCCGACCTCGGCACCAAACTTCTCCATCTGATCACAAAGCTCAGCGCAATCGCGCGCCATGAAACGAATCTGAAGATGCGATACGCCCATCTCGCCGTACTCATTTAGAGACTCCGCTATCGAATCTGGCGAGCCTTTTAAGACCCAACGAGGGAGATCCTGATCGGTCTCACCAACATAGATCGCCTCTGTGATTACGCCTATCTCTAGCGCCTCTCCTGGGCGCACACGATCGCGATGCTCAAGTATGTAGGCAATCGACTCCGGCATCTTCTTGCGAGGCGTCCCCTGAGGAATCCAACCATCTCCGCGCTCTGCGACGCGCCTCATAGCGGGGGCACTAGATCCACCGACCCAGATTGGTGGTCGAGGCTGGCGCGCTGGACGCGGCGCTGCACCTACATCGCCAACAAATTCATTGAGCCAAGCCTCTACGATCGCATCAATTGCTTCATTAGTGGCGGGGCCGCGATTAGAGAAGTCGAGTCCGAGCGCATCGAACTCCCCCTCAACATGGCCTGCACCAACCCCAAGGATTACTCGACCGCCGGAGAGCGCATCGAGTGTTGCAAATGCTTTGGCGGTGTCGAGGGGATGCCTATATGCAGGTATGTACACGTTGGTCAGGAGATTGACATTCGTTGTCTGCCCGGCAACCCATGCAAGGGTCGCTACAGGATGAAACCAAGTAGTCGACATCGTCTCGGCTTTATCGCGTGGAATCACAATGTGGTCGCAGACCGCGACGTAGAAGAAGCCCGAGCGATCTGCTGCCTGGGCGGCGAGCAATAGCTCCGCGGTACCTGCTTCCCTCTCCCAAGGCGCGGCTACAACATTGCTCAATGCAACAGTAGGTAACTGCATTCCGTACGCAAGTTGGCCGGCTGGGATAACGGAGACAGTCTTGTGGCTCATCTAGATCACCCAGGCCATACAACAGACTGCAGGTCTGTATACGCGTGCAGACCGAAGGAACCACCGTCACGCCCAACGCCTGAGTACTTCGTTCCACCGAACGGGGTCTCATGGTTGCGCTGAACCGTATTGATGCCGATGTTTCCGGCACGCATTCGACGGCTAACGCGCATCGCGCGAGCGGAGTCTTTTGAGAATACATAGTCGTAGAGGCCAAACTCTGTGCCATTGGCAATCGCTATGCCTTCGTCTTCATCATCAAAGGGCACAACAACAATTACGGGACCAAAGATCTCCTCTTTGACTACACGCATATCAGGGCGACATCCTGCGATCAATGTTGGCTCCACGTACCAGCCCTTCTCCATATGCTCAGGGCGACCTCCACCAGCAACAATCTCGCCGCCCTCGTCGCGCCCAGCCTGTATGTAGGACTCAATTCGCGCCCTGTGCGCCTCAGTGATGACTGGCCCAACAACAGTTGTCTTCTCTAGCGGGTCACCGACTGTTAGGCGCCCAGCTGCTGCGGTTAGCCCCTCTACAACCTGCTCGTAAATAGAGCGGTGCACAATCGCGCGCGTTGGTGCAGTGCATATCTGTCCGGAGTGGAAAGCCCAGACAGATGAGATCATTCCAATGGCAGTTTTAGGATCGGCGTCATCGAGCACTAGTGCTCCGCCCTTACCGCCGAGCTCAAGAAGCTGACGCTTCATTGTGCGCCCAGCAACCTCCCCAATACGCATCCCAACGCCGGTGCTCCCAGTAAACGAGACCATATCTACATCTGGCGATGCGATTAGTGCCTCACCGGTCGCAGGTGTTGAACCTGTCACGACATTTACTACTCCGGCAGGGAAACCTACGTCGTTGAGGAGTTTTACGAGCTCAATAACCGCGAGCGGGTCTTGGCCAGCCGGGCGCACCACAACTGTGTTGCCCATAGCGAGCGCCGGTGCGATCTTCCCAACCATATTTACAATCGGGAAGTTGTACGAAGTAATGCATGCAACTACGCCAACCGGAGCGCGTCGTGCCAGTGCTCCGATAATCCCACCAGGTGCAAGAGCGGTTGAGGGCATCTCCTGCGGAGGTAGTGGAATCACGCTCGGCTCGAGTGCGCCCTGCGCGTAACGCTCGAAACGCGTCGCAGCCTGAGGCACCTGCATCGTGCGCCCCACCGTTGCGGTGCACCCAGTCTCCGAGATCACTAGCGGAACAAACTCTTTAACGCGGCTGCGAAGCGCGTCAGCAGCCGCCTGTAGAAGTGAAGCGCGCTCCTTGGGGGTTGTCTGCGACCATGAATCAAACGCGGCTCTCGCCGATGCGGCGGCGGCTAGTGCCTGATCTACCGAACCTTCAGGGGCCTCGCCAACAATCTCCTCCGTTGCAGGATTGACGATTGGGTACGTGCCATCCCCACCCAATTGCCATTCATCACCGATAAGCAAGCGATAAGAGTCATCCCCTGAGAGCGTCTTAGTCACACGAATTCCCTTCTAAAGGCACCCTGCGAAGGGTGCGGACTCGAAATCACTT
>CALQAT020000168.1:0-3951 GCA_943328625.2 Bordetella parapertussis | reverse complement strand
GCTCGAAAAGAGATTGGGGTCGACAGCCCGCTGCCGATTGGCCCGAAGCGCTCTTGAGGTGGTCTTCAACTCAGCGAAGGTATTCGATTCGATGAACCGCAACAACTTTGAGATGCCGCCCGGAGTTGTCACTACCGGGAACCTGCTCGATGTGCTTCAGGGCTTCGTGCATGAATTGCGCGCAGCCGGGCTCCCAGTCTCAATGACCGAGAACCTCGATGCGATGCGCGCTGTCGAGTACATCTCAATGGAGGATCGCGAGTCGTTCAAGGCAGTGCTCGCTGCAACTCTCGTGAAGCATCACCAGCATTGGCCTGCATTCGATACTGTTTTTGAGGTCTACTTCGCGCGCTGGAGCCCTGGCGTAGATGGAGAAGAAGGCTCTGAGTCTTCAAACGACGACCGCGAATCGCCCGAGGGCGGGGGAGCCGGTAAGCAGCCTGGCGGAGGCGGCGGTGGCGAGGGCGTTAGCAACGAGGACCTCGCCAAGATGTTGATGCAGGCCCTCATGAAGTCTGATGACGAGATGCTGCGCAATATTGCTGCGATGGCGGTATCGCGTTTCGCGGGTATGGAGCCGGGCAGGCCGGTTGGGGGTACTTACTATCTCTATCGCACGCTGCGTCAACTTGATCTTGATGGTGTCGCAGAGAAGATGATGTCTACATCGCGTGAGGCGCGCGATGTGCCCGATGATGCTCTTGCCGAGCGCCTCGCCTCGGATGACCACAAGATGAAGATCAAGAAATTTAAAGAGATGGTTGAGGAGGAGATCCGCAGGCGCCTAATTGCGGATCGCGGTGTTGAGGCGATGGCGCGCACTCTTCGCAAGCCTCTCCCAGAGGATGTCGAGTTCATGCATGCATCTCGAGAAGAGATGCTTCAACTACAGCGTGCGATTGAGCCTCTAACGCGTGCGCTCGCAGCACGCCTTGCTCAAAGGCGCAAACGTCGTCGCCGAGGCCAACTTGATTTTCGTAGGACAGTTCGCCACTCCCTCTCTTACGGAGGCGTGCCGCTTGAGCCTAAGTTCCGTAACCCGAGGCCATCCAAGCCCGAGATCATGGTTATTGCAGATATATCGGGATCTGTAGCGTCCTTTGCTCGCTTTACGCTCCAGTTTGTATACGCCATGGCGGGGCAGTTCTCGAAGGTGCGCTCCTGGGTATTTATCGATGGCATCGACGAAGTAACGCGCTTCTTCGAGGAGTCAGATGAGATTACCGAGGCGGTTCAGAGAGTCAATAGCGAGGCCGATGTGATCTGGGTAGACGGCCACTCCGATTATGGACACGCATTCGAGATATTTGGTCAGCGCCACATGAGTGAAATCACTAAGAAGACAACGGTGATAATTCTCGGTGATGCTCGTAATAATTACCATGCCACTCAAGCAACGGTCCTCAAGGAGATTCGTGAGCGATCTAGAAAGTTGTTCTGGTTAAACCCCGAGCCGCGCGGGTATTGGAATACCGGAGACTCTGTAGTCGGTGATTACGGCATTTACTGTGACGGAGTATTCGAGTGCCGCAACCTGCGTCAACTCGAGACATTTGTATCCTCGAGTTTTGAGGTTTAGCTAATAACGCCTTAGGCGTTTCGTGTCATCGCCCAGATAGGTGGGCCGTCTGGGGTTGGGATGAACTCCTCGGTGACCTTGAACCCGTAGCGTCCGTAGAAGGGCAGGTTGCGTATCTTCTCGGTCTCTAAATAGCAGGGCACGCCCTCGCTCTCAGCACTTGTAATGCCGGGTTGTATAAGCAAACCTCCGATGCCGCGGCCTTGATGCTGCGGCTCAACCCCTAGGGTTCCTAAATACCAGTGCTCGTCCTTTAAGTGCCTGCGCGCAACACCATTTTGATACTTGAGAGCGCGTATCAGCGCAAACGGTGCGATAGGTGCGAGACGAATGATTGGGAAAAGCGTTGCCCGCTCTCTCTTAGGGGTAGGTGGATAGAGCCGGGGTGGTAACCAGACGGAGCCTCCGATTACTGCGCTTGCCTCGATCGCGACCCAGACCTTGCCATGTCGGTGAGCGTCATGTGCAGCCGCTCCAAAAAAAGCGCGAAGAGCGATCGGGCGAAGTCGATCGCTGGGAATAATCCACTGAGTCACAGGTGAGTCGTCAAATGCGCGCGCCATCGTCCCGGCGACGGACTTAATCTCATTGGATTGCGCCTCGCGAATCTCAACCATCGCTAGAGGATAGGGCGAAGTTTGAGGCGACGCGCGCTCATCCCCGCTACTAATGCAGAGAGATTCAAGCCTCTAAATATCTAAGAGTCTTTAGGCTCTGCGTAATCGATACTCGGCTATCGCTTCGTGGTGGTCCACTATCGGGTCGGGGTACCCGAGTGCAGCACGCTCCAACGGTCCGAGAGTATGTAGCGAACCATCCGGGATGCTCACTAACTCATTCACGTAACGCCTTACGTACTCTCCCTTTGGATCGAAGCGCTGCCCCTGAACCGTGGGGTTAAATATGCGATTCGGGTTTGTATCGGTACCGGTGCCTGCTGTCCATTGCCAGTTGAGGTTGTTGTTTGCAATGTCTCCATCGGTCAGCCACTCGAGGAAGTGGCGCGCTCCGTGGCGCCAGTCGATACCTAGGTCCTTGGTTAAGAACGAAGCGACAATCATGCGAGTGCGGTTATGCATGAATCCTTCGTCTAAGAGTTGGCGCATACCGGCATCAACAACAGGGAACCCTGTGCGCCCTTCCTTCCAAGCTTGGAGTGCAGCGGGGTCGTCGATCCAGTGATCACCGCGATGCTTAAAGTCAGCCCACGATGCATCTGGACGCGCAGCGAGAACCTGGTGGTAGAAGTCTCGCCAGCAGAGTTGTCGAACCCATTGCTCTGCTCCATCGCGCCCCAATGATGACGCAGCAAGCTCGAGAGGGGAGAGGCAGCCAAAATGTATGTAAGGCGCTAGATGTGAGGTCGAGTTACCCGGCAGATCGTTGTGTATTGCTTCGTATTCGTGCAGGTGGGTCTCTCTCCAGCTTGCGAACAATCGCCGAGCAATACCCTCGCCGCCATTCACGCGATTTGGTGATAGCGGGCCAGTAGAGAGTTCCTCAATTCCTGGCATGCTTAGCGAATCAAGGCCCTGAACGGAGAGTATTTCCTTGGGCGCCGCTATTGGAGTTCGCCAAGGAAGAGCGAGCCATTTTCGATAGTAAGGCGTGAAAACTTTGAAGTGATCTCCGCCTGTGGGGAGAACATCCCCAGGCGAGATGACCATTACACCGGGATGAGCCTGCACTCGGATCTCTGAGCCCCTAGCGCGCTCTGTTAGTTGAGCAATTCTGCGTGTTGAGAATCCGCTTACATCCTCTGAGAGGTGAATAGCAGATGCACTTACCTCCTCTGCAAGCGCTAATACTTCCTCTGCCCAGTTGCCCTGGCGATATATGAGTGTTGCCCCCCGACTCTGCAGCGAAGAATCGAGGTCGGCGAGCGACTCAAGCATGAAAGCGGTTCTGTTGGCAGGGCGAAAATCAGCGCGCGCTACCGCGTCATCAAATACAAAGACTGGAACAATGCTCTTGTGCTCTCGAATAGCGGCAGCGAGTGCAGGGTGGTCATGAACCCTTAGGTCTCTTGTGAATACAACTACGCCTGTTGTCATGGCAATGAGGGTACCGTTATGACTCCATTTCTACAGAAATGGCACCGCCGCTCTGCAGACAAATTATCGAAGCAGTGGCACCATGCTCGCTGCGATGCGAGCAAGAGCTAATAACTGCAGCCGCTCTCGCTGGCGGAAGGTGTGCCCATCGCGCCCGAGAAGTAGGACGACACTCGAGTTAGGCAATACGGCTATAGCGAGATCCGAGGGCCCCGCAGCACCTGCAGTAACAAGCTGCGATGATCGGATCCCTGCAACATACGCATCTAGGACCGCATGAGCGGGCGAGTCCCCGCATGATGCGAGTATCTCTTGATC
>CALQAT020000167.1:0-3964 GCA_943328625.2 Bordetella parapertussis | reverse complement strand
TGGTGGCGGTCAGGGCGACGCCGCCATAATTCGCACCCTCTAAACAAACACGCGGCGACGACCTGCCATATTGACGTCAGGGCGACGCCGCCATAATTCGCACCCTCTAAACAAACACGCGGCGACGACCTGCCATAGAGACGTCAGGGCGACGCCGCCATAATCCGCACTCTCTAAAACGACACGAGGCGAGGTTGCTAGTCCGCGCGCTTTGGCCACGTAGTCCCTAGGCTCTCCATCGACCGGCACCCGCTGGGCTTCAGGAGATAACCATGTCGCAGATTCCACCGCCCCCACCGCCTCCAGGCTTCGACCCTCCTCCACCGCCTCCACCGCCCGGAGCAATGTCGTCTGGGGGTGCATTCTCCCCAGGCGCAGCGATCTCTTACGCGTGGAGTGCCACGATGAAGAACATCGGGCCGCTTGTACTCATGACTCTCGTCATCCTTGTGGTCCAAGTGCTCATGCAATTTATCTTTGGTCGCGGAACAGGAGCAATTGCCTTTTTGTTCTCGATAGCAACCTCGATAATCAGCCTCATCCTCGCAATGGGATTAATCCGTGCAGCGCTTCGAGTAACCGATGGCGGAACACCTGAGTTGAGTCAACTTACGGAGACTGATCAACTTGGGCCTTACATCGTGCAGGCCATCTTGGTTGGTCTCGCGATCGGCATTGGGCTCCTAATCTGCATTATTCCCGGGCTCATAGCGGCTGTGCTCTTCGCCTTTGCTGGGTATGCAGTCATTGACTCCCGCGATGGTGACGCAGTAGGCGCAATAAAGCGATCATTCGAGATCGTCAAGGGCAACTTTGGAGCAGTCCTTGGTCTCATGGTTCTTCTAATCTTGATCAATGTTGTTGGCGCCCTGCTCTGCCTTATCGGATTGCTATTTACCTACCCGATGACCTCGGTAGCGATTGCTTATGCATACCGCACACTCAACGGCCAGCCGGTTGCAAATATTTCGTAACTGCTAATTAACTAGTGACATTGAATTTGAGTTGGGGCGGCCTCTAGGGGCCGCCCTTCTCGCGGGCCCTCCGACTGCGAGGCCCTCCTAACTCAAGAACTCCCAAGCCATGAAAACATTGGGAGATTGCGCAGCACCCAGAAGGCAACCGCGATGATGCCAAGCGCAATCCACACGCCACGGCTTGGCATCGGGAGACGCCAACCTCGACCTGTAATCCCGCGCCAAAGTAACAACACTCCAATTAGCAAGGCCACCGGCACTAAAAATGCAACAAGAACATTGTGATCAAACGCGCGCCCTATCTCCGCGTTCAAGAATGAATGAGTCGCACGGGTGCCTCCGCATAATGGGCAGTCAAGGCCGGTGGCTAAACGAAACGGACAGAGGGTTCTGCCACCTTTCGTATCTACTGCACCCACGAGCAAGGCACCGGCAAAGATTGCAGCGCCGCCAAGAAGTGCATCTCTCCGCCGAGGAAACAACAGCCCCGTTTCCTCTCGCGGCTCTCTACTCGCATGGGCGACCGAGGAACGACTTGCTGATTCGTTCGCAGCCTCTGCCATAACTTTCACTGTAATACGCGAGCGCTTCAACTACGAGAGAAGAAATGCATCTGCATCGGGCTTACGCGTCCAACTCCAGTAATCGACGAGTCGCCAGGGCGAGAGTATGTAGATACTCCCGGAGTCGTTTCGATACCAACTGTTGCGAATCGAAGGGTGCGACCAAATCATCGTCTCGAGTTCGGCCTGTAAGCGCTCGTTGTATTCATCGTGGGCCAAAGCAGTGCATTCGATAGAACTCTTCTCGGATTCCAGGAGCATCTCAAGGCACTCCATGATGTAGCGCACCTGACACTCTGAGTGGAAGAAGAGGCTTCCGCCATGGGCAAGGTTTGTGCCGGGGCCATAGACGCAGAAGAGGTTGGGAAAATTAGGGATAGTGATGCCGAGGTATGCAGTTGGCTCATCGCCCCACTGCTCGCCGAGCACAACCCCATCACGCCCAATGATCTCCATTGGCCATAGGTAACGGTTCGCGTGAAACCCTGTTGCGTAGATAATCACATCAAACTCGTGGAGTGTGCCATCAACAGTGACAACCCCATCCGGCACAATTCGATCGATCGGATTGGTAATCAGATCAACATTGGGGCGAGTGAGCGCGCCTAGCCAACTTCCGTTGTCCTGCAGCGTTCTCTTACCGAGGCAGACATAGTCGGGAACAATCTTCTCGGCGAGTTCGGCGTCAGCCCCAACCTGTTCAACCATCCATTGAGTAAAGAAGTCACGAGCAGCATCGTTGATTGCACTAACCGCACGATCTTGATGCGGCCACTCAGGGTCTACCTTCATTGCAGGCAGTCCACCGTCGCAGGCAGGCCAGAAAATTAACAATCGATACCAGCGTCCGTAATAGGGAAGATGACGCATCGCCCATGCAACGCCCTCACCTACAGCATCGTGATAATGCGGGTTGGGGAACATCCAAGGAGCAGAGCGCTGAAAAACACCGAGGGACTCGACCTCTGGTGCAATCGTTGGCACAATCTGAAACGCGCTGGCGCCTGTTCCAATTACAGCGACACGCTTGCCGGCTAGGTCTGCTCCATCTATCCATGCAGCTGAGTGCATCGCGAGGCCTGTGAAGGATTCTCGCCCCTCAATCTCGGGGAGTATGGGTCGATTGAGTTGCCCGACTGCGCTGATAACGCTCTGCGCATAAATGCTCTCCGTTGTGCCATCAACCTTGCGAATAAGCACGCGCCACTGCGCATCAGTCTCTGACCACGCTGCGCTAACTACCTCGGTCTCAAAACGAATATTCCTATAGATCTCAAACTCATGGGCACAGTCTTCAAAATAACTCTGCAACTCAGGTTGACGAGCAAAAAATTCACTCCAATCATCGCGCGGAGCAAAGGAGTAACAATAGAAATGGTTCCCTACATCAACGCGCGCCCCGGGGTACCGGTTCTCATACCATGTGCCACCGACTCCAGCGTTCTTCTCGATCACCGTGTAGGAGAATCCAGCGTGCTCTAAACGCTGTGCTGCAAGGATTCCAGACATCCCAGCGCCTATGACAACAACATTGAAAGCACTCCGCTTATCTGCACTTATTCCCTCAAGTGCGACCTCACGAGAATCCGGCGCATCTAGGCCTAACTCTTCGAGAAGAAGAGGCACATACTCATCTGGCACCTCTTGTACGACAAGCAGGTTCATCATTTCATGTATCAAATCTGCACTCAACGAACCTGGGAGTACACAGCCTCCATCGCGGTAGTTGCTAATCACCGTTAGAGCACGGTCACGCACTATCTGCTGATCCTCATCACTCATGAAGCCCTGCACTTCATTGAGATAAATCCCAGCAGGGAGCGGCAAGCCGTCGAGCACTGAGATGTCGCCGGTCATGTGGACCATCGAGAGCATCAGAGTCGGGACACTTAGATCCGCAATATGGCGAGCAAGAGTCGAGTCATCGTCCACGAAAGGGAGGCCAGCAAAATCATGCTGACTCACCGAGTTGTGATTTGTCATTTACCGCAAACCCTCCGCTCTCGCCGCTATTCCCCGAGATGGCCTGACCGTAGGCCTCGGGAAGCAGTTTTGGTTGTCTGGGACGATATTCGGCGCGAGGGGCTAAATCCGACTTGACGGGTCGGGAATTGCCCCGTACGGTTATTGGACCCTTTGAGGGCAAGATCGACTCTAAGAAACCGCTTACCAAACCAAACAAACGAAATAGGAGAACACAATGGCCGACTGGGGATTTGAGACTCGACAGATTCACGCAGGTACCGCACCGGATCCAACCACGGGTGCTCGCGCCGTTCCGATCTACCAGACAACCGCCTACGTATTTCGCGATACAGATCATGCTGCTGCCCTCTTCGGGCTCGGCGAGCTGGGGAATATCTACACCCGCATCATGAACCCAACTCAAGACGCCTTCGAGCAGCGTGTTGCTGCGCTTGAGGG
>CALQAT020000166.1:0-3976 GCA_943328625.2 Bordetella parapertussis | reverse complement strand
TGCGTTCCCCGGCTCAACTGTGAGAGCAGCAATGCCGTCAGGGCCTACAACCTCGGGGAGTGCGCCACCGGTAGTTGCAACTAGTGGAACGCCACAGGCCATAGCCTCAATAGCGGGTAGCGAGAAGCCTTCATAGAGCGAGGGGACAACTGCGACCTCTGCCTCTGCGTACAACTCAACAATTCGCTCCTGGGCAACGCCGGATACAAACTCAACTACACCAGAGAGACCAAGGCGCTCGATGAGTGCAGGGGTCGCGCTCTTCTCTTTTGTGCGACCAATGATGACCAAATGGGCATCTGGGTTCTCGGTGCGGAGCTTCGCTAAGCCTTCAAGTAAAGGTGTTAGGCCCTTCATGGGTACATCCGCACTAGCTGTGGTCATGATGCGACCCTTAACGCGTTTTACCTCAGGCATCGGCTTGAAGGAGTCTTGATCTACCCCAACCGGAACGATATGCAGGCGATCTTCCTTCACGCCCATTTGAGCGATGATGTCACGCTTGGATGACTCAGAGACGGTGACAAGTCGAGGCATCTCGCGTGCAACCTTCATCTGCATGCCAAGGAATGCGTACCAGCGACGAAGGTTGAAGCGTCGCCACCTGCCAGAGGCATGCTCGAGCTCGAGGTCGCGATCAACAGTGATGGGGTGGTGCAGGGTTGCAACTACGGGCCATCCGTCGTTCATCATCCCGAGGAGCCCGGTGCCGAAGCACTGGTTGTCGTGGATTAGATCAAAGTCGCCGCGGCGGGTCTCAAGATATTTGCGTGCTCTCATGCTGAATGCCCAAGGCTCCGGGAATCCGGCACCACACATAATTGCAAACTCCGCGAGGTCTACACGGTCGCGAAACTCCCATGGCCACGGCACTCGAAATGGATTGCTCGCGCGATAAAGATCAAGCCCTGGCATTTTTACTAACTGCGATGGATCATCAAGCTCGGGGTACGGCTCTCCAGAGATGACCTCAATGTGGTGCCCCATGGCCGCGATCTCGCGTGCGACGTAGCGGGAGTAGACGCCCTGGCCGCCGCAGTGTGGGTTACCGCGATAGATAAGCCAAGCGATGCGAAGCGGTCGACCATTAGAGCTATCGCTGGTCCGATTGCTAGACCGGTCGCGCGTAATCGGCTCGACGGGGGTATTAGGCGTGCTCTGAGAGGCATCTTTGGAAGGCATGAGTAGTTGATTCTCCCGGGGATTGGGCCTACGTGGCAAACCCCGGCCAGCGAGAACCTTGTTTTAGTGACCTTGTGGGGTGGAGAGCAGCCTTATCCGGGTACCCTCAGGGCTGTGAATCCTGACCCTAAGCATGACTCCTCGGCCGAGGCAGGGAACCTAAAACCCGCTCAGGTGTTGGATTTTCGCGCGGTCTCAGAGCCCCGATGGAGCCCAAGCGGATCGCGCCTCGGGTGGCTCGAGGAGTCTCTGGGCGCGACGAGATTCTTTTTTCTAAATTCGGCCCCAGATCTGCTCATCGACGCCCCGCAGAGTCTCGGCACACGGGTGCGCAGGACGCCGCCGACCTATGGGGGAGCGTGGGCTTGGCGTGATGATGCCAGTGTTGTAGTTGTTGCCTCTGATGCTCGCGTGGTTTTACTAGAGCTCGAGAGCGGTGTGGAGAGTGGTCCCGAGCATCTGCTCATCGATGATGCGCTTGGTGGCGTCGCGTCGCGATATTTAGCGCCATCGGTATCTAGCGATGGCGAGTGGCTAGCCGTTACTCGCGAACGTAGTGACGCTATGGAGATCGTGGTCGTCTCGATAGGTGCCGCGGTTCATGCGCGAAACAATCGCGAGCACTCGGCGGAGCCACTAGCGATTTCAAGTGCCGACTTCGCATGGGACCCGTCATGGTCGTCCGATGGCGAGCTGCTTGCTTGGCATGAGTGGAGCAACCCCGAGATGCCATGGGATTCATCGCGAATTGTCGTAGCCGATTTCCACGATGGAGTTGTGAGCAATCAGCGCGTAGTCGCTGGCGGGCCCGATACGCAGGTAGGTCAGCCCCGTTTCTCTCCAGACGGAACCCGCCTCGCATGGCTGACGGATAGTGATGGTTGGCTGCGAGTATGTGTAGGCGATATAGACGGCTCCAACGCAGTGTTGTTAAATCACGAACTCTTTGAGGCCGGTGAGGCGCCATGGGGAGCAGGGCAACGTAGCTACGCATGGAGCCCTGATAGCAAGCACATTGCATGGTGCCGTAACGAGGGTGGGTTTGGCCGACTTGTTAGCGCAGAGGTTGGCTCCGATATATCTAGAGAGCCAGAAGTAGTAGAGCCAGAAGTAGTAGAGATCGCAAAGGCTTGGCACCACGGAGTCTCGTGGGGGCCGCAAGGCATCGCTGCGATTCGGTCAGGGGCGCGCACTCCGCCGCGGGTTGTGATCTATCCACATAGTGCTGGGGCAAGCAGTCGTGGCATTGAATTTGGCGAGCGCGTTGAGATCGCAGATGGAGACCCAATCGGGTTTGATAAGGAGACCTTCGCTCAGGGTTGCCTTGTAGAGCCCAAGGTGCTGAGTTGGATGAGCGGCGATCTGGAGATAACGGGCCTGCTCTATCTCCCGCCTGGGGTTGAGAATCCTCCTTTGATATTCGATCTACATGGTGGGCCAACAGGTGCGGCTACTGCTCGATGGAGCCCAAATGTCGCAGCACTTCTATCCCATGGTTGGGGGGTGCTGCGCCCAAATCCGCGCGGTTCCTACGGGAGCGGGCGTGCTCACCTGCGCGCGCTAGATGGCGGTTGGGGTGCGTTGGATCTAGATGATGTAATCGCAGGGATAGAGGCGGTATCTCGAGTAGCGGTATCTAGCGCTGCCGATGTTGACTCCATAAATCTCAACCCCCCTCGCATCGCCATCACCGGTGGGAGCGCAGGAGGAATGCTTGCTCTGCTCGTCGCACTGCTTCGCCCCGACCTTGTAAAGGCCTGCATCAGCGTCTACGGAGTTACTGATCTCTTCTCGCTTGCGGAGACTGATTACAGATTTGAGAAGCACTATGCGCAGAGGCTCGTGGGGGAGTTGCCAGAGGCGCGCGATCTATATGTTGAGCGCTCGCCGATCACGCATGCGCATCGCTTGAGCGTCCCAACTCTGATGCTCCACGGAGATGCAGACGAAGTGGTGCCAGTGGCACAGATGCGAGACTTCGTTGCGGCGGCGCGCGCGGGTGGGGCAGAGATCGAGTCGCACGAATACGCAGGCGAGGGGCACGGTTGGTCGAGGCCCGAGACTATTCGAGATGATTTCGATCGCAGTGTCGCGTTCCTCGAGAAGTGGCTGTCGCAATGACGAGATTCACATCTCTCAAATACACAAATAGATTCGCCGCCCCGAAGCGCGCGAATGATCAAGTCGATCGTGCGGTGCTCCTTGCTCACGGTGCAGGTTCAGACCTAGACGCACCTGCACTTATTGCGGTCACCGATGCGTTGTCTGCACTCGGTATTCCATCGCTGCGCTTTAACTATCCATACCGAGATGCGGGGAGGCGAGCCCCTGATCGCCCCAACGTTCTCCTCGACGCAACTCGCAGAGCCGCCGCCGACCTCTCGCTCCTCACTGGGCTCGCCCCCGAGCGCATCGTCATCGGGGGACGATCAATGGGCGGAAGGTACTGCTCGCTCGCTGTTGGGGACGAGCAGGATCCACTCGGTGCACTCGGGCTGCTCCTTCTCGGATACCCACTCCACCCTGCAGGGAAGCCGGAGAAACTGCGAGTTGAGCATCTAAAGCGCATCACAATTCCAACGCTCTTTGTAAGCGGAACCAGAGATGCTCTCGGGGCTCAGCCGGAGCTGCGACAGGCTGCTCGGCGCGTCAAGGGTCGCGTCGCTTGGCACTGGATCGAGTCTGGAGATCATGGGTTCAAGCCACTGCGCTCAAGTGGCCTGAGTGTTGAGGATGTTCTCGCTGAGATGGCGGCGGCCTCTGCGGCTTGGGTGGCCTCGCTCTGACCGCATAG
>CALQAT020000165.1:0-4059 GCA_943328625.2 Bordetella parapertussis | reverse complement strand
GGCAGACTCTCACCCGTGAGGCAGGGATGGGGGACTCAAGGCAGACGCGCCAATTCGTTTATTTGTTCTGCACTAATTCTCGCCTCGATTGCTGCAGGGTGTTCTGCGAGTAATTCTGAGACGCCTGCGACCTCCTCGACCTCAAGCGCCTCCGCTGACGGCTCGACCTCAACCTCCACAACCTCGCTTGCACTGCCGTCGAGTACATCGCTCGCCGCTGCGACTACAACATCAACGCAGGGAGCCACCCTCCCAGCCGGCGATGACGCGACTATCACCCGACATGTCGATGGCGACACGATCTATGTCTCTGGTCTAGGCAGTATGCGGTTAATAGGAATCGATACCCCCGAGACTAAAGATCCACGCACTGTTGTTGAGTGCTTCGGTAAAGAGGCCTCCAACCATCTTGCGGCACTGCTGCCAATCGGAACGCGAGTGCGCGTTACTTATGATGTTGAGCGCACTGATAGGTACAACCGAGTACTTGGATATCTATATCGAAGTAGCGACGCTCTCTTTATTAATGCAGCGATGATTATCGAGGGCTTCGCGGCTGCATACCGGTATCCGCCCAATGTTGCGAATGCGGATTGGTTCTCCGCGTTAGATCGCGAAGCGCGTGAAGCAAATGTTGGCCTATGGGCAGCGTGTGGAGGTATCAATACGCCGGCGTCTGGTGCTGGTTCTGGATCGACAACTACGACTGCAGGCGGCACCTCTTCAGGCACAGACTGCTCTCCGTCTTACCCTGGAGTCTGTATTCCGCCTGCTCCGCCAGACCTCGACTGCGGGGATGTGTCTTACAAGCGTTTTGTAGTGCTGCCCCCGGACCCGCATAATTTTGATGGCAACGCCGATGGAATAGGTTGCGTTTAGCGGGAAATAGAGAGTGGTGGCTACTTACTCGACCAATTCAGTTGAGCGAGGCGGCGCGAACATTCCGATGACCACTGACTCTGGTTCTGCGGAGCCTTCCCAATCCCACGAAGCAATCTGCGACGCAGATCTGCGCCCAACGCCAGCACGGATTATCTCAAAGCGGGTGGTACGAAGAACCGCGGTTGCTTCGCCCTCGCCGACGACACGCTCGCCGGCTTCGTGAATAATTCTCAGTGCTCCTGCATCGCCACGCTGTCGTCCTATGCCAAAAGAGAGTTGATCAAAGGAGTAGACAACAGCGTCAGAGTCGCGAGCGCCGGGAGCATTTAGTGCTCCACGAAGATCGTGCTCATGCGTAGTGGCATCGACGATGAACATCCCCTGCATTCGCCTTGGGAATGAATCGATTAGAGGCTCCACTTGCGGGCTAAAGCGCCCCCACTCCTCCAACAGTTGCTCGGGAGAAGACGTTGACCGCAGATCCACCTGGGTCTGTGTCCATTCATTTGAAGCGACTCCTTCTAGGCGACCCTCAATGACATCTGCGGTGCTCCCGACCATGTGGGCTAGTACTCCGAGAGCGCTCCACTCTGGAGTAGCGGGTGCAACTCGCTCAAGGCTTTCGCTCGAGGCACCCAAAATAAGTTCGGTGACTCGAGTTCGTATTCCTCGATAAATCTCCGCGAGGTCGTACTCGATACGTTCAATCTTGCCTGAGTCAATGTTGGCCATTTGCTAAGCCTAATTCGTTATGCGAACAGACTTAGCAGCCTCTCTTGCCTTCGCAAGTACCTCGTCGGCGCCATCGATCATTCGGGCTCTCATCAATACTCGACCTGCAACGACTGCGGTGTCTACGCAGGATCCAGTGGCAGAGTAAATGAGCGCCTCGGCAAGTGGAGCCGGGGTAAGTTCGATGGAGTCGAGGTCGATTAGCAAGAAGTCGGCCTGCTCCCCAACAGCTAGCGGTGTTGCCCCGAGTCGAGGAGCCAATGCGCCGGATGCAAGAGAGAGTGCCTCACGAGCAGGAAGCACAGACGGGTCACCGTCTGAGTGTTTCTGAAGCAGTGAGAGGAGTTTGATGTCCTGAAATAGGTCTAGAGAGTTATTTGAGGATGCCCCATCGGTGCCTATACCGACGCTGCATCCGTGTCGGCGTGCATCGGAGTACCGAAAAGGCCCGCCGGAGGCGAGTTTCATATTCGACGCGGGGCAGGTAACTAGGGTCGCACCTCGCTCGGTGATCACAGCAAGCTCGGTATCGTCCAAGAAAATTGAGTGAGCAAAGACGCTCCGTTCGTTGACGAGCCCTAGCGCATCTAAGTAGTGAACTGGCCTCACTTTATTTGCATCGATGCAGTTAGCGACCTCACCAGCGGTCTCCGATAGATGCATTTGAATCGCCACATTGTGTTTAGCCGATAGGGCCGAGATGTGTTCGAGGTCTTCCCTGCCCAATGTGTAAATCGAGTGAGGCCCAAGAGCGGGTGTAATTAAATCGGTTGACTCCATTAATGCGAGCAGGCCATCCTCTGACGCCTCTGGCTTTGCCGTTGCAGGGGTACCAGGCGCATTGATGACAACTTGACTAACGCATGCGCGCATCCCAGAGTCTGAAACAGCGCGCGCTACTTCAGTGGAGTCGAAGTACATATCCCAGAAACGAAGAGTTCCACTTCGGATCATCTCAAGAGCGGCTAACCGCGTTCCCCAGTAGACATTCTCAGGAGTCAATCGAGACTCCGCTGGCCAAATCCGAGTCTCAAGCCACTCCATCAATGCAAGGTCGTCTCCGTATCCACGCAGCAGTGTCATTGCTGCATGCGTGTGCCCGTTTACAAGTGGCGCAATTAGCGATAGGCCGCCCGCGTCAATCTGCTCATCACCGGGGAGTGCGAATACTCCATCCCCGAGTTGAGTGATTACTCCGTCGACGCAGCGAACCCCTCCTAATGCTCCATCAATGAGTGCACCAGTGACTGTTAAGGATTGGGTCATCCTTTTGTGGGCGTAAACGCGCAGGGCATACGCTTAATACCGTGAATAAAGCCTGATTGAAGCATCTCTGGGGGTCCGGTGATCTCTAGGTCTGGGAGTACGCGGAAGATCTCCTCAAACATCACGCGGATCTCACGGCGAGCAAGGTTGGCCCCAAGGCAGAAGTGTGGGCCGCCACCGCCATAACCAAAGTGTGGGTTAGGGGAGCGAGTGATGTCGAAGTTATATGGGTCCGCAAACTGGTCCTCGTCTCGGTTAGCGGAGTTGAAGTACATCACAACCTTCTCGCCCTCGTGGAAGGTATGGCCGGATAGCTCCACGTCGCTCACAACTGTGCGACGGAAGTTCACAACTGGTGTCGCCCAGCGCACGATCTCCTCGACTGCGTTTACAGCGTGTGCATCGAAGTCTGATACCCATAATGCCTTCTGGTCTGGATTGTTCTGCAGTGCCAGCATGCCATGGCTTACAGCAGTGCGCGTTGTCTCATTGCCGGCAACTACAAGGAGAATGAAGAAGGATGCAAACTCTCCAATAGTTAGGCGCTCACCATCAACCTCAGCGTGCATAAGAATGCTTGCTACGTCGTCGGATGGGTTATCGAGACGATGCTGGCCGATCTCCATAGCCATTTGGTGGAGGGTAAGAAGCGCACCCATTAGATCCTCGAAAGACTGCACGTACTCGGGGTCGCCAACTCCAAGAATAATGTTGGACTGCTCAAATACGCTCTGCTCAAGGGATGGTGGTACCCCAACCATGTCACAGACAATCTGAAGGGGTAACTCAGCAGCGATCTTTGATACGAAGTCACACTCGCCAAGGTGGGCAACACCCTCAGCAACATTGCGAGCGCGAACTTGAACCTGCTCGAGCAGATGATTTAGTGCCTTTGGCGTGAAGCCAGAGGAGATTAGGTTCCGAAGTTTTTTGTGGCGTGGGTCGTCCATGTTGATGATCGAACCAAGGAACTCCGCCATCTCCTGCGGTAGGTCCCCAACGTTCGTTCCGCCGCGGCCACTAACGAAGACGTCAGCGTGCCGACTGACGTACATCACATCGGAGTACTTCGATAATGCCCAGAACCCAATGCCCTGCCCATAACCCTCGATGAGGGGCTCCTCATGAAACGAGATTGGGCGCTCCTCACGCAGCATCTTGAAGACGGCCTCGCGCTCG
>CALQAT020000164.1:0-4064 GCA_943328625.2 Bordetella parapertussis | reverse complement strand
TCGCCGCTCACCCGCGCGCATGACCGGGCGGAGGAACTCTGAGTGCAGACTCCGGCTGATCCGTGTGCAAACTCCACACGGCCGCACCCGCCGACCCCCGCCGGCACTGGGCGAATCGTGAAGCGGTAAGACCCCACCTCTATACCCCTTGTGCGACAGTGCCCCGGCCAAATGGTCGGGGCACTGTCGCGTCTGGGCTGACTCCGCCAGCTGATGGTGTCGCGCTCCGGTCGCGCCGATTTGGTCAGGCCAGTACTTACGGGACTGCTGATACTGGGTGGCCTCGGGGGTGTCCGTGTATTCGAGGAGGCTCCCTACTTGGTTCGCGAGTTCGACGCGCGCTTCCTCTACCGAATCCTTGGGCTTCTCTACGCAGAAGAACCCTTCTGGTGATTGCTCGCGACGACACCATGCTCAAGTCCGATGACCAATTATTATGTATGGCGTCTCGCCGAGTACCGCGCCGTCGGCTCCGGTCGCCAAGAGACTGAGACAGGCTCGAAGCCCACCGGATTGAAACTTTGGAGCATCACTGATGGAAGAGGACGTACGAATATTGCCAACCGAGTGGGTTGGCTTGGCTGTAGCAACGACTTGGGGTGTCAGTACCAAACATCACCCGAAGCATGATTCACATGGCCACCTGGACCCCGAGTGGCACTCTTACACCGATCCCGGCACCCTCCGGATACTCCGACAAGAGGGGCGTTCCCTCGAACTGCTGGTGCTTTCCGGTGGCCATGAGGCGAAGGCTGTTGGCGTGCTGTCTACTGACGGGCGACGCATGGTGTACGCAACACAAGATGAAACTTGCCACGCAACTATTGATGGAGACACGATGGAGATTGAGGCATATTCGAGGCCCCATGGATCCGAGCGAACCGGTGGCACGTTTGGCGTAGGAATGACGACGCTCACAGCCAAGACCTGACCGCACCACCATCACGCTGACGACGGACCCCTGCTCCAGCGCAGGTCCAGTCGCCTCCGAGTACCTACTCCCCCCGTCAAATGCGTAGCTCCGGATTGACATAGCGCCGGAGCCACACGTGCGATACTGATCCCCACCGACGGCAGGGAGAGAGAAATTGATGACACTCCGCACTCAGCGCACATCATGGCAACGCTTTATCAGTCTGGTCATCGTCATGCTCGCGGCCATTCCACTGTTCCTTACGCGGATTGATGGCGCAGCCGCCTTGCCCACCTGCGACCCCTCCGCACCGGCAAGCTGCTCCCTGCGACAGCTCGCGGATCTCGCGGGCATCCGCATTGGTTCAACAGCGGAGCCCTACGAGATCACAGACCCTTCCTACTCATCGGTGCTCGCCCGTGAGTTCAATTCAGTAACACCCGAGAACGCACTGAAGTGGTATGCCACCCAACCGAGCAACGGCACTTGGGATTTCTCCGGCGCCGACGAGATCGTGCGCTTCGCCGATGATCACGAGATGACCATCAGGGGACACACCCTTGTTTGGGCACAGGACACCTATACGGTGGCTTGGGTGAAGAGCATCGCTGATCCCGTCGCGCTGAAGACTGTCGTCGAGAACCACATCACAGCCACGATGAACCACTTTGCGGGCAAGATCCCTCGCTGGGATGTAGTGAACGAGCCATTGGCCAGTGTGGGCACAGGTCAATCCACCAGTGTCTTCTGGAGCCTCGGCCCCGAGTGGATCGCCGATGCGTTCCGGCTTGCCCACACTCTCGACCCAAGCGCTGAACTCTGGCTGAATGAGTACGGAACCGACTGGGTGCCGGGGAAGCATGAGGCCCTGGTCGCGCTTGTCTCTGGCCTCGTCGACGCGGGAGTCCCCATCAAAGGAGTCGGACTTCAGATGCACCGCCTGCCGGGCGCGGTGCTTGAGACGGAGAAGTTCGCGTCGCAGATGCGCGACTTCACTGCGCTCGGCCTCGAGGTCGCAGTCACCGAACTAGACATCCCCGTCGCCCCCGATGATCCCGGCGCCCTCCAGTCACAGGCTTTGGAGTACGCACGAGTCGTGAGCGCGTGTCTGATGGTTGATGGTTGCGTCGAAGTGACCCTTTGGGGTCTCACAGACGGTTCAACTTGGCTCGACTCCGTCGGGCTCTTCGCCACCCCGACGCGTCCCTTGCTGTTTGACAATGCCTTCGCTCCCAAACCTGCCTACGACGCAGTTCGAGGAGTCTTGGCCGAGGCCGTCTCCCCGACTCCACCTTCTGTCACCCAGCCCCCGCAGATCACAACCGCCTCCGAACCAAGGCTTCCAGCTACTGGTTCGAGCACTGCGTTACTCGCGGCTGCCGGTCTGCTTCTCGTTGCCGGAGGACTTCTCGTCTCCCGAGCAGCGAGCGTTGGGAATCAAAGACGTATGCAGAACACTGAGTCACACCGGATAACTGAAGTTGCCTCTGTACCCGAGCTACCCGAATAGACCCGTAACGCTGCAGGGGCTTGCCCGGTAGTAGTCGGAGACCCATCAATGAGAGCGACTCAGAACTATGGGCGCGCGATGGTTGGGGCGCGCATGAGCAAGACGTTGTCAATCTTTAGATCGCTCCCCCATATCAACGAAGCCGAGGGATCCCATGTCACCATCGTGTAGTCGCCGTGGGCTCCGACCTCCTCAGCTGTGTACACGTTGACGTTCGGCCACAACGCGTCATCGAAGGACGGTGCCGCCCATTCGTCCGGCGTCGCAATCGACTCATGCTCGCAGTCGGTAATCGGATTGGCGGAGGCCACACACGATGGGTTGAGCGGCGCGCGCTGGACTACGAGAGTCCTCCATTTCCCGTTCGTAGCGGCAACGACTCGCCCAGAGGCTTCGTCACTAATCTGCGCGATTAGTCCGCCGTCGCCGATCTGTTGCTGCGGGGTGCCGATGTACTCAAGGCCTGACGCGTCCTGGATGTAATCCTTGGCGAGGACCGCGACTGTGAGTGGGTAGGTAGCCGTGAAGGTGATGCGCTCCTTGTTGAAAGAGCGCTGCGTTGTGATCGGAACTGAATCTTCACCTACAAGCTTGCCGTTGACGTATAGAGCAAACCAATTATCGCCCCAGATGTCCGCAATAAATTTTGTCGGCGCGCCCGACGCGCTGGTTGAGGTAGGTATAGCGGTATTGCTTGTTGGCTTCGAGGTGTTGTTCGAAGATTTCGAGGATGCGCAAGCTGCGAGCGCGAGCATCACAAAAGCGAGGGCGGCAACGTTACGGGGTCGGGTTAATGGAGTCATGGGAGTGACGGTACCCCTCTGGCAACCCAACGGCGCGCTCCGCGTAAAACATCTCAGGCAATTCTTAGGAACCACCCAGCAAACGTGAGTGGTCGTTGCTCCGACCACTTAATTCAGCGGACTGCTCGACGCTGACATGGAGACTCACAAATGAGCAGGCGAAGTCGGCCGCCGCGTCAATCGCTAGAACGCCCCTCAGGCGCCTATCTGTGCGAGTCGTTCCTTGACCATCAGGCGCAGTAAGGGCGCATCGATCTTCCAATCCACTGGTATCTGCACCGTCTTCTTGTTTACCTTCAGACCTTTGAGTCGAGCGAGGATTGTCTCGGAGATCCCGCCCCACGGGGCAAGAAGAAGGTGATTCTTCGCTCCCATCAGGCCGAAGATGTAGTCCTTACCTCTGCGCAGCATCGGCTGGTTCCACGCGATTACCAACTCGAGGTCCGGGTACTTGGAGAGGATCGTAGCGAAGACCGCTCGCGCAGTCTTTTCCCGTTCGCCGCCGAGGCTTAGGAAGTAGTCCTCTGGTGTTGCAACTCGTCTACTACTCGTAGACCCACGCGCATACATGACTAGAGCGTTCGCATGTGTCTGACTGAATCCGAAATTCTCGCGCAGCAGGGAGATCTGCTCGGCATATTTTGCATCGCCCAAATTGCCAAGCGCCTGTAAATAAAACTTTATGGGCTTGCCATACTTCTTCTCGATTGCGGAGAAATAAGAGGAGCGATCGCTAGATGCTGCGGTCATAGATAAGGATAATAGTGAGCAGAATGTAGAGGGTAAACCGAGAGCGCTCGCGCTGTTACATGCCTCGAAGAGTCCACTCTTTGAGCGC
>CALQAT020000163.1:0-4072 GCA_943328625.2 Bordetella parapertussis | reverse complement strand
CGCCGTCCCCGGCACTCCGTCGGGGCGACTTTCACGCCCGTCGACCCGACGGTCGCTGCCACCAGGTAGTGCGGGACGGGCGGTTGAACAACCGAGGGAAGGATGGATTGTGGCTGTAGTCACGATGAAGCAATTGTTGGAGTCAGGGGTCCACTTTGGACACCAGACGCGTCGTTGGAACCCGAAGATGAAGAGATTCATCCTTGGTGAGCGAAACGGCATCTACGTAATCGATCTTGAGCAGACTCTTGATCGCATTGATACTGCATACCGCTTTGTGCGTACGACAGTAGAGAACGGCGGTACCGTCCTCTTTGTTGGTACGAAGAAGCAGGCTCAAGAGCCAGTGCAGCGCCATGCAGATCGCGTTGGCCAGCCTTACGTCAACTTCCGTTGGCTCGGTGGCATGCTCACAAACTTCACCACGGTGCACCAGCGCGTCGGCAAGATGCGCGAGATGGCACGTATGGAGGAGACCGGCGAGGTTGATCTAATGATCAAGAAGGAAGGCCTAAAGCTGCGTCGCGACCTAACGAAGCTTCAGCGCAACCTCGGTGGAATCCGCAACATGGAGAAGCTCCCAGCAGTTGTCTTCGTTATCGACACGAAGAAGGAGCACATCGCTGTTACCGAGGCGAACCGTCTTGGTATTCCTGTTGTTGCCGTCGTGGACACGAACTGTGACCCCGACATCATCACCTTTGCGATCCCAGGTAACGACGACGCCATGCGTTCAGCCGACCTGATGTGCCGAGTAATCGCCGATGCTGTTGAGGAGGGTCGCTACCTCGCTTCACGCAAGGGAGCACGCCCTGGAACAAAGGCCGAGGCGCCTGTAGCTCCTGTGCTTACTCCTGAGGAGAAGGCAGAGCGCGCTGAGACCCAGGCCAAGGCTCGCAATGAGGCAGCGGCTGCTCAGGCAGAGCGTGAGCGACGCCTAGAGGAGTCCAAGGCGCAGGCCGCAGCGGCTCCAGTCGATCCTCCAGTTGATGCTGCAGTCGAGGCTCCGGTTGAGGAAGTTGACCCAGCGGTTGAGACCGTGACGGGATCAGGCACGGAGGCCGGCTAAACGTGGGTGAGTACACAGCTAAAGACGTAGCTGCTCTCCGTAAGGAGACCGGCGCCGGAATGATGGACTGCAAGAAGGCGCTTGAGGAGACCTCTGGCGGCCTTGAAGAGGCAAAAGACTGGCTACGCAAGAAGGGGCTCGCAGGGGCCACAAAGCGCGCTGGTCGCTCTGCAGATCAGGGAGCAATCGATGTCTCTGTTAATGGTGGAGTAGCAGCGCTAGTTGAGCTAACTGCGGAGACCGATTTCGTTGCTAAGAGCGAAGACTTCCGCGGCCTTGTAACGCGCTTAGTCGCACAGGTATCGGCTAACGGAGACGACGGCCTAGCCGAGCAGGCTTTTGAGGGCACGACTGTTGGGGAGTACGTAACTCAAGCAGCGGCGCGCCTTGGCGAGAATGTCGGCATCGGTCGCGTTGTTCGCTATGAGACAACTGACGGACTCGTCGATTCGTATAAGCACATCCAGAACGAGCGTGGAGTCATTGGAGTGCTTGTTGAGCTCTCCGGCGTAGATGCTTCTAACGCTGCTGCTCTAGAGGTTGCTCATGATGTAGTGCTGCACATCGCTAGCGCTGCTCCTCGTTATACGACACGGTCTGAGGTACCTGCAGACGCTATTGAGCGTGAGCGTGCAGTGCTTACGGAACTAACTCGCAACGAAGGCAAGCCGGAAGCCTCTATCGAGAAGATTGTTGAGGCTCGCCTTAACTCCTTCTACAAGGATTATGTCCTCGAGGAGCAGGGATTCGTTAAGGACCCCAAGGTCACGGTCGGCTCTCTTGTCTCAGGGCTCGGCGGCGCTGCTGCTATTAAACGCTTTGCTCGGGTGAAGATCGGCGAGGAATAGTCATCGTCGCTACCAACACCCGAGATCTTGCCGACTCTGGAGCATTCCAGAGAGTGGTGCTGAAGCTCTCGGGTGAGGCGTTTGCAGACCCGGAGACTGGGTTTGGAATCGATGCTTCGATTGTGGCTCGCATAGCTGAGGAGACTGCAGAGGCGGCAGCCGAGTTTAAGGCTGAGATTGCTGTAGTCGTTGGTGGCGGAAACATCTTCCGTGGAATGGCAGGAGCGACTCGTGGAATGGATCGCGCTCGCGCCGATTACATGGGGATGCTTGCGACCGTAATAAACGCATTAGCTCTTCACGATGCATTCGAGGCCGTTGGTCAGCAATCTCGTGTACAGACAGCGATCACTATGGCTCAGGTCGCTGAGCCCTACATACCGCGTCGAGCGATCCGTCATCTCGAGAAGGGCCGAATCGTTGTCTTCGCGGCCGGTACCGGAAACCCCTACTTCACCACCGATACAACTGCAGCATTACGCGCAGCGGAGATTGGTGCAGGGGCGATTCTTAAAGGCACCCACTCGGGTGTAGACGGAATTTACTCTGCAGACCCAAGGCTCGATGCAGCGGCTGTGAAGCTCACATCAATCTCGCATCTAGATGTGTTAAACCGAGGCCTGAAGGTAATGGACTCAACCGCAATTACATTCTGTATGGATAACCAACTTCCGATCATCGTCTTCGATGTATCGGCCCCTGGGAATATTCGGCGGGTATTCCAGGGAGAGCCAATCGGCACACTGGTGCACGCAAAGGAGAGCTGAGATGCCAAGCGTTCCAGAGATAGTTAAAGAGTGCGAAGAGAACATGAGGAAGGCTGTAGTCCACCTTCAGGAAGAGTTCGCAACTGTGCGTACAGGGCGCGCCTCCTCGGCAATGGTTGAGAAGATTCGTGTCGAGTACTACGGATCTGAGGTTCCGCTTCAGCAGTTGGCGAGTTTCTCCGTGCCTGAGCCGCGAGTCTTGGTAGTGGCGCCGTTCGACAAGACCGCGTTGAAAGATATCGAGAAGGCTCTCCAGTCGAGCGATCTCGGCATCACACCTTCGAATGACGGTTCCATTATTCGTCTTACCTTCCCTCAGTTGACCGAAGAACGGCGCAAAGAGTTGGTCAAGATGGTCAAGCATCGGGGAGAGGACGGGAAGGTAGCGGTTCGCAATGTGCGCCGCTCTGCCAAGCAGTCTTTCGAGGCGCTAGAGAAGGACGGAGGGATCTCACGTGACGAGTTGGAGCGGGTTGAGAAGGATCTCCAGAAGACGACAGACAAGGTCATTGCCGAGATCGATGAGATGCTTGTGCATAAGGAGAGAGAACTTTTAGAGGTTTAAGGCCTAGATGTTGGGGGTCTATTGCCAAGTTCCCGGCGATCTAGACCTCGCCCGTCTAGCCTCAGCATGATGCGGAATAGGGGGTACCTGTGAACGACCGCTTCGAAGGTGACGAGTTAGGGATATCGAAGGAGGAGCCGTTTAGCGGTTCCGATGGTGTGCGTATTATCGCGCCCGAAGAAGCACGATCAGTTGTTGAGGCAGGTCTGGCCGAGGGGCATGCTGTCGAGGTAGACGAAGAGCCAGACTCAGCCACAGAGTCAGAGTCTTCTGGTTCGCTTGGGCTGTTGTTTTCGCCTGCCGGAGAGTCGTCGCACCCAACCGCATCGGTGCGTTCGATTACTCCTCCGCCGCGCTTAGTGCCGATTGAGGCAGCCCCAGAGAGCGCCCCGCTCGCATCGGAGGGTGTCCGTATCGTCGGCGCTACTACCGCAGGAGAGGCAACCGGAGAGGTTCCCGCTCTAGTCACACCCTCGCTAACACCGGAAGCATCCTTCGAAGAAGCCTCGCAATCGCTCGAGGGAACCGAGGCCGGCGACCTTCCGCAAGACCTTCCACACTGGAGTGAACCCCCTACTGGGGAGCATGCAGTTATTGGCGCTGTTGACTCAACGGATGCACCGCGTTTCAGATCGGGTGCAGACGACTGGGATCAAATTGATGACGCAATCGTTGTTGATGAGGATTCTGGCGACGATGAGCCCGGCGGCTTTATCGCAACGGTTGCCTCCGATGATGACGCAGCATTCGCCGCAGAGGTAGAGGCTCGTCGGCGAGTGCGATCAGTAAACTCACAGGGTGGGGGAGCCCGCCCAGCAATCGT
>CALQAT020000162.1:0-4098 GCA_943328625.2 Bordetella parapertussis | reverse complement strand
TGCGCACTCCGGTATTCGCCACTCCCACGGAGAGACTGATCCCGCCTGCCGTTCGCCTTCAGCGGGCTGATGGTATCGCTCTACGAGTCGATAACCATCATGTGTTTTTTGGAGATGATGTCGTTTGCAGAGGCGCACGAGGTTCTCAAAGGATGCAGAGCCACCCTCGGAGAACGGTTTGATGTGATCTATCTCTAGACCAAGCGTTACATCGCATGTTGGTACCTGGCAGACACGGTCCCGCTCCTCAACGGCGGTTCGCAATGGTGCAGGGATGTGTCGCCCCATATGCGCAACCGTTTTGATGTCTACTCCATCGACTACAAGAAGTTTGAGGAATGCTTCGCCCAAATACTCTGTAGCAGTCGCTACAGGGATTGGCCCGACGCCAGCGATCTCACAAATCTCGCCTTGCTCGGTATGTCCGCGCTTTAGGGCATCGATGTCAATACGAATATTCATCACTGCAGCAGCACGGGCTGGTTTTGTCGCAGTCGAGCTCTGAGTACTACCCGTCTTCGCAGCGCAGAGAGCCATAAGAGCATCCGCTGCGTAAGCCTCAGGCGATTCGTGATTCCCACTTTTGCGCGCAGCCTTAAAAATCTCATCCTGTATCGGTTTGAGTGCAGCCAGAACTAGCGCACCATTAGCGACAGTCATGCGCCCTTTGATGATGAACGCACCATCCGGGTCTCTCCACGACTTTAAGTATCGCCTCTTGTGTACCTGCTTGTGGCGTGCGGCCTCATCCGTGGCTGCAGCAACTACACGACCAGAAGCATCACGCAGATCGCGCACTGTTACATGTTTCGCGAGGTTTAAGAGCTGAGACTCAGTATTCGGTGCAACGATCGCACCACGTGCGACCTCTACTGCCTGCGCGTTGGAGAGCACCCCAGAGAGTAAGGCTGCCTGAGTAGTCGGCAAATGATGAAGCTGGTTAGCGAGCATTACAACAGCCTGTGCCTCGTAGTGCGCGCAATCTGTCTCGATAGAGAGCCACTCGGAGATACTCTTAGCGCCCTCACCCTTCCAACCGTTAGTGCGCTCTACCTGGCCCACGGCCACGGTTCGCAGGGAGTCTCCGCAGCGGCGGATCCCGTCAGCGATCCCAACCAGTCGGGCCGCGCCCTTGACATCAATCGTCTCAACATCAACGCGAGAGACGCAATCAACTAGGTGAGAAAACGCTGCGTTAATTTCATCGAACATATGTTCGATTATAAAACCGGGGTGTGACACCTACTCGTGCCTGGTCGAGCGGCCCAGATTCAGCCCAGATTCATTCCGGAACCAGCCCGGAGACCACGTCGAGGTAGTAAGCGTCTTCGATAAATAACCGAATCGACGCCTACTACCTCGTGCGTAGTTCTTCAATTAACTGCTAGAGCGAACGCAGAGTCCTTCTCACCTTATGAAGTGATTGGCTCCACTGCTCCAGTGCTGATTCTGTACGTTGCTGTCACTTCACTAACGGCAACGAATCCGTCACCAGGCTTGCCGGTAGTTGCCCCACCAGCAATCGCAGCGATCGCAGTATCGAGTTCGTCATCCTCGACGAATACTGCGACGAGCAACTTGTGGGCTACGAGCATCTGATACTGGTGGCCGCGGTACTCGCCAGTTGCCTGGGGAGAGGTGCCGTGACCACGAACATCAGTGATCGTAAATCCATTTATACCGGCACTCTCAAGTAGCGCTGCTACCTGACCAAGCCGTTCTGGTCGAATAATTGCTTCGATGCGTTTCACTGTGCTCCCACTTCCTCACGCAGGCTTGCTGCATCTGTTGGTACAAGGTCTATCGGCAGTGCGCCGTCAGTCGTAAAGAAGACCGAACCCTGAGCCTCTAGGAAGTCTGGGTACGCCAGGGCTCCCATCTCAGGCATGTCAAGGCCAGCAATCTCATCTGCCTCACTCGACCTAAGGCCAATCGTCCTCTTAACAATTACGAAGAAGAGACCAGATGCGAGTGAACACCAGGCGAGAAGCACAACAACTGATGCGAGCTGTGCCCATAGCTGACCTGCGTCGCCGTAGAAGAGTCCTTTGACTCCACCAGCGACACCGTTCCAGCCATCACCGTAGGTTCCGTCAGCGAATAGTCCGAGAGCAACTAGGCCCCAGATGCCGTTGAAACCGTGAACAGCAACCGCACCGACCGGGTCGTCGACTTTTGCCTTTGACTCGACTACCCATACTCCGAATACGACGATCCCACCGGCGATTGCACCGATGAGCGCCGCCGCCCAAGGAGCAACGAAGGCACATGGCGCTGTAATTGCAACAAGGCCAGCGAGCAATCCGTTACAAGTCATCGAGGGGTCTGGCTTGCCGTACTTCTTCCACATAATGAACATCGTCACCAAGCAACCAAACGCGGAGGCCAAGATCGTGTTCACAATTACGACGGTAAAGCGGAAGTCAGTAGCAGCGAATGTCGAGGCTCCGTTGAAGCCCATCCATCCGACTAGCAGAACCATTGTTCCGAGTACCGCCATTGGAAGGTGGTGACCAGGGATTGCACGAGGGTTACCCCGCTTATCGAACTTGCCGATGCGTGCTCCAAGAATCTTGGCTCCCCAGAAAGCAGCAACACCACCCATTGCGTGCACTACACCTGAGCCGGCAAAGTCAGCGGCACCATGCCCCCACTTCGGACCGAGTACTCCGAGCTGTGCGAGGAAGCCTCCGCCCCAGACCCAGTTTCCATAAACCGGGTAGAGAATCATCGAGGCAAATAAGCCCCAGCAGATAAATGCGGAGAACTTAAAGCGCTCAGCCATTGCACCGGTTGGGATGGTTGCAGTTGCATCCATGAATACCAACTGGAAGAAGAAGAACGCCAAGATTCCAACGTCGTATGCATGCCCGGTTAGGAAGAAACCAGAGTGGGCAATTACTCCCCACTGCCCAATGTGCGCCTCGGGCCCTAACGCTGTAATCCCGAGCCCAGGTAAAGCGACCGAGCCAAACATCAGTGCATAACCACATACGAACCAGCCCACTACACCAAGGGCGAAGATCACGAGGTTCATAAGCATTGTGTGCGCAGCGTTTTTAGCTCGTGTGAATCCAGTCTCAACAAGAGCGAAACCGGCCTGCATGAACAGCACCAAGATGCCACCGACCATCAGCCAAACAAAGTTGATAGCCATGTGATCTTTTGCCTGCTGCGTTGCAATCGTAGATATCGCGTCTGGTCTCGGGGTATCAGACGGATAGACGCTCTCGACCTGTGTCGGAGAGATACCAGTCTTGGCTCCGGTTGGATCGCCGTTGTCGGCCACCGCAACGCCGGTCAATGCGCCGACTAGGAGCATGCTTGATACCAGCGTCATTACGAGGAGACGCTTTCTAAATACTGGTGTTAACTCGCCCGCCCTCAATCCAGCCCGTCGACGCTGGCGCCGGAACATTGCTGGAGCAAGGAGAGCGGCTGCAAATAATGAAATAACCAACAGACGCAACATTTGGACCCTTCTTCATAGACTTCGAATGAGACATACACCAAGATGCGCCGTTGCATCCACGAAGAGTTTGGTGTGACTATGTTTCGCCTGATAGCGCGCTCTGTGAACGGAGTGTTACGTCATCCGCGTCTGGCGCAGAGAAGCAAATAAGGCGAATAGGGGCAAAAGAGGGCTAAGTAGAGAGTCTTTCGGATTAGGAGGCTGCTGCCTCGAAGCACTCAGCCGCAATGCGGGTCAACACGAGACCCTGAGCCCATCTGTCCCCTAGTTCCTGTAGTGAACCGTCATCACCGGGTCCGCACAGGGCATACCCAAACTCCGCGGGTAGCAACTCAGGTGCGAAGCCAATCTCCATTCGCGGTGGAGGCACCATGTCGTACTCAACAGTATTGAGGAAACCAGCGAAGGAGCGCTCCCACATTGCACGGAAGTGTCCGACGTGATCCTGGCCCTCTACACGACCATCGCCGACATCAACCTGCATGTAGCCAGAGGTGCCGATGCGCCCATGTAGATAACGGACTCTCTCAAATACAGGCGCGAGCCAATCGAGTTTCTCTTCAAACTTCGACATCGTCATCTCATGGCCTGTGTACCAGTGAGAGAAATCTCCATTGAATCGAATC
>CALQAT020000161.1:0-4155 GCA_943328625.2 Bordetella parapertussis | reverse complement strand
GGGCACTCTCCCTAGTGTTATTAGGCAGTGCGGTCCTGAGCAACCGCATCAAGGCTGTCGTACTCCGCACCGGTATCTACCCAGTCCTCGTACTCGATCACGCCGAGCTCGGTGAACTTCGTGCGAAGCCATCCGTCTCCTGCGTCAAGAAGCCCCAGCTTTTTGCAGTTGGGGACAATCTTTGAGAAGAGGATTCCGGAGAACACATTGCGGTTCGGGTCTGCGAGGGTCAGGGTAAGAGCCTCTTTAGGGTCAACCCCCATACGCTCCCATACCTCTTGCTGGAGGAAACGGTCGCGCATGCGCACGGCAGCCTCGTATGCAAACTCCTGGCGCTCACGAATCTCCTTGGAGTTGAGCTCTTGGTAGAAGTCCTGCAGTGAGAGCACTCCGAAAGCAACGTGGCGGGCCTCATCAGACATGACATAACGAAGGAGCTTCTTGAGAAGCGGCTCACTCGACATCTGCTGCATGAATCCAAAGGCAGCCAAGGCGAGCCCCTCAACCATGATCTGCATACCTAGGTACGTCATATCCCAGCGCTCGTCCGCAATGATGTCATCGAGGAGCATCTTGAGGTGAGCGTTTACCGGGTAGTGGCCTGAGAGCTTCGTATCTAGGTACTTTGCGAATACCTCTACGTGTCGAGCCTCATCCATGACCTGAGTCGCCGCGTAGTACTTAGCGTCGATCCACGGCACAGTCTCTACAATCTGGGCTGTACAGATGAGGGCGCCCTGCTCGCCGTGCATGAACTGCGAGAGAGACCAGTTCTGCATCTCAACACCTAGATTGACCCAGTCATCCTCGCCCCAGGTTGAGAACACAGTTCCTTTGAGGTCCATCTCTCCAAAGGCTGACTTATCTGCATTCTGGCCCTTACGAACCTCTGCCACTTGGTCGACTTCTATTGACCAGTCGAGGTCAGTCTCAGCGTTCCATTGAGAGGTCTTGGCCTTCTCGTATAGCTTCACCAGCGCTGGCCTTGAGCGCTCGTAGTCCCAGGTGAACAACACATCGGAGTTGGCGCGGACGGTGTGAATTACCTCGTCAACATCACTGTTAGATATTGAGAGAATTGCCTCAAGGTCATTTAATTCATCACGACCAAGCATGTCGTAGTTAGTAGTCACTGCAATTACCCCTTTTTTGATTTACCGGTTGTTGGAACTTTACTAAAGCCTTGCGTAATCACTGTTTTATTTACTGTTAGAAGAGACTCTGAAACTATTCCGGGCAGAATAAAAGTCCGCACGGCATCGCGCACAAGAACTGCATCTGCGATAACTAGTTGAACACTCGGGACGAGAAATGCGAGGATGATTCGCGCGCACCACTCGGAACTGCGGACAACGCGCTCAATGGGTAGGAATCTTGCAAGAGTTGGAGCGAACGCATTAGCGGCTAGCAGAATAAATCGGTCTCCACCCTCGAATGCAAGGTGAGGCAGAACCTGCTCCGGTTCATTTGCAAACGCATACTGCAGGGCCTCATGGTGAGCGACTTCGTTAGCGGCAACTGACATCATCGCTACAAGCGCACCGTCGAGATCGGTCTGCTCCTCTCCAGCAGAATGAATCTCCTGAGAAATTCGCAGAACCTCAGCGTTCAGGGTCGCCTCTAAGAGCGCCTGCTTGTTTGGGAAGTAACGGTAGAGAGTTGCTCTCCCCACTCCCGCTTCACGAGCAACATCATCGACAGTTGTCTTAGCGAGGCCATGATGAGATACGCATACCAAAGTGGCCCCGATGAGTCGGTCCTGAGTTGAACCCCTGCTCAAAACTGGTTTTGTCGATACTGTCTTTGCCACAGGTGAGACAATAAGACAAGTTATGTATCAGCGTCAACGTGTCTAGCGTCACAAATTTTTGCGAGATATCCCTGTCGCTAGACCGGATTTGGCCCAAATTGGGCGGTCTGCCCACGTTAGGCCTAAGGGGCTTCGAGGTCCTCTGAGGTCAGGATTCCGGCAAGAAGGTGCTCCCGCACGAGGTAACCACAACCTTGTTTTAGTTGTGCTATTCGGGGATTGAGTATACGTTTCGGGCTAACCCGCGGTTTACCGGGTGGGTTCGGCTAAGGCGGGGTATTGATATGACTCTCAGTTTCGTTCGGTGCTCTCGTATCTTTTCCGTGTTGTTCGCGGTGATGGTGATGGTTGGGGGGCATTGACAGCTGGTGTTCCCGCTCTCTCGGCTCCGGCTGGCGCAGTAGATGCGCAGCCAGGTGCAGCGTCAGTCCGGCCTGCGATCTCAACCGGCGATCTCCATTCGTGTGCGTTGTTGGCGAACGGTACCGCCCAATGCTGGGGCGATAACGCTTACGGGCAGTTGGGGAATAACACAACCGCGCAATCGTGGATACCGGTAGTGGTGAGTGGTATCTAGCTCCTGAGACATAGAGGCTGAGTATCAATGTTGTGTTAGTGGACCTCTGGGGCGACGAAGTCCCCCTTCGCGCCACCAGGATCTGGCCAGCGGACACAGATCTGCGAACCCGTTGCGCAATCTCTCAGAGATCCCTAATGCTTCAGGGAGAGCCAAGCGCCTCCGGGGTGATAATCCCTGCGAGTAGATGCTCTCGAACCAATACTCTCGTCTGAATCGGGTCCGTAAGGTCCCAGGTTCCAGGTGAGCCAATAAGGGAGAGAAGCAACCTCCCCGTGTACTCAGCCGCATCGGTTACCGAGACGCCAGGGCGCAGTCGCCCCGCACTCTCCTCCCGCTCAAGGAACGGTATTAGATACTCCACAATGAAACGAAGCGGACGCTCTGACTCAACGGTCATAAGGGGAAGCAATCGCTCTGGCTCTGTAAGCAGGACGGTCTGGAGAACAGCGTGCTCGGCGAGCGCAGCACGAGCGAATCTGAGTCCCTCCTCCACCAGACTTGCGAAATCAGGCGCTCCTGCAACTGCCTCAGCTAACTGCCCAAAGAATCTACCCATCTCCCAGACGACTACTTCGCGCAACAGATCGTCACGACCACCGGGGAAAACTCTGTAGAGAGTCGCTCGAGACAGATCGCACTCTCGTGCTACATCCTCGAGGGTGGTGCGGTCTAAGCCATGTCGCGCAATACAGGCATATGTTGCTTCAAGAATGCGCTCGCGAGTTGTTACCTCATTAGGCATCGCAAACCCTAGGTTTATAGGCCGAGTAGCGAGTCGAGCCCGAGGGTAAGCCCTGGGAGATTTGCAATCTCGCGCACCGCTAGGACCACTCCCGGCATGAACGAACTGCGATCGTAGGAGTCGTGACGAATAGATAGAGACTGCCCGGTAGTGCCGAGCAGTACCTCTTGGTGAGCGACTAGGCCGCGGAGTCGTACAGAGTGAACGCGTATTGCGTCAGCGACAAGGCCTCCGCGAGCGCCCTCGGCGATCACGGTCTGCGTAGGGTCGGGCGCCCACTCCCCCGATGCCAAAGCCATGCGCTGTGCGGTAACCACTGCGGTTCCAGATGGAGCATCTGCCTTTGCGTCATGGTGAAGTTCAATAATCTCAGCGGTCTCAAACCACGGCGCTGCTAACTCGGCGAAGCGCATCATCAACACCGCACCGATTGCAAAGTTTGCAGCTATCAATGCATTGGCCGATGAGGCCTCAAATGCTGCTCTAAAACTTGCTAAATTTTCGTCGCTAAATCCGGTGGTACCGACAACGCAGTGGACACCGTTCTCTGCACACCACAGAAGGTTCGAGCGAGCCGCCGAGAGAACCGTGAAATCGACAACTACTTCGGCACCGGCATCGAGTAGAGCCTGCGGTGAGCCTGCGATGACGAGATCTGAACCGGGGAGATACTCTCCAATTGATCTTCCGGAGGCTGCTGGGTCTATTGCTGCGACGAGCTCTAACCCATCAGCCTCGATTACTGCATTACAGACTGCCTGGCCCATACGCCCCGCGGCACCGAATACTCCAACACGTGTCATGGCGTGAGGTTACCCGCCCAAACCTCAGGCGATGCGTTAAATAGCCAGGCTAAAATTCGGCGCTTGGTGCTACCTACGCTCAGATCGCTTGCCCAGAGAAATCTGATTCATCGAATGGGCCGGCAACTGCGAGCACCTCTGGGCCCTCGAACATGCGACGAGCAACTCTTCGAACATCGTCCGGGGTAACAGCGGCGACATATGCGGTGAGATCATCAAG
>CALQAT020000160.1:0-4178 GCA_943328625.2 Bordetella parapertussis | reverse complement strand
GAAGGGAATCCCTTTGAAGCCCCTTCCAATATGGAGGAGCTTCCTACCCCGTTACTACGAAGCGATTCGAACTAGTCCTAAGCGCATCCCGCTCAGTACAGCCTGGGTACGGTTATGAGCCTCAAGCTTCATGTAGATAGATCCCAGATGATTCTTCACGGTCTTGAGACTGATGAAGAGTTCTGCTGCAATCTCCTGGCTGCTTCGCCCTTCGGCAAGTTGCTGCAGTACTTCATGCTCGCGACGTGTAAGCGGGCCGCGTTCAGAGGCATTCGAGACCAGACGAAGTATCGCAGGATATTCAATTGATGTGACTGCGGAGAGAAACTCTGCGCTGCCATCTTGGGGTCCAATTACTGCCGAGGCTCCAGAGACCATTGCATTTGAGCGTTCAGCCGAACCCGATGCTCCAATCAAAACGATACGGGAGTCGGGAGCCTGCTGTGCGACTGCCTTTACGCTCGCAATCGATGATACGACCACAACATCGGGCGATAACCCAGCTGCAAGCCTTGCGCCGTCTAAGGCCTCTTCAGCCTCCGCTATGACAGTGGCACCGCCCTCTGCGCAGATTGATCGCACCGCATCTCTTACGAGGCGTTGATCATGTATTACGAGTACTGAAGTCATTGCTTTGCTCCTAGTCGGATTTAGCCCTGTGTCTCAGGATCTCTTCCTGTAGATGCTTCATCGGCACGCGAATAGGGCGACTCAAGGGCAAAAACCCAGCTCTTTGGAATTTGCCTCCCACATCTCACTCAGCCCAATGGTGGACTCGGTTTTTCTCCAGTCTTCCAATGCTCTACGCTCACCCTGTGCTGCTTATTGGACTCACGGGTGGGATCGGTTCGGGTAAATCGACGGTCGCTGCCCTACTAGAGGCAAGGGGCGCACTAATTGTGGATGCGGATGCCATTGCTCGCGAGGTTGTCGAGCCGGGATCTCCGACGCTGGCTCTCTTAGTCGAGCGTTTCGGGCCAGAGATCCTCGGCCCAGACGGCGCTCTCAATCGAAGCGCACTCGCCAATATTGCTTTCGCATCTAGCGAACTGCGCAAGGAACTCGAGTCGATTACCCATCCGGCAATTGGGGAGGTTTTCTTTAAACGCCTCGCCGAGGCTCCGGCAGATGCAGTCGTAGTGCACGATGTGCCGCTCCTAGCCGAGTCGGCTGGGGCGTTGGCTCGTGGTTATGGAGCAATCGTCGTTGTGGAGGCACCTAAAGAATTGCGCCTACTTAGACTTGACGGGCGCGGCGTTCCTAGGGCGGATGCAGAGGCACGAATGGCGGCTCAGGCAACTGATGAAGAGCGTCGGGAGATCGCCACCCATGTAATTGACAATCAAGGAGACCATGACACTCTCGAGTACTTAATAGATGGATTGTGGAACGACCTATTGATCCTGCGAGACGAGAATGCAGCATTGGCTGCGCAGGCAGAGGAGCTCGCTCCTTAATTTGAGTAACGACCACTTAGACTGAGAAGTATGCCGCCATTTGAACTCGTCTCCGACTTCGCACCGGCCGGGGATCAGCCCGAAGCAATAGCGGCACTAGCGGTAGGGCTCCGGCGCGGCGACGCCGCACAGACCCTCCTTGGAATCACGGGCTCCGGAAAGTCATTCACAATCGCCGGCCTGATAGCAGAGGTGCAGCGACCAACTCTTGTGCTTGCGCCTAACAAAAGTCTTGCTGCGCAGTTGGCCTCCGAGTTCAGAGAGTTCTTTCCGAAGAACCGCGTCGAATACTTCGTCTCCTACTACGACTATTACCAGCCCGAGGCCTACTTGCCTTCTTCTGACACCTTCATTGAGAAGGATTCGTCGATCAACTCTGAGATTGATCGGCTGCGCCACTCAGCCACTGCAGCGCTGCTCTCAAGACGCGATGTTGTAATTGTTGCCTCTGTCTCTGCAATTTATGGGCTCGGATCGCCTGAGATGTATGCGCGACAGTTATTGACGATAAAAGTCGGCGAAGAGCACGAACAGAGAGCACTTCTCAAGCGTTTAGTGGATATGCAGTATGAGCGCAATGACATGTCTTTCGTGCGCAATAAGTTTCGTGTGCGTGGCGACACAATTGAGATATTCCCCGCCTACGAAGAGCGAGGAATTCGTATATCTCTCTTTGGTGACGAAGTGGAGCGCATCTCCACAGTTGATCCACTAACCGGAGAGGTCTACGAAGAGCTAGAGACAATGGTGCTTTTCCCCGCCTCCCATTACGCGACTGAGGAAGAGCAGATGAAGGCGGCGGTCGTCGGTATAGAGGCAGAGTTGGAGGAGCAGTTGCGCTCATTCCACTCGAGTGAGAAATTGCTTGAGGCACAGCGGCTGCGCATGCGCACAACCTTTGATCTCGAGATGATGCGAGAGGTTGGTTTCTGCTCCGGTATTGAGAATTACTCGCGCCACTTAGATGGACGTGCTGCAGGCGATCCGCCCTACACGCTCCTCGATTATTTCCCAGATGATTGTCTTATTGTTCTGGATGAAAGTCATGTAACCGTCCCGCAGTTGCATGGACAGTATGCAGGCGACCGTTCGCGTAAAGAGACTCTCGTTGAGCACGGTTTCAGGCTGCCTTCGGCATTGGATAATCGGCCGCTGCAGTTCGAGGAGTTCATGGAGAAGGTCAAACAAATTGTCTTCATGTCGGCGACCCCGTCAAAGTATGAGGTGGAGCGCTCAGATCAGATCGTTGAGCAGATCATTCGCCCAACTGGGCTCCTCGATCCAGAGGTAGTGGTGCGCCCAACTAAGGGTCAGATTGATGACCTTGTCCACGAAATTCGTGGACGTGTAGAACGAGGTGATCGCGTCCTGGTTACAACCCTGACGAAGAAAATGTCTGAGGATTTGACTGATTACTTGGTTGAACTAGGCATTCGCGTTCGCTATCTCCATAGTGATATCGACACACTAGAGAGAGTCGAGTTGCTTAGAGGCCTGCGGCTCGGCGAATTCGACGTACTAGTTGGCATCAACTTGCTCCGTGAAGGTTTAGACCTCCCAGAGGTCTCGCTCGTTGCAATTCTCGACGCAGATAAAGAAGGGTTTCTTCGGTCTGCCACAAGTCTTATTCAGATTATTGGGCGGGCAGCGCGCAATGTAGATGGTCAAGTAATCATGTACGCAGATCGCGTCACTGACTCGATGAAGCATGCCATCTCTGAGACCAACAGACGACGACAGCATCAGATGGCCTACAACCTTGAGCATGGTATTGATCCAAAGACCATTATCAAGAAGGTTGCTGACATCATGGAGATGGTCCGGGCCCGCGAGGGGGACGACGACGAAGCAGGGGGCAATGCAGGGGGCCGTAGAGGCAGAAAGAAGTCGGCAATCTTCGCTGATCTTGCTGGTGTCGCCCCAGAGGAACTGGGAAGACTCGTTGCACAACTTCAAGAGGAGATGCACCAGGCCGCTAAAGACCTCCGATTCGAAGAGGCGGCACGGATTCGCGATGAAGTAAACGAACTCAAGCGGGAGATTCGAGCGTCTGGGTAGAGCGACCTTCGATTTGCGGGTTCTCTCGAGGGTCAGAACTGCCTCTTCAAGGGCGGCGATCACGATCTCGCCTCTCGGAATAGGTACGATTCCCGAGTGCCCCAGCCGCCCCGCAAACCTAAGTCTGCAGTCGCTGGGGAGGCGCCGAAAAAGCGGTCGGGAACGACCTCGAAGGCGAAGGCACCGGCCGGTGCTAAGTCGGTAGCGACTCCGAAGTCTCAACCAACGGCGGCAGCATTGAAGGTTGCCCCGGAGAAGAAGCCTACGGTCAAAACGACCGCAGTGGAGCGAATCAAAGCTGCTCCTAAGGGTGAACCCGACATGATCTCGGTACGAGGTGCGCGTGAGCACAACCTGCGTGGTATCGATATTGACTTACCTCGTGACCGACTTGTAGTCATCACAGGGCTCTCTGGGTCTGGCAAATCTTCGCTTGCCTTTGACACGATCTACGCAGAGGGTCAGCGTCGCTACGTAGAGTCTCTCTCCTCGTATGCTCGTCAATTCCTCGGCCAGATGGATAAGCCCGATGTTGATTTCATCGAGGGGCTCTCGCCAGCGATCTCCATTGATCAAAAATCTTCATCTAGAAATCCACGCTCCACCGTAGGAACTATCACCGAGATCTATGACTATCTGAGGTTACTTTTTGCTCGTGTAGGT
>CALQAT020000159.1:0-4203 GCA_943328625.2 Bordetella parapertussis | reverse complement strand
CGTCGTCCAATTGGGCGAAGAGGTTGTAGGTGGCGGGGTGAGCGATGCGGCCTGCGATGAGGACATCCTCATCCGGGAACGAGATCGCTGCACGACGGTAGAGCTCTGCGACCAAAGCCTTGAGTGTGGTTCCACTTGTCTTGCCTTTGCGAATCGCACCTAGCCCCCAGAGGATGCAGGGGGTTCCACCAACGCGCTCAAGGGACCCGAATAGGAATCCGTGGTTCTCGTCATCTACTACCGCGAGCACGATAAGCGGAAATTTCTCCACTTGAGACTCAAGGTGTTCGTCCATCCCAGCAAGTCCAACCGCTACAAGCAGTTGACTGAACTCATCGAGTTCAACCGGCTTGAGGGAAACTGAGTCACGCGATTCAATCTGCATAGAACCTATTCTGACCGGATAAAGGGGAGACCGCCAATCGCCTCTCTCTTGGGAGCGATGGGCGATGCGACAAAAGTCTCGCCTGCTGCTACTCAAAGAGCCTCGAGAGAGCCGATTTAGACCCAATAATAAATATGAATTTTCCTTGTTTTGCGACACATTCTTCTCTCCGTCCGAAACGCCTGCTTTAAGTCTGTCGCCACAAGGTAAGCATGGGAAGCTTAAATAGCCGTAAACTCTCTCAAATGACACAGACTTTGGATGCCCTTAAATGGAGCCCTCTAGATCCATCTTTTCGTGCCGATCCATACCCTTGGTATAAGGCACTCCGGGAACAGACGCCTGTACTTGCCCATCACGAGGTGGGATTTGTCGTATCGCGATATGCAGATATTGAGGCTCTCCTGCGTGACCCTCGACTATGCGTATCAACACCCTCACCCTGGCGCGAAGTAATGGCCGAAGCAGCATCCCCCGCCCTGCGACGTTTAGCCGAACTAACACTGCTCTTTATCGACCCACCTGAGCATTCGAGGGTTCGTGCGACATTTGCAAAAGCGTTTACTCCTAGGCGCATTGCAGCGCTCCAACCTCACCTCGAAAAAACGATTGACACAATTCTTGATCGCCTCGACCCTCAAGACGAGTTTGATCTCATGACCGAAATAGCCGAACCATTTCCAATTCTCAGCATCACGCATCTCCTTGGAGTGCCCGAGTCCGACTGGACAGAGTTGCACCGTTGGACAACAGAAATTACAGCTTTCAACGAATTACCGATTGATCTATCTGCACTACCAGCGGCTAACGAGGCTGCAACAGATTTTGACGCGTACTGTCGAACAATCATTGATGAGCGGCGTTCGAATCCAGGCGAAGACCTAATCTCTGCGCTCCTTACCGCAGAGGAAGATGGCACAGGTTTGAGTGTCGATGAGATTGTCGCGATGCTCATACTTCTATTGATGGCTGGGCACGACACTACAAAGAGCCTCATCTCAAGCGGCCTTCGCGAACTCCTGCGTCACCCGGATCAAGCAGAGTTGCTGCGCAACGACCCATCCCTGATTTCGAGTGCAATCGAAGAACTACTGCGATTCGAGAGCCCTCTGCACGTTGCCTCCGGAGGAGGGCGTTGGGCAAGCGAACCCTTCGAACTCCACGGAGTAACCATCACCCCTGGTGCCGCGGTTCGCCTACTTCTAGGTTCCGGCAACCGCGATCCAGATGCCTTTGAGAATCCAGACAAACTCGATATTCAGCGTGCACCTAAGCCGCACTTGGCGTTCGGTAAAGGAATTCACTTCTGCATCGGCGCCGCACTCGGGCGGCAAGAAGCACAGATCGTGATTTCGCGAGTTCTAACTCGATTCCCAGACCTCGAGGTAACCAAGGACAACCTCACCTGGCGCTCGAACTTCGTTACACGCCAGCTAACCGAACTCCCCGTAAGACGCTCTACAAGAGCCGCTTCTTAGGCTCGAATATTTGAACTAATCGAGATTGCTCAGGTTGTGCAGTCGCCGGGAATAGAACCGCACCCATTTACCGGCGGGTCGTCATCTATGCAATAACGATTACGAAACCCTTAAATCGAGAAGGTGTTAGGTTCCCCGAATGGATTTTATGGGGGACGGGGCAAGCAGCAAGGCACGGTCAGATGACGATGACGCGGTAGGCGCATCTAAAGGATCTCGGCATGGTCGCCGGCGTCGCCGAGTCGCCACCGGCGTTTTTGCCTGCATAGTTGTCGCTTCAGCAGTTGTTGGCGTTGCAGTCCGGGTCAGTAAATCTTCGACGGCAGGCACTCTGGTGACCGGGCCGAGTGGAGCAAGCTGCGATTTTAAAATCAACGGCGATTGTCAAGGAATGAACTTGAATGGCGTTGTCGTAAGAGGCGTTGATCTGACCGGGATGAAATTTAATCGTTCCTCCCTTAACGGAGCGGACTTCACTGGTTCGACGTTCACCAATACCGACTTAACTGACGCAACGTTTATTGGAGCAATACTTGACGGAGTGAAATCTGGTGGAGTGATCGGCAAGAAGTCACTCAAAACATCGTTCCCAAGTTACCTAAAGAGCCCAAAAGCATATGATTACTCTTACGTTTACAGTTTTAGTACGGAGAGTGAGTGGCTTATCTATGGTCAATACGGTTTTTATTTAGACCTATTTAATCCCGCACCGAATATGGCGCTTGTCGAGAAGCGAAGAGTGTGGCTACCAGCAGAGTGGCAACTCGTCAACGGTTACCTCGTCGGCCCTAAAGCTAATTTATCTGGGGTTCAATTCAGTAACTCCGACCTCAGTTTCCAAAATCTTTCCTACGCTGACCTCAAAGGCGCAAACATATTCGACGCGAACATCGATCTCGCCAATGTGGCCGGAGCCGATTTGAGAGGTGCGGCCTACCCATACAAGGGTTGGGTAGAAGGTAAAACGTATTGCCAGAGCGTTTGTTGGTGGAATCGAGTTTCAAATTTTGCGGGAGCAATAGTTGACGTAGGCAGCCAAATGGCGGTACCTGGATACGGGGAGTGGGACGTTGCTTGGCGTTATTCCCAGAACAATCCCTCCGAACCTCCGAAGACGATGTCCGCACCATGCAAGGTAACATCGGACTTCACCCTCGCGAGGTTTACCCGCTGCAACTAACCTACCGCGACTACGAGACCCTTGAATTGATTGGGTTCAGGGTTTTTCCAGAACCAAGAGATACACATGCACAACGCTTTGCAAAAGTAATCGCAAGACAGTGAACTGCTTCTGTCTCAGCGACGTGCGAGCTACCCGGCTACAGGCTTTCCATCCGGCAGGGCCGGGTCGATGCCGCAGGTTTTACTGACCCAGTCCCAGAGACGTTGGCGGCGGTCAAGCGTCTCGGCACTCTTCGTCCTTGGGATTTTGTGCGTACTTCGGGGTCGCCGATCGAGCCAGAAGCCGCCGTTCGATCGCAGCGGAAGTTCGTCGGCGGCGAGCCACACCAATGTGTCAGCTCCCTGCTCAGGCGAGCGCAAGAGTGGCCCCATGATCTTCGAGAATGTCGGCAACGATGCGTCGACACCCGGTGTGGATGCCCAGCCGGGGTGCATTGCGTGGAAGTGGATCCCGAGACTCCCGAATCGCTCGCCCCACATCTCGTTGAGCACAACTTGGGCTCGCTTCGCACGCGCGTACTGCTCGGTACCGCGGTACTCCGCTTCGGACATCTGGAGCCCAGAGACGGTCAAGGCGGATGAGTACATTCCCCCCGACGACATTGTCAGCACTCGAGACTGTGGCGTTGTGGCGAGCCTCTCAATAAGCAGACTCGTCAACAGGAAGGGCCCGACCACCTGACTCGCGACCGTGGCCTCGGTACCGTCGGGTGCGGTGCGTCGATCCGGAGTGAGGGCCCCGGCATTGTGGATCAGTACATCGAGTCGATCATGCGCCGCGAGCACTCGGTTGGCCAACTCCTTAACTTGCTCGTAGTCGCCCATGTCGGCCGCAACTTGGGTGACACTCGGATTGCCAGACGATTCGATGATCGCTGCCACGGCCTTTTCATTACGATCGGCATCGCGCCCGACGAGCACGAGCGTTGCACCGCACTCGGCGAGTTGCATAGCCGCAGCCTTTCCGAGTCCGGAGGTCGCGCCGGTGAGGACGATCACCCGCCCCGCAAGGCCATACTGCTCGAGTGGTTGCCAATCATCGAGGCGAGCCCGAACTGCGTAACCGATTCGCGTAAAACTCGTGATTACTGGCGCTTCGATGAGAGCGTCGACAATGTTGCGAACGTTCATCGAGGTTGCTCCGGGAGTCGCTCGCCT
>CALQAT020000158.1:0-4206 GCA_943328625.2 Bordetella parapertussis | reverse complement strand
GAGGCCGACATCACCAAGATTGTTCGCGGCACAACCGCTGCGACCTTTAAGTACCCACCAATGCGAGATGGCACGCCCCACATTCCCGCAAAACAGGTTGGGAACTAAGTGTCCATCGCATACGAAACCACTCGCCGACGCTTGACTGTTCGCCAAGTTGAGGCTGCCGAGCAATTACTAAACGCTGCAGAGATTGAGGTAGAGCAGACCGGTTACGACGCTCTCTCCATGCGCGGTGTTGCGAGGCGCGCTGGGCTCGCCTCCGCAACGGCGTACACATACTTCTCCTCGAAGGACCACCTGTTAGGCGAGTTGCTATGGCGCAGGATTGCAGCGGTGCCAGAGACCAGAAACGAGCAGAGCACCGACGCTGCAGCATCTCTGGCTAAACGACTCTCTCGAGTTGTCTACGACCTTGGCGAGATAACAAACGGAAGCCCCGAGGTAATCGCAGCCTGCACCCAAGCGCTGCTCAGTTCGAATCCGGACGTCAAGCCTTTAAGGGATCGCATCGGTCTCGATATTCGCAGACGCATGGCTGCCGCATCGGGAGACCAGCGCGACAAGCACCTCATTGATGTTTTAGTAACTACTTACTTTGGTGCGCTCCTCAGCGCAGGCATGGGGCACATGAAGCACAGCGATGTACCTGCATTTGTTGAGAGCGCGTTACTACTCATGACAGAGAGCCGGGAGGATCTGAAGTGAGCGAAGCATCTGCTCTTAATCTTGGACCGCTCGAGTTCAGCCCGTACGACTATCGAATACACGAGGATCCATACCCAACGTACGCGCGCATGCGCTCTGAGGCCCCTGTATTTAGAAACGAAGAGTTCGATTTTTGGGCGCTCTCTCGCCACAACGACATTCTCTCGGCATTCCGAAATATCGAGGTTTTCTCAAACTCTTTTGGGGTTGCGCTCGATCCCTCTGCCTATGGCCCTAACGCTCACCGCACGATGTCCCTCCTTGCGATGGATCCCCCAAATCACACTCGCATTAGATCAATCGTTACTAAGGAGTTCACCCCTAAAAAGATTGCTGCACTTGAACCCCGAATGCGCGCTATTACTCGTGAGCACCTAGAGCCAGCACTTGAGGGTGGGGGCTTCGACTTCATAAATGATTTCGCGGGGCTTGTGCCGATGGATGTCATCTCAGAGTTAATTGGGGTGCCATATGCGGATCGCGCGGAGCTGCGAAGGCTCGCTGATCTGCTTGTGCATCGCGAAGAGGGGGTATTTGACGTCACTCCCCAAGGCTTCGAGGCTGCAATCGAACTCTTTGTTTATTACGAGGCATTTCTCATCGATCGACGGCTGCACCCAGGCGACGATCTAACTACGCAACTGATAGAGACTGAGGTCAATGGAGCACGCTTGACCAACGAGGAGATAATTAGTTTTCTGTTTCTACTCGTCGTTGCCGGGAACGAAACAACAACCAAACTCCTTGGCAATGCGTGGTACTGGGCGTGGTGCAACCCCGAGGAGCGTGCCAAGCCTTTCAACGATCCAGCTCGCATCTCAGACTGGGTTGAAGAGACCCTGCGTTTCGATGGCTCCACTCAAATGGTTCTGCGCACCACGCACACTCCCATTGTCATCCGTGACACGCTCATCGACGCAGGTGCGCGCGTATTTCTTCTCATCGGCTCCGCTAACAGGGACGAGCAAGTATTTGATCGCGCAGATGTCTACGACCTTGATCGCCCCAACGGAGATCTCATGAGCTTTGGAAATGGAAGACACTTCTGTTTAGGTGCACTTCTTGCTCGTCATGAAACTCGCATTGCTCTAGACGAGTTAGTGAAGCGCGTAAGTGACTACGAGATTGATGAGGCCTTAATGGCACGAGTCCACTCCGCAAACGTGCGTGGGTTCGCAACACTCCCGACAACCGTAAAGGTGCGCTGAAATGGCAAAGTTTCCTCCCCACCCAGAACGTCGCGGTGCCGTGATCACCGGCGCATCCTCTGGAATCGGCCTAGCCACCGCTGAAGCCCTGGCGCTCTCTGGCCACCCAGTCGTTCTAGGGGCGCGTCGCGTCGACGAGCTCGAGGCAGCCGCTGCACGCATTCGCGAAAATGGTGGCGAGGCTCATGCAGTGTTTCTTGATCTCGCCGATTCGGGAACAATCGAGAACTTCTGCGAAATAGCACGTGATGCATTGGGCGAGATCGAGATCATCGTTGCAAACGCTGCACGCAATCAGGTTGGTTCGGTACTCGATACTGATCCAGAGGAGTTTGAGTCTGTGATGTCTGTCAATGTCGCAGGGACTCACCGCGTTATTCGATCCCTTCTTCCTGCAATGGTTGAGAGACAACGCGGCGACATAGTTTTTGTTACCTCGGATGTAGTTGTGAATCCAAGGCCCTCGATGGTTGCCTATGTCGCGTCAAAATGGGGCCTAGAGGGGTATGCGCGCGCACTCCAGATGGAGTTGGAGGGAACCGGTATTCGCGCAACAGTTGTGCGACCAGGACCAACTCTCACTGGAATGGGCATGGACTGGGACGCAGACGCAACCAACGCAGCTCTCGATCTCTGGCGAAAGTGGGGGCTTTCGCGCCACGACAACTACATGCGCCCAGCCGGTGTCGCCGAGGCAGTGATGGCAGTAGTGGAGATGGCACGCGGTACCCACATAACGACTCTCGAGATTCATCCAGAGGCGCCACTTCATGAGGTAGGCGAATGACCAGTGCGCCGCTAAAGACTCCACCGACTGTCTCAGGCTCTGACGGTAAAAGCGGTCATCTTGAGGAGCTTCGTACCGATCCGATCGGACTCCTCGAGCGCGTGCGTGACGAGTGCGGCGACGTAGGGATATTCAACCTTGCCGAGCGCGAGGTTGTCCTTCTGAGCGGAGCTGAAGCGAACGAGATCTTCTTTCGCGCTCCAGAGGAGGTGCTCGATCAAGCTGAGGCATACCCATTTATGAAGCCAATCTTTGGTGAGGGCGTTGTATTCGATGCGTCCCCTGAACGACGTCGCGACATGCTTCACAATCAGGCTCTGCGCGACAAGTTCATGCGGGGCCATGCCGCCACTATCGCAGCAGAGGTTGAGGCGATGACCGCTAAGTGGAGCGACACAGGAGAGATTGACCTCCTTGATTGGTTCGCCGAGCTAACTATCTACACCTCATCGGCTTGCCTAATTGGAAAGAAGTTTCGTGACGAACTCGATCGCAGGTTTGCAGACCTGTACCACGATCTCGAACGCGGCACTGACGCACTTGCATTTGTTGATCCGTATGCGGATATCGAGTCGTTCGCAATTCGCGACTCTTCACGCGCAGCCTTAGTTGAACTTGTGCAAGCCATCATGACTAACCGTGAAATAGCTATTCCTGCTGAGGGCGACGATCGAGACCTTTTGGATGTGCTTATGTCAATTCGAGAGGAGGACGGCTCATTACGTTTTACTGCGGACCAGGTAACCGGCATCTTCATCTCAATGATGTTTGCGGGGCATCACACAACCTCAACTACTGCATCATGGATGCTTATTGAGTTGCTGCGTAGACCGGAGCAACTCGGCAGAGTTTTAGATGAGACAGACCGCCTCAATGCCGGCGCGGAGGAGATCTCCTACCGAGTGTTACGCGAGATGCCTTGGCTAGAGGCTGCCTTGAAAGAGACTCTACGGCTCCACCCGCCACTAATTTTGTTACTCCGTGTTGCGAAGGTTGATCTAGAGATTCAAGGATTAGCAGTTAAGGCAGGCCAGATGGTCGGTGCTTCTCCATGGGTCTCCAATCGAATTGCTGAGGCTTTCGCAGACCCAGATCAATTTGAGTGCGAGCGCTATATCGACCCGCGAGCCGAGGACGAGATGAACCCTTGGAACTGGATTCCGTTCGGAGCAGGACGCCACCGCTGTGTCGGTGCAGCATTTGCGATGATGCAGCTGAAGGCAATCTTTACGGTGCTGTTTCGCGACTGGAGTCTCGAGCTCGCACAGCCTTCGGATTCATACCGAGCAGATATGTCCAAGATGGTTATTCAGCTTGAGCAACCTGCCCGCATCCGTTACTCCCGACGAAGTAAGTCCTTGTAATGCGGATCAATATCGACCGAGACCTATGCCAAGGTCACGGTGTCTGCGAGTCAGAGGCCCCAGAAGTCTTTGCGGTGGCACCAAAGGCAACAACCGTTACGGTTCTAAATGAAGATCCAGACCAATCACTTCGGCCACG
>CALQAT020000157.1:0-4221 GCA_943328625.2 Bordetella parapertussis | reverse complement strand
GATTGCGCCGCCCCCTGCCTCGAAACCTTTGGCTGCAGTAATACTCATGGCATCAATCCTGTAATCGGGAGGCCAGTTGCCTCGGGGATACCTAAGAGAATGTTTGCGTTCTGTATCGCTTGACCTGAGGCACCCTTTACGAGGTTGTCGATTACTCCAAGAGCTAGAACAGAGTCAGTTCGAGCATCGTAACGAACGGTTATATGAAGCGTATTTGCCCCCATGCAGGCCTTAGTTGTCGGAGGCGCATCAGTGACAACGACGAAAGGCTCATCGGCGTAATACTCGCGATACATCGCAAGCAGAGCCTCAGTCGATAGCCCCGACTGAATTGGTCGAGCATGTGCAGTTGCATGTATGCCCCGCACCATCGGAACTAGGTGCGGCGTAAACAATACTGATACAGGAGCTCCGGCAACATGAGAGAGAACCAACTCAATCTCAGCGGTATGACGATGATTCAACAACCCATATGCAGCGATGGTTCCATCGACCTCGCTGAATAACGATGTGACCTTTGCGGAGCGACCGGTTCCTGACACGCCAGACATTGCATCTACCAAGATGCCCTCAGGCGCCACTACTCCGTTAGCAAGAAGCGGTGCGAGGGCTAACGAGGAGACTGTTGGGTAACAACCAGGTGAAGCTACGTGCGCACTGCTAACGATGTTTGAGCGGAATACCTCTGGCAATCCAAAAGCGAAACTCCCCTGCAGATCTGGGGCAGTGTGCTCTTCGCCATACCACTCCTTATAGAGCGGCGGAGGGAGTCGAAAATCTGCACCAAGATCGACTACGTGGGGAACGCTTGAGAGAACGCCGGGCATAATCGCCTGCGAGGCACCATGTGGAAGTGCAACGAATACCAGGTCGAGCCCATCTAGGTCCGCAGCCTCAATTGAGGTAAAGGCAAGGTGCGGATAGGCAGCCTGGAGCGACGGGTAGAGCTCACCAACCATTGCGCCTGCATTGGAGTCAGCGGTAGTCAGGACTACCTCTGTCTCGGGGTGTGAGTGAAGAATCCTCAGCAGTTCAACCCCGGTATAGCCGGAACCGCCTATGACCCCTATTCGTTTTGCCATGCGCGTACTATACAGCCCAGTGCATACTCTTGCGTGGATTTAACGGAGTTCCGCTCCATGGGCGCTAGAGACAGCCTCGATGCAGCGTGCCCGAGCCTCGCCAACCTCAGTATCCGTAAGGGTTTTCTCACTACTTCGGAACCTGAGGGAGAAGGCAATGCTCCGCACCCCAGTACCGAGTGCCTCTGAGCGAAATACGTCGAAGACCCGAATCTCCTCAAGAAGATCAGCCCCAGCTGCCTTGAGGGTCGCAAGGACATCGGCCCCTGCGATGCCATCCGCGACAACGAATGCAAGGTCGACACCGCTTGCAGGGAATCGTGATGGCGCAGAGTACCGGCGCTCTAGTCGGGTCGCACCCAGGAGGGCTCCTAGATCAAGCTCAAATGCAACGACCGGAGCTGATAGCGAGTGAACCCCTAGGGCTGGCTCATCGACCTCCCCAACGTGACCAACCGGCGAACCGTCTACAAACACGATCGCAGTTCTACCTGCGTGGAGGCCATCAACCTCTCCGGCAACAAGGCGCACATCGCTCAGCCTCAAAGCATCGGTGAGAGTATTCATCGCCGTAATTGCATCGTAGACATCTACGGGTCGATCAACATCGTGAGGGCGACCGCTGCGAGTACCAGCGAATACACCAGCAACATGATCACGTTCATCGGGTTGTATCGCATCGCCTACTGGCCTGCGGAAAATATGCCCGGTCTCGAAGAGTGCTACATCGGGATTCCCCTGCGCCGCGTTGAAAGCAACAGCGCCGAGTAGTCCCGGGAGAATTGCAGGGCGTAGAAGTGACTCCTCAGCCCGCAACGGATTGGTAAGACTCACTGAGGTTGAGGCGTCATAACCAAATGGCTCAAGAGCCTTCTCGGAGAGGAGCGAGAGGGTGTAAGCCTCTGAGCAGCCTGCGCCGACAAGCGCATCGGCTACTAAACGCCTCTCGTGCTGTGAACGGCTAAAGCCGCCAACATGATCCGGATTACTAGGGAGAGTTCGAGGAATAGCGTCGAGGCCTAGCCTGCGCGCAGTCTCTTCAATTAGGTCTATCTCGCGGGTGATATCGGGCCTAAATGTAGGGACTGTCGCCATAGTGCTCGCACTATCTCGAGTTACACACGCAATCCCTAGGGGAACAAGCAGCGCTGAGATCTGATCCAGGCTGAGCGTGGTTCCAAGAACGGCATTCACGCGCTCTGAACGAAGCAAAATCTCAGGCGATGTAATGGGCTCTAAATATTGATCGGTCGTCTCTGAAATGAGGCAAGCGTTAGCGAACGCCTCCATTAGTTCGACGGCACGATCAGAGCCAGCGATCACTGCGTTCGGGTCAATCCCGCGTTCGAAGCGAGCGCTCGACTCGCTGCGCAGACCAAGCCTCTTCGAAGATTTTGAGATACCCATTGGATCGAAGTATGCAGCCTCAAGAATGATCTCTGTCGTCTGCTCCCCTACCTCTGCAGCCGCGCACCCCATGATCCCAGCAATTGATTGTGGCGCATCATCCCCGCTACAGACCAACAGGTCTGCGGATGTCAGGGAGCGTGATACGCCATCTAGTGTCGTGACCGTCTCTCCATCAGCGGCCAACCGAACTCTTAGGGTTGAACCCGCCAGACGACTCGCATCGAAAGCATGCAGAGGTTGTCCGCGTTCTAGGAGTACGTAGTTCGTTATGTCGACAACATTTGAGATGGGTCGCATGCCGGCCAATGAAAGGCGACGCTGCATCCATTCCGGAGAGGCGCCGACTGTGACGCTAAGCCTGCGCGCAGTAAAGCGCGGGCAGCGCTGCGCATCGAGAACCTCCACCGTCACGCCCTGAGCACCTGTTCCAGCAGCGCCGGTAACGGGAGTCGGGAGGGTGAAATCAAGTTCAAAATGAGCAGCCAAGTCTCTAGCTATTCCGATAATGCTCATCGCATCCGGCCTGTTTGGAGTTATGGAGACATCGAATACGACATCATCTAGGCCCATCGCCTCGCAGATATCCGTGCCTGATTCAAACTCTTGGCTCAGGTCGAGAATCCCATCGTGATCCTCGCCAAGACCTAACTCACGCGAAGAGCAGAGCATGCCGTCGGAGAGAACCCCTCGAATCTTGCGAGGCTCGAGTGTGAAGCCTCCTGGGAGAGTTGCACCAGATCCGGCATACGCGACGACCATTCCAACAACGACATTCGGCGCACCGCAGACGACCTGGGTCTCGCCAACACCAAACTCAATATCTACAAGCCTCAGTTTGTCTGCGTCAGGGTGAGGGTGCAGACCAAGCACTCGCGCAATCACAACGCCTTTAATCTCGCGCCCCGGCTCCTCTACAGCCTCTACCTCGAGACCTAGTTGATTTAGAGCATCGGTAATTGCACCGACATCATCGGGGAGTGGAGTGAACTCTTTGAGCCAAGACAACGGAGCGCGCACGTCTACCTCAGAACTGCTTCAGGAAGCGGATGTCGTCATCGAAGAATGCTTTAACGTGGTCAACGCCGAATCGAATCTGCGCCATACGCTCAAGGCCGAAGCCGAACGCAAAGCCAGAGACGGTCTCAGGGTCGTAACCAACCGACTTGAATACATTTGGGTCGACCATGCCGCACCCGCCTAGCTCGATCCAGCCGGTACGAGAGCAGACCGTGCAGCCCGAGCCTTCGCAGAAGATACAGGTGACTGAGAACTCAGCAGACGGCTCAGTGAAAGGAAAATATGAAGGCAGAAATCGCGCCTTTATGGATGATCCAAAATACGAGCGCGTAAACGCGTCAATCGTTCCGAATAGGTCGCCGAGGGTAATTCCCTCATCGACGACGAGCCCCTCAATCTGGTGGAAGACCGGCGAGTGACGAGCATCTAGCGTGTCGCGCCTGTAGACGCGCCCAGGCATGATCGTGTAGATCGGAGGCTTGCGGCTCTCCATCACGCGCACCTGCACTGGTGAGGTATGGGTGCGTAGGAGAACTTGCTCCTGCTCTCCGAGGTCTACATAGAGAGTGTCCTGCATCGCACGTGCGGGATGGCCGGGAGGGAAATTAAGCGCCTCGAAGTTGTACCAATCGGTCTCAACCTCGGGGCCCTCGGCAATCTGGAAACCGAGCCCAACGAAGACATCCTCTAACTCTCTCTGCACCTGCGTAAT
>CALQAT020000156.1:0-4268 GCA_943328625.2 Bordetella parapertussis | reverse complement strand
GTCGATCCGGCGACAGGTCGCATGGACACGCTTCCGTGCTTTCGTAGAACGATTGAGTCTGCAGGATTAGAGGCGAGTGTGATCGCTGTTATTGGCGACTCCCCAACGGTCGGTGCTCCATGGCAAACCCCAGTCGGCTTTCTCTTTATCGACGGCGGTCATGCTGAAGAGGTAGCGATGGCTGATTATGTAATCTGGGCCAAGCACGTTCTCCCAGGTGGAGTGCTGGCGATACATGACTGCTTTGAAGACCCTGCCGATGGTGGCCAGGCACCGTTCTTGGTTTGGCAGCGTGCAGTAAAAGATGGATACGTTCCCCTAGCTACAACAGGGAGTCTGCGGAGTTTGAGGAAGCCCAGTTAAGCGTCACAAACCATTGCGCTGCATTGAAAGAGGAGAGAGTCGTGACGTTTGAACCAACTTGGGATTCAGTATCTAGTCACGAGCTTCCGAGTTGGTACGACGACGCGAAGCTCGGAGTCTTCATTCATTGGGGGCTCTACTCGGTGCCGGGTTGGGCAGAGCAGGTACCCGATATCCAAGAGATGCTGATTACTCAGGGCCCCAAGCGCATGCTTAGTCACAATCCCTATGCAGAGTGGTACCGCAACACGATGCAGATCAAAGGGAGCCCTACTTGGCAGCACCACAGAGATACATACGGTGTTGATTTTGAGTATGACTACTTCATTCCAGCGTTTAATGCAGGCACGAGAGACTGCGACCTCGATGCCATTGCAGCGGTGGCTGAGTCGGCGGGGGCGCGCTATCTCGTGATGACGACCAAGCACCATGAGGGCTTTGCACTCTGGCCATCGATTACTCCTCACCCGACCAAGGGCGAGTATCACGCCGATCGGGATTTGGTTGGAGGTTTGAGTGAAGCCGTAAAGGCCCGCGGGATGCGCATGGGGCTCTACTACTCGGGTGGCTACGACTGGCCGGTTAACGATGCAGTGATGGTTCAAGGCGCAGATGCTGTGCTCGCCGCCCCAAGTGAGCCTGAGTATGTCCCTTATGTAACTAGCCATGTCAGCGAACTAATTGAGCGCTACAAGCCTTCGTTGCTCTGGAACGATATCGGCTGGCCAAAGGGCGGCGACCTGGCTGCTCTATTTGCGGAGTATTACAACGCGGTACCTGACGGCGTAATCAATGACAGGTGGATCGTCTCGAGCATGAAACGTTCTCCGATGAGAGACGGCCTCCTTCGCCTTGCAGGGCGGTTACTTCAGGCAGTCTGGAGATTTCTACCTGCCGACAAGAAGCGACTTACCTTCCCGGGTGCGCAGTGGTTTGACTTCACAACCCCTGAGTACGAGGTGCTTGAAGAGATTCGAGAGAAGAAGTGGGAATCAACTCGCGGAGTCGGGCATTCATTTGGTGCGAATCGAAATGAGCGACCAGAAGACATAGTTACTTCTACTGAACTAATCCGTTCCTTCTGCGACATCGTCTCGAAGAATGGAAATCTTCTCATTGGAATCGGCCCGAATGAGCATGGAGCGATTCCGGAGGAGCAGGCGATGCCGCTGCGCGGCCTCGGCGATTGGCTGAGCCGAAATGGTGAGGCTATCTACGCGACTCGTCCCTGGGATCGTGCATCGACAGTCACCAGCGATGGAACTCAGGTGCGCTTTACTGCGCGTGAAGGCGTGCTCTACGCGTTGATCCTTGACATGCCAAGTAACCACACTTTCACGATCGTTGGGATCGAAGCAGAGTCTGTAACAGCGGCCCACCTGCTCGGTACGGGCGATGAATTGGCGCACACCTCACGCGATGGGGTGCTTGAGTTAACACTCCCTGAGAGTGCTCCCGAGGAGGCTGCATACGCGGTGCGCCTCGGTGTAGGAGTTCGGTGGATTAGTTGAGCAGGTATTCGAACTCCGCTACTTAGCGAGACTCGCGCTCGGCCTCGATCTCGGATCCTGCATCGATTAGTTCGCTCGCAGTTAGGCCTGTGGGCAATCCTTCGCCGCGGAAGAGTCCAGCGGTTGGGCCAGTCCCAGTAAGTGCATGTGCAGCGAGCACGATTGATGCAGAGTTCCAAGTGGGTTGCTCAACAGGGAAGAGTTGACCCTCGCCAGCCCATTGGGAGTTGTTGAAATTCATCCCGGTCCAGTATCCGCCACCATCGGCACGCAGAAACTGAACCCATGTGAATAACTCGAGGGCTTTATCTGTTGCGCCGATTGCATCGAGTGCCATTACGAACTCGCAGGTCTCGGCTGCGGTCACCCAGGGTTGATCTGAGACGCAGCGCACGCCGCGGCCCTCGGCAACAAAAGTATCCCAATGCGCAGCAACGCGAGCATGCGCAGCCTCGCCGCGAAGTACACCACCGAGGATCGGGTAGTACCAATCCATTGCCCATCGCGATTTATCTAAGAAACTCTCAGGTCGGTGCGCTATTGCGATAGCAAGGGAGCCGAGAGATAGCTCCCAGTCTGGGCGCTCATGGCCTAGGCGCTCGGCGATTGCGATTGCATTACGGAGGCTGGCGTGGATGCTTGAAGAGCCTGTCAATAAAGCGCCATCCGCGGGTATATCTCCGCGCCAAGCAATCTCTCCGGACTCACTCTGGAACGAGAGAGCGTAATCAATGGCCCCCTCTACGCATACCCAGAACCGCTCAAGGAAAGCGGTATCTCCGGTGCATAGATAGTGGTGCCAAACTCCATTTGCAATGTAACTGGTGACGTTGGTGTCGAGGGTCTCATCCTTAACCTCGTCTCCAACGTAGTAAGAGTGCCATGCTCCGGATAGGAGTTGCTTCGAGCGCAGCCATTCGTATGCACTAGCGGCTTCGTGGTGCATGCCCCCGAGGTCTAAGGCCATCGCAGCCTCGACGAGGTTCCACGGATCGGTGTGCTCGCCTGGAGTCCAAGGGATATTTCCGTCGGGGAGTTGAATCGCAGCGATCGCAGTAACCGTCTCTGTCAATTGCTCGGCAGTGATGATGCCTGGAACGTCGCGCAGGATATTCATGCAGCTGCTTTTCGCGAATAGAGAATGACGCTCTTGCCGAGCACAGGGTTAAGTGCGTTGTCGATGCTGTTTAGCCACTTGGGTTGTTTCATCAACTGATAGACGAGGATGTCGTGGTACTTGCGTGCAAAGAAACGCTCTGATTCCTGCACCCCGCCGGCACAACGAATCCACCAGTAAGGGGAGTGCAGCGCGTGGGCAAAGCCGTGCCCGTCAAGGGTAAGACCAGACCTACGAAGTTTGGCCTCTAGGTCTGCGCGTCGGTAGATGCGCACGTGCCCACCTGGAGTGTCGTGGTACTTGTCGTCTAGAGCCCAGCAGATGCGTTCAGGGAAGCGATTCGGCACGGTTACTGCCATGCGGCCACCCGGCTTAAGGACACGCGTTAACTCTGCAATTGCCCTGTCATCGGCCCACAGGTGCTCGAGTACCTCAGAGGCAATAACGATGTCGAATGAGTTGTCAGGGAACGGAAGGTTTAGAGCGTCTCCGTTGCAGACGCCCCCTGCTGCCTCCATCGGGTTTCCCGGGATCTCGCCGGCAGCGATCATGCCGCCGATGATTCCACGAACGTCTTTCAGCTCTGACTCGGAGTAATCAAGTGCAACAACTGTTGCTCCGCGGCGCCATGCCTCAAATGCGTGGCGCCCACCGCCACAACCCATGTCGAGGATTCGGTCACCGGTGCGTAGGCCTATACGGTCAAAGTCGACTGTAAGCATTAGAGGACCACGCCCTGCTCTTCGAGCTGTGCGTACCAGTGCTCAAGCATTCCCTCAGCAGTTCGTCTCCATGTAAAGCGATTGAGAACACGATCGCGCCCGGCAGCGCCGAGACGTTCGCGTAGTTCTGCATCGCCAAGCATGCGACCGATCGCCTGAGCGAGTGCATCTGCGTTCCCCGGCTCAACTGTGAGAGCAGCAATGCCGTCAGGGCCTACAACCTCGGGGAGTGCGCCACCGGTAGTTGCAACTAGTGGAACGCCACAGGCCATAGCCTCAATAGCGGGTAACGAGAAGCCTTCATAGAGCGAGGGGACAACTGCTACCTCTGCCTCTGCGTATAACTCAACAATGCGCTCCTGGGCAACGCCGGATACAAACTCAACGACGCCAGATAGACCAAGGCGCTCGATGAGTGCAGGGGTCGCGCTCTTCTCTTTTGTGCGACCAATGATGACCAAATGGGCATCTGGGTTCTCGGTCCGGAGCTTCGCTAAGCCTTCAAGTAAAGGTGTGAGGCCCTTCATGGGTACATCCGCACTAGCTGTGGTCATG
>CALQAT020000155.1:0-4311 GCA_943328625.2 Bordetella parapertussis | reverse complement strand
GCGAGGCTGGGAATCATCTACGAGAGCAAAGCCTCCATGGAATAGCCACCATTGGGATTTTGATGCGCCAATAAATAACCCAATCAGCACTGCGAATGTCCCACAACCAAGAACGTTGGCGGAACGGCCTTTCGGGTGATGCTTCGTTATGGATAGCACGCCAGCAAGAATGCACCTAGTGGCAATTTCTGGAGCACGAACCTGGGTGCCCGACTCGGCCATCGTCGGAGATAGGTTCCCAAAGCATGCAACGGCCGCTCCTCCAATCCATGCGCAGCCCAGCAGTTGGGGCGATGTCGACTTGATGCCAGTTCATGCAAGACCAAACGGCCGCGACTGCATCACTTGCATGAAGCTTGTTGCGTCGTCCCCAAAGTCCCGATGACGCAAGAAGCATTGCTGAGGGGTGAAGGGGTTGTCGTCACGGGTGAGGCGTTAGGGCTAAGACGCCCTCGACCTGTCGCATCCCCATGTCAGTTGGATCGCCTATCGTCAGCACTTCACTCATGATCGGAGAACAAAGTTGAGTACCCCATACGAGATAGCACGTGATCGAGTCGCTAGCGGTGCTGACTCAATGTCTGAGGCCAGAGCACTAGTTGAGTCGATGACTCTCGATGAGCGCCTTGGCCTTTTAGATGGTGGCTCGCCGTTCTGGGCAGGCATTACAGATATCGGGCACCTTGGTCACCACAAGCGACCGTTCCCAGCGATGGTGCTCGAGCGCCTCGGTATCCCTGGATTCTATTTCAGCGATGGTCCGCGCGGAGCTGTCATCGGAGGCGCCACTGCATATCCGGTGAGCATGGCGCGCGGAGCATCCTTTGATCTCGATCTTGAGGAGAGAATCGGCGCAGCGATCGGCAGAGAGATGCGCGCAACAGGAGCGGACCTCGGTGGATCGGTCTGCGTAAATCTGCTTCGCCACCCGGCATGGGGCCGCGCTCAGGAGACCTATGGCGAGGACCCGCACCACGTAGGGGAGATGGGTGCGGCTCTCACGCGCGGGCTTCAGACGCGAGTTATGGCAAACGTAAAGCATTTTGCGATGAACTCGATAGAGAACTCGCGCTTCAAAGTGGATATCACCTGCGATGAGCGGACCCTCCATGAGGTCTACCTTCCGCATTTTCTTAGGATCATTGACGAGGGTATTGCTTCAGTGATGACTGCGTATAACTCGGTCAACGGTGAATGGTGTGGCGAGAACCATGCGCTCATCACGGAGATTCTTCGTGGCGAGTGGGGTTTTGAAGGCTTCGTCGTCTCGGACTGGATTTTTGGATTACGTGATGGAGTCAAGTCTGTAAAAGCTGGTCTCGATGTAGAGATGCCATACAGAATGATTCGGCATGCTCCCGTAGTTGCTGCTGTGGCGGATGGGAGTCTCGGTGTTGAGTCTGTAGATGCCGCCGTAGCGCGAACCCTCTCAACAATGCTGCGCTTTGGGGTGGGGGCAATGCCGGTTGAACCGATTGAGGTACTTGCATGCGATGAGCATCGCGGTCTCTCACTTGAGTCAGCCCGAAAGTCAGCTGTACTCCTGCGCAATGAATCATTTGATGGAGCGCCTCTCCTTCCACTGGACCCGGGAACGCTCGCTCGCCTCTGCGTATTGGGGCGATTCGCTGATGTGCGCAACCTCGGCGATGGGGGCTCTAGCGATGTGATGTCGCCAACCGTCGTCACTCCGTTCGCTGGCCTCTCCGCAGCGCTTGGGCATGTAGATGTGCGCACTGCTCCTGCCGACGATCTAGCGGCCGCTGTGGCGCTCGCCGCAAAATCTGATGTTGCAGTCGTCATTGTTGGGTACGACAGACTCGACGAGGGAGAGTTCATCGGAGGTCCAAACGACAACGCCAATCTTGGTCACCTCATCCCGAAGCACGATGATCCAGAGCTGCTCGCGAAGTTTGCGGAGTTCGTTGCAGAGCACGAGTGGGAGATCCCCGAGGCGTTAGTAAAGAAGCCAGGGGCCGTGATGTTCTCAGTCGGAGGCGATCGGGTTTCGCTTCGACTCCCAGACGCAGATATTGCACTACTTAGGTCTGTTCTCGCTGTTAACCCGCGCACGATTGCCGTAATCATCTCTGGTAGCGCGGTGCTTACTAGTGAGTGGGACCAAGAGGTTCCGGCGATTCTTCAGCAGTGGTACTCGGGTATGGAGGGGGGTCACGCGCTAGCCGACCTTCTGCTCGGTGCCGCCAACCCAAGTGGCCGGCTTCCATTCGCTGTACCCGCATCAGAGTCCGATCTCCCTCTCTTTGATATTGAGGCGACCTCAGTTACATACGACGGCCTCCATGGTCAATGGTTGCTCGATCGCCGTGAAGCTAGAGCGGCGTACCCCTTTGGATTTGGGCTTTCTTATACGCACTTTGATCATGTTGGAGTAGCGGCGGAGGTTCGCGGCGAGGTGGTTGAGGTTAGGGCTACAACCTTCAACGCGGGGGTGCGCGATGGCGCAGATGTGGTGCAGGTTTATGTGACCCCTCCAGACCCAGGGATTGACCGTGCGATGCGTCGCCTTGGTGGTTTTGCGCGGGTCGAGGTTCCCGCCGGGGAGGCTGCTGAGGCGACCTTAGTAATTAGTCTGCGCAGTATCGCTTGGAGAGATGTGGATACGCACTCTTGGTACCTACCCGCCGGTGAGTACCGCTTTGAAGTTGCACACAACGCAGGAGAGCAACGCCCACCTGGGGTCTCTATCACGCTCCCAGAGATGCGCTGGGGTCGTTAAGAAGAAGAAATTAACTTGTACGATCGGTCAGTATTGTGAACTTCTTTAATCAAATAACCCTTTGATTTAATAGTGAATCTCAAGGAGAGAAAAATGGGAAACCCTGTTTCAGTTACGCGTGATATCTCTGCAAGCCCGGAGAAGGTTTGGGGGCTAATCGTTGATCTTCCTCGCATGGGGGAGTGGTCGCCTGAGAACAAGGGCGGAGAGTGGGCTAAAGGAGTTACGGGTCCCGCTATGGGTGCTCGCTTTAAAGGTCGCAACAAAAACGGCAAGAAGTCTTGGTCTACAAAGGTTGAGATAAACGGCTTCGATGCTCCCAAGAAGTTCTCGTTTGGACTCATGGTCAGCGGCAAGGATTGGTGCGACTGGGTATACGAGATTGAGCCCACCTCTACTGGGTGCAGCGTGACCCACAGTTGGGTTGATCACAGAGGATCGATTGCAGCTGGGCTCGGCAAGGTAATCAGCGGAGTCGGGGATCGCTCGGTGCATAACCGGGCAAATATGGAGATAACTCTCGAGAACCTTGCGAAAGCAGCTGAGGCTTCTTAACTTTCGCGCAAGAGATTCTGTGTAACGCGAACGCAGTTGGTTAGCGTGGGCTTCGTCGTTAAACCTAAGGAGGCTGCGCACGTGGAGCACTTTGACGTAATCATTGTCGGCGCTGGTATCTCTGGGATTGGTGCCGCGTGGCATCTTCAGCATCGCAGCCCACATCGCAGTGTCGCTATCCTCGAAGGGCGCGAAGATCTAGGTGGCACTTGGGATCTATTTCGCTATCCAGGTATTCGTTCGGATAGCGATATGCACACTTTGGGTTTTGAGTTTCGTCCATGGATTGCAGAGCAAGCAATCGCTGACGGTCCATCAATCTTGAAGTACCTGAGAGACACGGCAACAGAGTCAGGTATAGATAAGAAGATTCGCTACTCGATGCATGTTGATAGCGCAGACTGGTCGAGCGAGACTGCCCGCTGGACTGTGAAAGCAACGCAGCTCAAGACCGGTGAGGAGGTTCGCTTTACCTGCGGATACCTTTTTATGTGCTCCGGCTACTACTCGTACTCACGCGGGCACGAGCCAGTATTTGAAGGCCGCGATCGCTTTAGGGGCGAGGTTATTCATCCGCAGGCGTGGCCAGAAGATATTGAGATCGCTGGTAAGCGCATTGTGGTAATCGGTTCAGGAGCCACGGCAATCACACTGGTGCCTTCACTAGCCAAAACTGCGGCACATGTAACGATGCTGCAGCGCTCGCCTACCTTTTTGGTCTCGCGTCCAGATGTCGATCGAATCGCCAATCGCCTTAACAAGTTGCTCCCGGCAATGCTTGCGTATCGCATAACTCGCTGGAAGAACACAAACATGCAGCGATTCTTCTATCGCAGGTCGCGCAAGAAGCCAGAGGATGTCAAGAAGTTCTTAATCGACTCTGTGCGCAAGCAACTCGGTGAAGGCTTCGACGTCGAGAAGCACTTCACGCCTTCCTACAATCCTTGGGATCAGCGCGTCTGTTTGGTTGTCAACGGCGACCTCTTCTCCGATATGCGCGAGGGCCGTGCATCTGT
>CALQAT020000154.1:0-4327 GCA_943328625.2 Bordetella parapertussis | reverse complement strand
GTTTCGCAGCGTATGTACTCTCACCTGCCTGTGCAGAGGGCGTAGTTGTAGGGATATGAGGCAGCGTCTTCACAACCAACTCGGCGCCCATCGCCACTAAACGCTCGCGAAGATCGCCAGCGGTCTCCGTGGCACCTATAGGGGTTCGCTCTGATGCATAGATTCCTCCAGCATCTAAAGCCGAGACGACCTCCATTACCTGAACTCCAGTCTCAGCATCTCCTGCGAGCATGGCGCGCTCTACAGGGGCCGCCCCTCTCCAACGCGGTAATAGAGAGAAGTGGATATTTATAAAACCGCTACCGGTAGATGCAAGCACGGCATCAGAGAGGATCTCTCCATACGCCACTACGACCCCGACCTCTGCACCGATAGCGCGCAAGTCGTCAATAATTTCATCAGGCTTCTCAGGGGTTGCAACCGTTAGCCCCAACTCCTCGGCGGCCTGCTTCACAGGGCTAGGAGTTAAATCTGATCCGCGACCGCGTCGGCGATCCGGCTGAGTTACAACTAACGCAACATCATTGCCAGAAGCAACTAGAGCCTGAAGCGCTGGTACGGCATCACTTGGGGTTCCGAAATAGACGATACGCAACGAGTCCGGCTCTCAGCCGAACGGATTCGCCGGCGCTGGAGTAACTAACTCGCGCTCATGGAGTAACCGCATTATGTGCTTGCGCTGCTCTTTATCAACTCGGTCAATTGCGAGCACTCCATCTAGGTGATCGAGCTCGTGCTGGAACATGCGCCCCATGTAGTCGTCGGCCTCCATAAAGAACTCATTGCCGTCGATATCAAGTGCTCTCAGGGTTACAAACTCTGGGCGCACAATCGTGAATCCAATATCGGGGATCGATAGGCACCCCTCGGTCCACTCACACTCGCCGCGCTCCTCAACGATCTCAGGATTAATCGCTACGAGCGCTGTCTCTGATTCGTCGTCATGAAAAACGAAGTAGCGCTTTGTAATCCCGACCTGAGGTGCCGCAAGACCACCCCCAGGGGCGTCGTACATTGTCTGAACCATCACCCCGACACTTGATGCAAGTGCACCGTCTATATCGGTGACATCATCGGAGCGTTCGCGCAGTACTGGGTCGCCGATCTGACGAATAGAGAAGGTGGTCATATCCCCGAGGATACCAGCGAGGCCATCCAAGCTCGGCACAGCAATACCTCAGACTCGTGCAGGGTCAACCTCAACGCGCATGCGCCCTAGGGCACGCGCCCCTGCATTCACAGCCAGAAGCGCTACCGAGAGGGCCTCAGAATCAGGGCATCGAACAAGGCACTCGAATGATGCGCCGCTCGCCACCGGGCCAAGGACCGTGACGCCAGGAAAGGTGCGCAGCATGTTCGCCGCATAGGCCACCGCCTCCTCCACGCCGCGCAGCTGCGCCAAAGCTCCAAATGGAGGGTAATTAAGAGCAGCGCGGCGCTGAGTCTCAGAAATCCACGCTATCGATGGATCTGCTTCACTCACGCCCCGAACCACATCATGCTCTGGTAGGCGCGTCTGCAGCAGTAAGCGCCTTGCCTCTGCCCGCGGACCCAAGAGACGTGCGGAGCGCGCAAGCAATGTCGCTGACTGCTCGGCGGCCCGGTGACGCGGCGCCAATAATTCTTGATCAAGATCTAAAAATGCAACTAGCCCTACCGGCCGATCACGCGGGGCACGATGCAGAACCGCCTCAGTGCCTACGAGTACATCTGCTTCTCTGAGGGCAGCTAGGTCAACGTCGGTAGATGCATCGACATCCAAGACTGTTGAGCGTGGAAGAAGCGCCGCTAGATCATCACGTATCCGACTAACACCGCTGCGCAGAACGCGCAGTCGCGTGCTCCCACAACCAGCGCAGAGCCATGCGCGCGCAGTGGAGCAGACTGGGCATAGAAGTGATCGCGAAACTTCAGCAGCACTCGAATCAGTCGAGACCGCACTGGTCTCGCCAGACTGCACCTCTACAACTGCAGCTCCGCAACCCTCACAGCGTGCTAATTCATTACAGGCTCCGCATGCAAGCAATCGAGCTCTGCCCTTGCGATTCATGACAAGGAGCGCCCTCTCGCCAGCATCTACGCATTTGTGTAGGGCCCGAGCGAGTGCGTCTGTCAGCAATCCCTGCCCTGGAGCCTCGTCGCGAAGGTCCACGACCTCAACGCGAGCCCAACCCGCAGACTCATCTGAGCGCTCTGGTCGCTCAACATCCTCAACTAGCGATACTGCAACAGCGCTTGGAATAGCAGCAACGAGCGTGCAGGCGGCACCGCAGCGTCGAGCCCGTTCAATCGCTATATCTCGGGCATGCCAAGTTGGCGATCTCTCCTCCTGCAGCGTGTCATCAGACTCGTCGAGAACAATCATCGCTGCTAGATCTGGAACCGGTGCCCATACCGCCCCCCTACCGCCGACAATCACGCAGTTACCCTTGCGAGCCTCAGACCAAGCAAGTGTGCGCTCAGCCGCTGTGCGAGTTGCATGCATCACATGAACCACGCGCCCTGCGCGCGTTAAGTATTTGATGAGACTATTGAGGCGACCAACATCTGGAACTATGACGATGCTCGATCCCGATGCAGGGAGCAGTCCATCTAAAAGCGGGCGTCGGTCCATCGACGGGGGCCACGCAATTACACGAAGCCTTGAGTGGCTCGAGCCTTGGCTCGCCGAATCGCCACCGCTACTAAATGACTCTGCTGCAGCATTAGGCACCGCAGCATTAGGAGGGGAAGCCGAGCCGAAGAAAGAGACATCTGGACCGATCCAGCGGCGAGCGGCCCAGCGACCTAGGTCAAGAATCTCTGGCGGAGGGCCGGCCCCGACAACCTTCAACAACGGGAGGATGCGAGAGATCTCCGTCTCAGGCTGAACAAAATCCTCGACGACCCATCCGCGAACGCGCCTACCGTGGAGCGGAATGCGCACGATGGCCCCAACCGAGATCTGATGCGCGAGCGCGTCAGGGACTAGGTAATCAAATGACCGGTCTATCGCCGGTAGGTCCGGGCGGACCCGGACCACACGCAGCGTCATCTCTTGTTACCTCTACGCGAGGCTCTCCGCAGCAGCCCGCAGTGCATCAGCTTGGCTGGTGCTCTCCCAGGTGAAGTCAGGGTCAGGGCGACCGAAGTGACCGTAGGCCGCGGTCTTGCGGTAGATCGGGCGACGAAGGTTGAGTCGCTCAATCAAAGCAGCCGGGCGCAGGTCGAAGTGCTCCTTGATAAGTGCCGGGATGAGATCAGGGTCGATCTCAGAGGTGCCGAATGTCTCGACCATTACTGAGACCGGGTGGGCAACTCCGATTGCGTACGCAACCTGCACCTCACAACGAGAGGCGATACCTGCAGCAACAATGTTCTTCGCTGCATGGCGAACTGCGTAAGCGGCGGAGCGGTCTACCTTTGTTGGGTCCTTGCCGGAGAAAGCACCTCCACCATGACGGGCCATGCCGCCGTAGGTGTCAACAATGATCTTACGGCCGGTAAGGCCACAGTCAGCGTGTGGTCCACCCAACTCAAAGTTTCCAGTCGGGTTGCAGAGAACCTCAAAGTCGTCATCTGCAAACTGCTCAGGAATCAGTGGTCGAATCACATGCTCGATTAAGTCGGGCTTGATCATGGTGTCGATGTCGATACCAGGTGCATGCTGAGTTGAGATAAGTACCGTGCGCAGGCGCTTGGGTAGACCATTCTCGTAATCAATGGTGACCTGAGTCTTGCCATCTGGGCGAAGGTAGCCGAGCACTCCAGACTTGCGAACCTCAGCGAGGCGGTGTGCAAAGCGATGCGCCAACCAAATTGGCATCGGCATCAAATCGTCAGTATCAGTGCAGGCGTAACCGAACATCATTCCTTGGTCGCCAGCCCCGACCTCATCGAAGTGATCGCCGGTACCTGCGCGCTGCTCCATTGCCTTGTCGACACCCATTGCGATATCCGGAGACTGCTCGTCAATGGAGGTGATTACACCACATGTGTTGCCATCGAAGCCGTATGACTCGCGGTCGTAGCCAATGCTGCGAACCGTGTCACGTACAACACGAGGAATATCGACATATGCCTTCGTGGTGATCTCACCTGCAACGACAACTAGACCTGTCGTGCACATGGTCTCGCATGCAACGCGGCTCTCCGGGTCCTGCTCAAAGATCGCATCAAGTACCGCGTCTGAGATCTGGTCCGACATCTTGTCGGGGTGGCCCTCAGTTACTGACTCGGATGTGAAGGTGAACGAGTTCACTGGCTCTCCCTATTGTTTGCTCTCCCGAGGCGGACCGCAACGCGGTCCAGGATCACCTCGGCGAGGGACATTTTGCTCATTAATGGG
>CALQAT020000153.1:0-4374 GCA_943328625.2 Bordetella parapertussis | reverse complement strand
GATGTATTCAAGATGATCAGCGGATTCGTGACCACAGGGCAGATGGACCCCGCCGAGGTAGTTCAGCGCATGGTCGAGTTAACTGAGGCTGAGACCACCAACGAATCCAACTTCGTGCCCCACGAGCTAGAGGCCCAACTCACAGGGCGAGCCTCCTAAGCCTCAAGGCTCCGAACTTCGGGTGGTTATTGTCGCTATAGCGACAATAACCACCCGAAGTTCGATGTGGATGTGCGGGTTGGTGCGATGATGCCTCCGTGGCAGATGAAGAACTCCTAGTACTGCGGCACGACCGCGACGGCCTCTCTACCCTCACTCTTAATCGGCCAGAGAAACTCAACTCCCTTACGCCTGGAGTATTTGTAGCCCTTCACGATCACCTCGAGGCGATCGCAGTTGATGTAACTGTTAACTGCGTCGTACTACAAGGGGCAGGGCGTTCATTCTGCGCAGGGCACGACCTAGCTGCAATCTCTACCGGCGAGCGTGCACCGAGCAAACACTTTGAGCCTGAGACGGTTGATCTCCTCGAGCAACTCCCCCAGCCAACGATTGGACGGCTACATGGGCATTGCTTTACAGGCGGCCTCGAACTAGCTCTCGCCTGTGACGTTCTCATCGCAGCGACGAATACAAAACTTGGAGACACTCATGGCCAGTGGGGCTTGGTGCCGATATGGGGAATGTCGGTTCGCCTACCTGAGCGCGTCGGCAACTCCATGGCAAAGCAATTAATGTTCACGAGTCGACGCATTAGTGGGGCTACTGCGCAGGAGATCGGTCTTGTGGATGTTGCAGTCCCAGAGGATGAGCTCGACTCCGAGGTTGCCCGTATGGCTGCGGAGATTCTCGCGAACTCCCCCGGCACTAATAGGCGAGTAAAACTGCTCATTGCAGACCGTTCCGAGCGAACCCGCATGGAGGCATTGCTCCACGAACGAACACTCCCCCACGGTCTACCTGAGGACATGGCTGAGAGACTCGCCGGTGATTGATCTAACGCTTTCGCTCAAAGATTTCCCGGGCCGAGATGAGCTCGAGTCGCTCCTACTAACCCTTCTCCCCTCTGGTTGGGTGGAGGCAGTGCGCGCCCAAGATGAGGAATTAATTGAGTCGCTCAAAGAGGGCCTCAACAAACCTGTTGTGGTTCGCTCACTCGGCGAGGCAGGCTGGGTAGCGCCTCACTATGCCGTTGAGCATGGAGGACGCGGCCTCTCGCGTGATGATGCAGTAGCCGCGCTCACACTTCTTAACGTGTGGGATGTTCCGCACGTTCCCGGTGGATCTGGCCTCCCACTCGCTGCGCCGACAATCGAACAGTGGGCCGACGAGGACACAAAGCGCCACCTCTTGCCCCCGCTTGTTAGCGGTACGCAGCGTTGGTGTCAGCTCTTCTCCGAGCCGGGTGCAGGATCGGATATGGCTTCGCTTGCGACAACAGCGGTTCGTGATGGCGATGAGTGGGTAGTAAACGGACAGAAGGTCTGGACCACTTTTGGTCATCACTCGGAACGAGCAATGCTGATTGCACGTACCGACCCTGATGTGGCGAAGCACAAGGGAATTACTTACTTCGGCCTAGATATGAAGGCCCCCGGGGTTGAGATACGGCCGCTCATAAATATTGCAGGGCAACTCGAGTTCAATGAGGTTTTCCTAACCGATGTTCGGGTCCCCGATATTGATCGCATCGGGCCGGTCGGCGAGGGCTGGGCCGCTGCCATGACCACACTCGGAGCGGAGCGCCATGCGCTCTCTGGATCCGGGAAGAAGAAGCGCAGAGCCTCAGATGAAATACTCGGCGGAAAGCCGTATGCAGAGGTTGAGCAGATGGCTGTCCTTCGCGGCATTGGCGGTGATCCAGTTGCGCGCCAACGCTTGATGAATGAGTACATCGCAGGGCGCGTGCTCACCATGAACCTTCAGCGGGCACGTGACCGAGCTGCCGCTGGCTACGCGCCAGGGCCTGAGGGGTCATTAACAAAGATCTCAAAGGCAGCATCGAATCAACACCTCCAAGAAGTAGCGATTGAACTACTAGGTGCCGATGCGATGGCTTGGATGCCAGACGACCTCGAGACCCCGGAGTGGATCGCCCAGTTCTTACGTACCCGTGCTAACTCCATTGAGGGTGGCACCTCAGAGATCCAGCGCAACATTATTGGGGAGCGCGTTCTTGGACTTCCGCGAGAGCCCGACGCGTTCAAGGGCCAGCCTTGGCGTTTAGTTCCACGCAGTTAATAGTTACGGAGGGTCCTGATGGCGAATCAACAAGCAAACCCAGACCCGAGGTCCTTGGATTTCGTCTGGACGGATCTAGCGCTATCCGATTCGCGGCGACGGATTACCGATGCTCAAGTTGAGCAGTTCAATCGGGATGGGTACTTCATCATTGAAGGCCTGATCTCGGAGGCTGAAATCTCATCGGTACGCGCGGTTGCCGACGATTACTGCAGTTCGATCGAGACGCTCCTTGAGTCTCTACCTGACGAGCGGATATTTATCGCAGAGCGCGGCGCCATTACCTTTGCCCCACATGCAGCAGCGCAGTTTGAGGCAATACGCGAGTTTGTATCGTCGAGAAGTGTTACAGACGTCGTCTTTGACATCATCGGACCAGATGCTCGCCTCTACCACGATCAGTTTGTATACAAAGGCCACGAGAAACCGCGACACTTTCCCTGGCACCAAGACAACGGGTATGCATTCGTTAGCCCAGAGAGTTATCTAACTATTTGGATCGCACTCAGTGACGCTCCGGTTGAGTCAGGGTGTGTATGGGTTGCTCCAGGCATGCATCGAAACGGAACACTTATTCACACCTATATAGAGCCACTCGGCTGGCAGTGCTTCGATGATCCGCCTTTAGATCCGGTGGCCGCACCGATCAAGGCCGGGGATGCGGTCGTATTCTCGAGCATTGCCCCTCACCTAACTGGGCCCAATGTCTCGAACGAAATCCGCAAGGCATACATACTGCAATTTGTTGGTTTAGGCGCTACTCGCTTTGGGAACGACGACCCTCCAGGGGGCCTCTCCCTCGATGACGACTCAAAATTCCCGCTCGTACTCCACGGCGGTCTCCCTACATAAGAGATCCGGACGGCCATCAGCGCCGCCTCAAGCGGGATCGAGAACGCACCCCATCTTTTGTGCCACGATGAAGCGTGCAAATAGTCCCGGTAGTCGACATCTCTAATCCAAGCTCGAGTGATCTAGGAGCGATCGACTCAGCTTGTAGAGACCATGGCTTCTTTCTCATCGCTGGCCATGGCTTAGACGCGATTATCGCTGACACCTGGGAGCAGACTCGGCGCTTCTTTGATGCAGATCGCTCGCTACGCAAGTCCGTAGAGCGAACGCTTGAGAATCCGCTCGGTTACTTTGATCGCGAACTCACAAAGCGAGAGCGTGACCATAAAGAGGTCTTTGACTTTATAGACCCGTCAGTTGAGCGCCTCGACGCACGCAATCGGTGGCCGGAAGACCTCGAGGGATTCCGTTCAACACTCAATCATTACTTCGATGCGTTTAGCGACCTCACTTCGAGAACATTAGATCTCATACATAGCGCCCTAGCTCTCTCTGCAGATTCACGAGCGCTTACGTCCTTCGATAGAAACAGCAGCACTGTTCGACTAAACCACTACACGCTTGGTGACCCTGTCCCCGAGGGCGAGCGTGATGGTCTCGCAGTGCTCGGCAAGACCGCTCTTGGATATCACACCGATCCGGGGGCGATCACCTTGCTACTTCAGGACGACACCGGCGGGTTGCAGGCCGAGTCGTTAGGTGATGGGTGGATTGATGTTCCACCAACGACAGGAACCGTTGTTGTGAATCTCGGTGACTGCCTGCAGGCCTGGACCAACGACCGATATCGCGCAGCAGTACATCGAGTACTTCCAATGACTACTAAGCGACGATTCAGCATCCCGTACTTTGCTAATCCGCATAGAGATGCAATGGTCGCTCCGCTCCCCGAACTCTCGATTGGCGGAGCACGGTACAGAGAGTTTGCGTGGCGCGAATATATGGCGGCACGCGCTTACGACAACTTCACGGATCTCGGTGAACCAGATACTCAGGTAACCGACTTTCGTATCTAGCAATTCCGCTCAAGGAGATCAGAGACCGCCCCTGCATCGGGGTGGATCGCTCTTAAAACTGAGTGCTACGTTCGCATTTCTAGCCAAAGCAATGCGCCTCCCTGAAGGACGCACGAGCATCTCGAGGAGTTTATCTCCTTTGAAATTGGGACTTTTGGCCCGAAGCGAGGGACCTACGGCACGCTCTCCGAGCAGCCGGATTAGCGCATACTTCTCTCGTTGCCAACTCGGTAACTCCCCCAATAATTGGAGAATTCATGAAGCG
>CALQAT020000152.1:0-4381 GCA_943328625.2 Bordetella parapertussis | reverse complement strand
CAGAGCGGCCGAATGGGACGGTCTTGAAAACCGTTGAGCGAGAGCTCCGTGGGTTCAAATCCCACCCCCTCCGCCAAGTTCTATACGTAATAATCATCTTAATAATGACCCTAATAATCAGCCTAATAATGACCGTATTAATCACCTAGAGGATGTTTCATGTATATCGGTTACACGCCTGAGCAGATCGCTTTAAGAGACGAACTGCGTGAGTACTACAACCAGATGCTTACCCCAGAGGTAGAGGACGAACTCTCCAAGGGTGAGGGAGTCGGTCCGGTAGCGCGCGGGCTCTGGAAGAAGATGGCCGCGGATGGTTGGGCCGGCATTGGTTGGCCCAAGGAGTTCGGTGGCCAGGGTCGTACTGCCGTCGAGCAGTTCGTATTCTTCGATGAGTCAATGCGAGCGGGTGCACCTGTGCCGATGCTGACCATCAACTCTGTCGCACCAACAATTATGCAGTTCGGTTCTGATGAGCAGAAGGCGTTCTACCTCCCAAAGATCCTCGCAGGAGAGATCCACTTCGCTATCGGATACACAGAGCCTGAGGCCGGAACAGACCTCGCATCACTAAAGACGCGTGCAGTTCGCGATGGTGACGAGTATGTGATCAATGGTCAGAAGATCTGGACAAGTCTCGCTACCGATGTTGATTACATCTGGCTTGCAGTCCGCACTGATCCAGATGTGAAGAAGCACAAAGGCATCTCAATGATCATTGTGCCGACTGGAGTCAAAGGCTTAAAGGTCGAGCCCATCAAGAACATGGGTGGACTCAACACAAACATCACGTTCTATGACGACGTGCGTGTTCCTGTCGGAAACCTTGTAGGCGAAGAGAACAAGGGTTGGGGACTAATCACGAACCAGCTCAATCACGAGCGTGTAACGCTCTGTTCTTCAGGGATCGTTGAGCGTCAGCTCGAGGATGTAACAGAGTGGTCCAAGGTGACGCTTCTTGCGGATGGCCGACGCGTCATCGACCAAGACTGGGTGCAGATCAATCTTGCCCGCATTCACGCACGCCTTGAGTTCCTGCGACTAATCAACTGGAAGGTTGCATCAGACGCCACACAGGGATTACCGCTTGACCCTGCGTATGCATCAAGCATCAAGGTATTCGGTACAGAGTTTTATCTAGAGGCTTTCCGACTCCTAATGGAGATCATGGGTACCAGCGCAACAGTCAAGGCCGGATCACCTGGGGCGGTTGTGCGAGGACGCATTGAGGCACGTACTCGAAGCATGCACATCCTCACCTTCGGTGGAGGCACAAACGAGATGCAGCGAGACCTCATCGCACTCTTTGGTCTCAACATGCCGCCATCGCCGCGCTGATCCATTAACACAGAAGCGTATCTAAAACTCGCAACGATTTGAATCAGGAGAACTCAAATGGATTTCACTCTCAACGAAGAGCAGCAAGCACTACAGGGACTTGCAAAGCAGATACTGACCGACAAAGGAACCCTTGAGCGCCTAAAGGAGCACTCAGAGGGCCACTGGTTCGACCGTGAAACATGGTCGGAGTTTGCATCCGCTGGGCTCCTCGGAGTTTCCATACCAGAGGAGTACGGAGGCCTCGGCTTCAGTTTCCTAGAGCTGTGCCTCGTCCTCGCGGAGCAGGGTAGGCGCGTTGTCCCTATGCCTCTCTGGGCAACCCTTGTGTGTGGTGCGCTCCCGATCTCAATGTTCGGTACAGATGAGCAGAAGCGTGCATACTTGCCTTCCGTTGCTGACGGTTCCCGAATCATGACGGGTGCATACGAAGAGTTCGGTGCCGACCCCGAGACACCATCGACGACAGCGACACGCGCCGGAGATGGTTGGGTTATCAACGGAGTTAAGACTGCTGTTAGTGCTGCAGGGTTAGCTACCGAGATCTTGATTCCAGTGACAACACCCGAGGGCGTCGGCATCTTCATACTCGACACCAAGGCACAAGGCGTAACCATTGCTCGTCAAGAGATGATGACGCATGCCCGATTCGAGATCACTCTTGAGAATGTCAAGGTCGATGGCTCTGCTCTGCTTGGTGGGATTCTTGATGATGGTTCAGCGCTTCGCTTGATCCTCGATCACGTCACGACTGCTGTTTGTGCGATCAGCGCAGGATGTGCACAAGAGGCGATTCGCATCGCAGCCGAGCACGTCACGAATCGCTTCCAGTTTGATCGCCCACTTGCAACATTCCAAGCGGTAGGTCAGCGTATGGCGGATTCATTTATTGATACTCAAGCGATGAACCTCACGATGCTCTCTGCCGCATCGCATCTCTCACTAGGTGAGCCTGCGCGCGAGCAAGTGGCCTCTGCGAAATACTGGGCAGCTGAGGGTGGTAGCAGGGTTGGTTTTGCGGTCCTCCACGTTCACGGTGGAATCTCAATTGACCTTGATTACCCGATCCATCGTTACTTCCTGTGGATGAAGATGAATGAGTTTACGCTTGGTGCTGCAACACCGACACTTCTTCGCCTCGGGCGAATGATTGCTGCGTCCTGATCTGATTCTTCAAGACTTGGCTCAATCGTCTGTTATGCGAATCGTTATGTCGCGTTCTGGGAGGAAGAATGCCTGAGAATCCAGAGGCTTGGTGGAGTGAGGGAGTTCTCTATCAGATCTATCCGCGCTCATATGCGGACTCCAATGGCGATGGGGTTGGTGACCTTCCGGGGATCACACAGCGTCTAGACCACTTGTCTTGGTTAGGCGTCAAAGGTATTTGGCTAGACCCGATTACGGTCTCGCCAAATGCAGATTGGGGATACGACGTCTCGGACTTCTGCGATGTTGACCCAGCTCTCGGCACACTCGCCGATCTCGACACGCTGATTAGCGAAGCCACAAAACGCGATTTACGAGTCATTCTTGATTTGGTACCAAACCATACGAGCATCGAGCACCCCTGGTTTATTGAGGGGCGTTCGTCGATTGATAACCCAAAGCGCGATTGGTATGTATGGGCTGACCCCGCCGAGGATGGGGGACCCCCCAATAATTGGGCATCAAGTTTCGGTGGCCCTGCGTGGACCCTCGATGAAACCACTGGTCAGTATTTCCTACACAACTTCCTAAGTGAGCAGCCGGACCTCAATTGGTGGAACCCAGAGGTACGCGACGAATTCGACCGTATTCTTCGTTTTTGGTTCGACCGCGGTGTAGCCGGCTTTCGCATCGATGTAGTCCACATGGTTATTAAGGACGCACAGCTGCGTGACAATCCCACTGTCGAGGATGGGGATCACTGGTTCATCAAGATGCGTGGGCAGCGCCAGTTCTACAACTCATGTCGCCCAGAGGTTCATGATGTAATCAAGCGTTGGCGCAAGATTGCAGATTCGTATACTCCTAAGCGCGTGCTCATAGGCGAGACACATGTCTTTGACACCGAGATGCTCGCCTCTTTTTATGGTGATGACGATGAATTGAATCTCGGGTTCAACTTCCTGATGATCCATGCACCGCTCTCAGCCCAAGCTCTGGGCAAGATTATTGAAGATACTGATGCAGCGATCCCATCAGGTAGCGCGCCGGTCTGGACTGGTGGCAACCACGATAACTATCGCTTCCCGTCTCGTTGGGCTGAGGGCGATGCAGATCGCGCACGCTCTGCGCTGGTGATGCTCTTGACACTGCGCGGATGTGTATTCCTCTACTACGGCGATGAGATTGGAATGCCCGATACTGAGGTTCCGCTTGAGCAGATACTTGACCCGGTTGGGATTCGTATGTATCCGGTCTTCGGTCGCGACCCTGAGCGCACACCTATGCAGTGGAACGCGACTCCAGGGTTTGGCTTCACCGAACCTGGTGTTGAGCCGTGGCTGCCATTCGGCGATGCGGCGTCATTCAATGTCGCAGATCAGGTCGGCGATGCTGATTCATTCCTCACACTTACGCGCGATCTAATTGCACTGCGAGATGCCGAGAGTGATCTGCGCAGCGGAGCGTTTAAGCGAGTTAGCGCGCCAGACGGAGTCCTCGCCTACATGCGCGGTGACGGGTTCTTGATTGCTGCTTCACTCGATGAAGGTGCAGGCGGAGTAATAAGTGGCGTGAACGGAGAAGTCGCCGCCTCTGCTCGCCGCTTTAGAGGCGGCGAACAGATTGACGGCGACCTCACATTGGAGCCGGGTGATGCTGTGGTAATTCGACTCGCACTCTCCCGACAGCCGCTTTAAGCGCAGGACTCTTGATGTGGCTACGCTCAGAGTTATGAGCGCAGAGAAAGTAAGTGTCACCCGTGTAATTGCGGCAACACCTGAGGCCCTATTCGCGGTAGTCGCGGATCCCGCACGACATGCTGATATCGACGGATCTGGGACACTGAAGGGGAGCAGTGGTGAGTCCGGTACTCGCCTCTCCCTAGGCGCCAAGTTTG
>CALQAT020000151.1:0-4387 GCA_943328625.2 Bordetella parapertussis | reverse complement strand
GGTCCGCTTAGAGACCGAGCTTCATTGGGTTGGGTTTAGTAAGAGTGACGGTCAAGATGAGCCATCTGAGGGACTGCAGTGAGTTCGCAGAGTGAGGACCCAAGAATTAAAGCCCGCAGAAGCGCGGTTGAGCAGGCAAAAGTACGTAGACGAACAATCTTGGTTGGCTCTGCACTCTGTGCTGGAGTAGTTGTTTTTCTTTTATACCTCCTCCTTAACTCTGCGTTACTTGAGGTACGAAAGTTGGAGGTAACCGGAGTGACAGGGGAGAGGGGGCGAGCCGTTGAGGTTGCTGCCGCAGTCCCGCTGGGTGACGCACTTGCTTTTCTTGATACCGGAGCAATCTCCGATCGAGTGAAGAAGCTTCCTTGGATAGCGAGTGTCTCGGTAAAGACTCACTTCCCCCATACTGTCTCAATTGATTTGGTAGAGCGCAACCCTGTGGCATGGGTTCGCCCGGGTAGCGAGATAACTATTACGACGAGCACCTCGCCTAACCCTTCAAGTTCAACGCGTAAACCCAGTAGCGAATCTTCTACTTCGTCAACCACTAGCGAGCCCACGACCACAACCACAACACGCGCCCCTGCGGTTCAGGCCCCGAGGCTTATTGATAGGGCTGGGAGAGTCCTCGCCACTACCGCTGCTCCGCCATTCGGCATCCCAGAGATTAGAGGGGTGAAGGTCGCAAAGGCAGGAGGTTTCATTAACCCCAAGACCGCTGCAACGACATTCATGGCGCTGCCAAAGGCGCTGAGGGTGCAGGTCGCTGTTGTGGAGGTTGACAGAGTTGGATCGGTCGTGCTTCTACTCAATACGACAGCAGGTCAGCGCCCCACAGCGCGGGTCATTCGAATTGGCCCGCCTGATAATGCGCGCGCTAAGGGGAATGTTGCTCTCGGAGTGCTTGAGGCGCTGAGATCTAATCGGCAGAGCGTCACCACAATCGATGTAACTGTTCCAACTGCTCCAGCTACCTCTTAAGGCGCATGGAGGCCTCCGCTTCCGTGGCTCCAGTGGGGCCGCTAGAGGATCCATATAGGAGTTGGTCTGGTCCGATACCACTAAATTGGCCTCTTGAGTTGCTCGCTTTGAGGCAAATTTGAGAGATTTTTCTCCTCTAGGGGCGGTTCTCTTTGCCCCGGTTGCCGCTGTCCGGTACAGTCTGAACCCTTACAACAGGTTTACATAAGCCTTGACCTCTACAACACCTCGACCGTAAGGCCGAGGTTTACGTTGAGACTCAAGGGTTATGGCTACGCCAGGAGAGGCGCAAGCAATGATGGGTGCACCCCAAAACTACTTGGCAGTGATCAAGGTCGTCGGCGTTGGCGGAGGTGGCGGTAACGCCGTCAACCGCATGGTCGATGCCGGGCTGAAGGGAGTCGAGTTCCTAGCGGTCAATACCGACGCTCAGGCTCTGCTTCTAAGCGATGCTGACCTTCGACTTGATCTTGGACGCGAATTAACCCGTGGGCTTGGAGCAGGTTCCGACCCCGAGGTTGGCCGACAAGCGGCTGACGAACATCGTGCTGAGATCGAGGAGGCCCTGCGCGGCTCTGACATGGTCTTCATCACAGCGGGCGAGGGCGGTGGTACCGGTACAGGTGCAGCCCCAATGATCGCGGAGATCGCAAAAGAACTAGGCGCATTGACCATCGGTGTAGTTACAAGGCCATTTGGTTTTGAGGGTCGACGCAGATCTGTACAAGCAGAGCAGGGTATTCAGAGACTAAAAGAGAAGGTCGACACCCTGATTGTAATTCCTAACGATCGTCTGCTTCAGGTCTCGGATGAGCGCACCTCAATCGTCAACGCCTTCAAGATGGCCGATGAGGTTCTCCTGCAAGGAGTCCAAGGAATCACAGATCTAATCACCACTCCTGGACTCATCAACACTGACTTCGCAGACGTCAAGATGATCATGACCAATGCCGGCTCAGCGCTAATGGGTATCGGTTATGCCTCTGGCGATGGACGCGCTGTTGGCGCCGCAAGGTCTGCAATCTCAAGCCCGCTTCTTGAGGCGAGCATTGAGGGTGCACGAGGAATCCTGCTCACGATCTCAGGCCCATCTGACCTCGGACTCTTCGAGGTAAATGAGGCAGCTCAGATCATCGCTGATGCAGCTCACCCGGATGCGAACATAATCTTCGGGACTGTGATCGATGACGCCCTTGGTGATGAAGTACGCGTAACAGTCATTGCCGCTGGCTTTGATCGTTACGAGGGGGAGCGTCCTTCTGCTCCTCTTGGACTTCGCTCAGACGAAGAGTCTTATGGAGTATCGGGCGTTACTGACGACCTCGGCCTTGGTGACGACGACTTCGACGTTCCTGAGTTCCTTCGCTGACATACGGGCGTCGCTCGTAGTTAATGCAGTCCGGAGGCAAAGCGGTGCTCAACTACGTAGATATCGGGTGTGCTCGCGTCTGGTTTACTACTCGTCTCGGAGGCTCCTCGCAGCCTCCATACGACTCGCTTAATCTCGCTACGCACGTAGGGGATGATCACCTCACCGTGAGGCGAAACACAGAGTTGCTAGCGAGTCTCTGTGAGGGAACGCCGAGCGACCCCGATGCGTGGGTATATGTAAATCACGTTCATGGGGTAGAGGTTCTGCGCCTTGATGAGGCCCCAGCGGGTCGCCCCGATGCCGATGGTGCTGCAACCAATGTTGTTGGGCTGCCACTTGTGGCTATAGGGGCAGATTGCGCCCCGATTGCAATGGCGAACGATACGGCCTGCGCCGCTATCCACTCCGGTTGGCGAGGGCTTGAGGCGGGCGTAATCAGCGAGGGCGTAGCAGCGGTGCGGGCGCTGGGTACAGGTAAAATTAAGGCGATTATTGGGCCGTGTATCAGCGCTCCTCACTATGAGTTTGGAGCGCAGGACCTGAATCGACTCGCAAGCATTGTGGGGCCGAGTGTGATTGGCGAGACAAGTAATGGCTCTCCTGCTCTTGACCTGCGTGCAGGAATACGCAGCGCCTTGCTCTCCGAGGGTGTAACCGATATTGGCGATGATCTGCGCTGTACTTTCTCTGAGCAGAGCCTTTTCTCGTTTAGGCGCGACGGCGTGACCGGGCGACAGGGCATGGTTGTGGAGCGAGTGCGTTGACGACGCAAGGGGATGAGGCCGCGAGCCAACAACTGAGAGAGAACCTCGAAGAGGTACGGAGTCGAATTAGTGAGGCGGCGAGAATAAGTGATCGCAACGCGTCAAGCATCCGGCTAGTCGGTATATCAAAGACGATTGACGCAGCGACGCTCGCGCTGACTCTCGATTTAGGGCTATGTGATTTTGGAGAGAATAGAGCACAGGAACTCTTAGAGAAGGCCCCGCTGCTGGCGGTTCACGACCCTGCTCCTGTCTGGCACTTTGTGGGGCAGTTGCAGCGCAATAAGGTCGCTGTTATCTCGCCGCACATCTCCCTTTGGCACTCTGTAGATAGAGCGTTGTTGGGCGAGGCGATTGCTAAACGTGCTCCGGGGGCCAGAGTGCTCGTAGAGGTAAATCTCGCAGAGGAGCCACAGCGCGGTGGTGTAGCTCCATCGGGCTGCGCGGAGCTCGTCGATGCGCTTCGCTCACTCGGCCTTGACGTTGCTGGGCTAATGACGGTCGCTCCTCAAATCGGCGAGCCGAGTAGATGGTTTGAGGCTCTACGAATACTTGCCGATGGGCTTGGAGTAGTTGAGTTATCAATGGGGATGAGCAGCGATTATGAGGCAGCGATCGCTCAGGGATCCACAATTCTCAGGGTTGGGGCCTCGATATTTGGTGGGCGCAGAGCCATTTGAGGAGATCCTCATTATCTGCACGATCGACTACCCGAGGCGCTTCAAGCGTGTTCGATGTTCTCAGCGCACTTCTCGCCGATGCCGAGGATCGAAATGGGGTTGAGGAGGTGTCCACGATCTAGCCCCATTCCCCTGTAGGCTCGCAGACGCTCTAGGAGGTAGTGCAGATGCCAGGTTGGATCAAGAACACGATGAACTATCTAGGCCTCAACGAATCCGTTGATGCCGATGATGACTATGACTATCTCGAGGGGGACGGTTCCTATTACCTTGAGGAGGATCAGCTCCCCGCTGAGGAGCCTCAGGATGCTCCCCCAAGTTACGAACGCTCTCGCCCGGCAGTATCAGCACCACCCGTAACTCGATCCGCAGTGCGAACGATCTCCGACTCGGAGTCCCCAGCCGTTGATGTAACCAAACCGATAATTCGACCAGTGCCAGCCTCAAGCGCACGTGTTCAGGTCGTTGAGCCGAAGGGATTTAACGACGCACAAGAGGTCGGGGAGCGGATCAAATCCGGGCAGCCCGTCATCGTCAACCTTCAAGGTGTCGATAGTGATTTAAAGCGTCGGTTAATCGACTTCTGT
>CALQAT020000150.1:0-4388 GCA_943328625.2 Bordetella parapertussis | reverse complement strand
CGCTTTGGCGAGACTCGCTATACCGACTTAGGTGCTCGCGCGATTGCTGCGTTACTCAGCACCACAGGGCTCGCTATCGACGCGATTGATTATCTAATTGTCGTTGGGCCACACGACCGCGCTAATTCTGCAGTGGCTAAGAAGTCTGGAGTCGCGTCGGATCGCGTTGTAGATACCCTCGGTACCAATGTTGGCAACACGGGTGCAGCCGCTCCTCTACTTGTGCTTGCTTCGGTTCTTGAGCGTGCTTTACCGGGGCAACGAATTCTCTTACTTGTGCTCGCTGATGGTGCCGATGCAGTGCTAGTTCGCACCACGCCAGCTATATCGCAGCACAAGCCTTCTCGACCTGTATTCGTGCAGATCGCAGGAGGCGCACCTGTTGCATATGGTAAATACCTCGCATGGAGGGGACTCCTCCCCGTTGAGCCCCCGCGCCGCCCCGAGCCAGCGCGCCCGTCATCGAGCGCCGCTGCTCGTAACACAGAGTGGAAGTTTGGTTTCGTAGGCTCCGAGGACGAAGACGGAGTCGTGCACCTTCCGCCGGCCGATGGCGAGTGGAGCATGCGCCCTATGTCAGAGGTGCTTGGGACCATCGTGACATTTACCATCGATCGGCTCGCATACTCACAGAGCCCACCGGTTGTCTTTGCAGTTGTTGACTTCGATGGTGGAGGGCGATTGCCAGTTGAACTAACTGATGTTGACCCCGAGGATGTCGCAATTGGTGGAAGAGTTGAGATGACATTTAGAAAGCTCTTTACCGCCGATGGAATTCATAACTATTTCTGGAAAGCGCGCCCAGTGCGCGTTAATGGCGTGGAGGGCTGAGATGGCATCGCATGGAATTCGCGACCGGGTAGCAATTGTCGGGATGGGCTGCACGCGTTTTGCAGAGCATTGGGATAAAAGCGCCGATGATCTACTTCGCGACGCGGCCTCAGAGGCTCTTGCAGATGCAGGCACTTCGAGGCAAGACATTGATGCATATTGGCTCGGTACCGCTCAGTCGGGAATGAGCGGCATCATGCTCGCTAAAGCCCTTGGGCTTGAGGGCAAACCAGTGAGCCGCGTGGAGAATTACTGCGCAACCGGATCAGAGGCGCTACGTCAGGCTGCGTATGCGGTTGCTAGTGGAGCGTATGACTCGGCTATGGCAATTGGGGTTGAAAAGGTAAAAGACTCTGGTTATCAAGGGTTAAATGCCTTCCCGATCCCGACAGATGGTACGAACCGCACGCTCACTGCTGCGGCGATGTTCTCCATGGTTGCGCCTGCATATGCGCGTAAGTATGGAGTCCCGATGGATGAGATGAAGCGGGTACTCGCACGTATCGCATCGAAGAACCACGCTAATGGTGCGCGCAATCCGCGTGCACAGTTTCGACGCGAGATGTCTGTAGATCAGATCTGCGCGATGCCTTCAGTCGCCGGAGACCTCTCGGTATTCGACTGTGCCGGTGTCGCAGATGGTGCCGCTGCAGCAATTGTTGTGCGGGCAGAGGATGCTCACCGCTATACAGATAAGCCTCTATATATCAAGGCTCTCTCCCTGGTTGCTGGAAACGGTTCAGGCCTTACTGACCCCGAGTACGACTACACCACATTCCCTGAGATTGTTGCGTGTGCACAGGATGCATACGCACAGGCTGGTGTGACGGACCCGCGTTCGCAGATCGCAATGGCAGAGGTTCATGATTGCTTTACCCCCACAGAGCTTGTGTTGATGGAGGACCTCGGTTTTTCAGAGCGCGGTGAAGCGTGGCGTGAGATTGAGGCGGGGGCCTTTGATATCGATGGTGTTCTGCCGGTCAATCCAGATGGTGGGCTCAAGTCATTTGGGCACCCGATCGGCGCCTCTGGCCTGCGCATGATGTTCGAGGTGTGGCTCCAGATGAGGGGAGAGGCCCCTGATGATCGGCGGATCTCAACCTGGCCTGAGCGTCAATTGGCGCTTACACACAACCTCGGCGGTTACCCGGGAGAGATGGTCTCCTTCGTCTCAATCCTTGGTTCGTCCCTAGGCTGATTGGCTCTACTCGGTCCGGACACCTCTGAGGCCGAACCACGCCATTTCCGCTAACCACGACGCGAGTAGGTCAGGGTCTTGAATCTCACCGTCTGTCGCGAGAGTTCGGCTTGTGGCTTCAGCCATTCCGACCATTGCATGGGCTAATACTCTGCGCTGGGCATCTGGTACTTCGATCTCGATTAGGCCAGAGATGAGTATCGAGATTCGATCTATGGCGCGATCGGCCACCGCCGAGAACTCTGGGTCATTACGAACCGATGCACCAAATAGGAGTCGAAAGGATGCTGGATTCGCAGCTGCGAACCGAAAGTACTCTGCGAAGCCCCTCTCCACTCTCTCGCGACCTGTAGTTGCTTCAGTGGTGGCAACCAACAATCTCGCCGAGAGTTGAGCATCAACATCATCAAGCAGCTCAAGGTAGAGCGCTCGTTTAGACGAGAAGTGTTGGTAGAGGACAGGCTTCGTTACTCCTGCAGCATCAGCAATCTCCTCCATCGAGGATGCATGGAAACCGTGCTCAGCAAAAACATCGCATGCAATCTCAAGGAGTTGCTGCTTGCGAACATCGGCGCTTAAACGTTTCAGCGGCTTGCCTTGAGTTTCATCTCGTAGCGGTTTGTGACACCGAAGTTATCTGACCAGAGAGCCTCGACTGCAGCTGTCTCCTCCAGAGTTAGAGGAAACTCTGTCGCCGCTGCGTATTCGTCAATCTCCTCGACGGTTACGCATGTCGGCAGCACATTAGTGATGTCTGGGTTGCTCAGAATTGCAGCGATAGCAGCTTGGCCACGCGTGCGACCGGTGCCTTCCCAGAGGAAAGCAAGAGTGTCAGCCTTATCGAAGTTGTCCAGCATGTTGTCGCGATTGCGATGGGAGCGATGGTCGCTAGGTGGGAAGACCGTGTCGCGTGTAACGCGCCCGCTAAGTGCATCAGATGCATGAGGTACACGAGAGATGATCCCGGCTTTGGATCCGTGAGCAATTGACTCCTCGACGAACGTGCGACCTGGCTCTTGCTCAATGACGTTGTAAACAGTCTGCAGTGAGCAGATTGGTCGTCGGCGAATGGCCTCAAGACCCTCCTCGACCCAGCCAATTGCTGGCCCGAGTGCAACGCCAATCTCGCCGATCTTTCCGTCAGTACGCAGATCCTCGAGCGCAGCCCAGAGATCGTCGTCAAGGATTGGCTCAATGCGAGCGTTATGGAGTTGGTAAAGATCTATGTAGTCGATTCCGAGTCGCGTAAGAGACGATTCGCACTGCTCGCGGATGGACTCTGGGCGCCAGTCGTGCGGGCGCTCAGACTGCCCCTTCGTCTTGCGATTCGCTGAGATGTCATACCCACACTTTGTTGTGAGCACAATCTCGTCACGATGCTCCGATAGAAATTCGGCCATGAGCGACTCGCCTAGGCCATCGTCTCCATAGACCGGTGATGTATCAAAGAACGTGATACCTGCGTTAAGCGCGGCATCGAGCATTCCACGCTTGTCCTCAACGACGCCCCACCAATCGCTAGCGAGAGTCCAGGTCCCGAAGCCAACCTCCGAGACCTGAAGCTCACTAGTTCCAAACTTTCGGTATCGCATTCTTAGTAAACGATTACCGAACGAGCGATGTGGCCGCCGTGCATCTCGTCCATTGCAGCGTTTACATCTTCGAGCTTGATCTCTCGTGAGACGAGCTCATCGAGTTTGAGCGAGCCGTTCTTGTACTGGCTGATGAGCATAGGCACGTCGCGGTGGACGTTTGCTCCTCCGTACCAGCATCCCTTGAGAGTCTTCTCAGCGATAACGAAGTCCATACCTGGGTTGAACTCCATTGTCTGGTCGAGGCGAGGAACACCAACGATCACAGTCTCGCCACCCTTGCGGGTCATGTCGAAGCTCTGACGGATTGTTGCGGGGAGTCCGATTACCTCGAAGGCAACATCCGCGCCGCGCCCGTCGGTGAGGGCCATGACCTGCTCAATGGCGTCGCCATTGGAGGCATTAATCGTGTGTGTTGCACCAACGCTGGCGGCTGTCTCAAGCTTGCCGTCAACCATGTCAACAGCGATGATCTTGCCAGCACCCTTGTGCCTTGCACCCTGAATGGTGTTTAGGCCTACGCCACCTGCTCCAACAACAACAACGTTGTCACCCTCGCGAATGTTCGCAGTGTTTACTGCAGCGCCGAACCCAGTGAGAACTCCGCATCCGATCAAAGCTGCAATCTGGAAGGGAACGTCATCTGGAATCTTTACGCAAGAGATTGCTGGAACAACAGTCTCTTCAGAGAAGGTTCCCGCTGCTGACATCTGTGCAACCGCTGTTCCGTCTTTCATGGAGAAGCGAGATGTGTAGTCGAGCATGGT
>CALQAT020000149.1:0-4437 GCA_943328625.2 Bordetella parapertussis | reverse complement strand
CTCAACACGACCGTCATCAAGAGATGCGCTACTAGAGGTCTTCTCCTCCACAAAAACCTCTGCGAAGTCGCCACCGCGCTTTAGAGCGGTTCCAAGTGTCCGTCGGATTACATCCTCGTCCAGCAAGTGCCTATCCTCCAAGTAAATTAAGGACTAATGGTCTATTCCACACTCTGCCACGCCCAAGTGGGGATTAGGACAATTGGCCACAAAGTGCTTAGCGCTGCGGCATTGCGTATCGTAAGGGCGTGACCCTCCAGCCCGGACTCACCGGAACCGCAACCCTTGTCGTCGCTGAGGCGGACACCGCTCTGTTCTTAGGGAGTGGAGATGTCCCTGTCCTCGCTACTCCAAAAGTTGTGCTGCTCGCAGAGCAAGCAGCAGTCTCCGCCTGCGATGGGCACCTTCCCGAGGGTCGAACCACTGTTGGCTACCGGGTCCAGCTCGACCACCTAGCCCCTACTGCAATCGGCGGTTCAGTAACTGCCGAGGCGACGCTTCGCACTATCGAGGGGCGCCGCCTGACCTTCGTGGTCTCAGTAAAGGACCATCGCGGATTGGTTGCGGCTGGGCGCCTAACAAGAGTCGTCGTTGAGCGAGACCGTTTCTTAGGAAACGCTGGAGGCGAGTAGAAAACTGTTCACTGCGACCGCCCATGCATCTGGATTCTCGAACTGTGGAGAATGGCCAGCATCGGGGATCACTGCGAGCACTGCTCCCGGGATCGCATCTGCCATTGCTCTGCTCTGGGATACAAATGGAAGGTCGACCTCTCCGACGATGACAAGGGTTGGCATCTCAAGCGATCTCATGGCTTCAAGATCATCGGATTGATCGCGAATAGCGCGCACGATTGTTGCCCACATCACGGCAGAGAGCGACCCAAACTTCTTTTCCTGGAATTCGCGATACCCGGGACGCTCTTCTAGGAGGCGCTGATACGCAGGATTATCAAGCGGAGTGCCTGCGTCGAGAATTTCCTTAAGCGTTGTCATTCCATCAGTGAGCGCGATCTGTGCACCCATCTCAATTAAGTCTCCGTCAACCGCTGCTATCGGTCCGTGACAAGTATCCATAAGAATTAATGCATCAATGCGATCGGGGTTTGTCAGGGCAACCTTGCGTGCAACCATTCCGCCCATTGAGTGTCCGAGGAGGACGAACGTATCCTCGCCGAGCGCATCTGCGACACAGAGGATGTCTGCGCCGAGTCGCTCTAGCGAGTACGAAGCCTCATCAGTTGGGGCGCCGCTCTCTCCATGGCCTCGGTGATCGAAGACAACTACTCGATACTCTCGTGAAAGATCCTCTATGTGATCAGAGAAATCTTCCTTCGCTCCACCAAAACCGTGAACAAGGAAGAGTGCCGGTCCGGAACCGGTAACCAAAACCTCAAGTGCTACCCCATCATCAACTGTTACCAACATGGAAATGCGCTTTCTCTCAGGCGATGATCGCCGCCTTAGTGACTATTACGGGTGGAGCGTGAACATTCCCCACACTAGAGGCGTATTCGGCTGGCTGCTACCTTGAGCGCCGGTCCGGCGAGAGCCCAAAGCTGATCTTCAATAAGAACGCTAGGGAGTCACCTCAGCCCCAACCGCCCTAGGATTACCCTCGATGACCCCCGAGCTAGAAGTTGACGCGATTCCTAGGGCATCGCAGTCTCCTAGGCGCCGCAAGGTAGTGGTTTGGCTCAGGATCGTTGTGAGCGCTGCATTACTGGCGTTACTGATCTCTCGCATGGACCTCGGCGCCATAGTCATTCTCAATCGCCAGCGGCATGCCTCGACAGTTTTTTGGCTCGCTGCTGCAATTCTGATGGCAGTCGGCGGTGTTGTTCTCTCGGCCTGGCGTTGGCAACGAGTACTTGCGATCTTCGACGAGCACGTGCCGCTCCGAATTCTTGTGCGTCACTACTTTGCGGGGCAGTTTGTTGGGAATATTCTGCCCTCAACAATTGGGGGAGACGTACTTCGAGTCTCGCGACTTACAACCAATATCGGCGATGGGCCAACCGCATTCGGATCTGTTGTTCTAGAACGTCTGACTGGATTCATTGCACTGCCGATGATCTGCCTCTTTGGATTCGCAATTAATCCTTCGCTCCTAGGTGAGAAGCGATCATGGATTGCACTATTAGCAGCAGGGCTGACTCTCCTTGCGCTTGTTTTTATCCTCGCCCTCGCTGCACATCCAAAACTCGCCGGGAGATTTCGCGAGGACGAGGGTTGGACTCGATTCATCGGAGCAGTTCACATCGGGGTTGAGCGCATGCGTCAGCAGCCAAAGCGAGCGTTGGGAGCCATCGCCACCGCCATGCTCTATCAGTGTTCAATGGTCGGGGTGATGTGGATTATCGGGCGCGCACTAGAAGCCCATGTCCCAAATGGAGCAGTTCTTGCATATTTCCCAGCTGTAGCAATGGCTCAAGTTCTCCCGCTGTCGCTTAGTGGCCTAGGTGTTCGGGAGGGGATGCTTGTGCTTCTCCTAACCCCTTTGGGAGTTAGTACCGGCAAGGCAGTAGGCATCGGACTTCTGTATTATCTCGTGATGCTTGTAGTCAGCCTGCCAGGAGCCCCCTCATTTGCAGTAGGTGCTCGGCGATTAAAAACCGATATGGGGTCGGCATGACACAAGGGACGGGTTCTGGTGACGCTGTTAACACCGCCGGCGCCCAAGAAACTGGCGAGAATCTCGGCAATCGCAGCCGCCGATTAAGGGATGGCTCCGCTCTGCATTGGTGGAATGAAGCAGGATTTATTCTTGCGTTTTATTTCATCTACTCGATGATCCGTAACTTCAATTCGCGAGACGCGCGCCACCTTGAAGCGCTTGCCCTCTCGCATGCTCGAGCAATAATTCATCTTCAACAGACACTCGGCATTTACCACGAAGAGGCGATACAAAAGTGGGCACTTCAAACTCGTGCACTTATTGTTGGCTCTAACTACTTCTACGGCTCGCTCCACTTCGTTGTCACGATTGGTGTAGGTATTTTTCTCTACCGCAAATGGCAGAACGACTACCCGCTGTGGAGAAATACTATTGCGATCGCCACAGCGCTAGCACTAATTGGCTTTACATTTTGGCCGCTTATGCCCCCACGTCTATTGCCACCCAATTTTGGATTCATAGACACTCTTGACCGCTACCCCACTATCTGGTCATTTGATTCTGGAACCCTCCATAATGTCTCTAATCAATTTGCAGCGATGCCGAGTGTTCACTGTGCTTGGGCTCTCTGGTGTGCGTGCGCGCTTGTACCGCGCCTGAAATCAACTTGGGCAAAGGTGATTGCCGCTCTCTACCCAGTCTGCACCGTGACCGTCATCGTCGTTACCGGCAATCACTATTTTCTCGATGCCGTCGCGGGTTTTACAGTGCTTGGGATTGGATACTTAATTGCACGCTCTATAACTAAAGCGGGTAGGCGCTCACCGGTTGCGGTTTCTTCGACTGCCTAAATGAAGCACCGAAGTTCGATGAATCCGCTAGCAAGCAAGTGAGCGCAATAACGTAGGGATATGGATCTTGATCACATTGCGCTCGCAACCCTCAACCCAACATCTGCGCTTGCGCAACTAGTAGGCGAACTCGGCGCAACCATTACGGAGGGAGGGGATGCTCCGGATTTTCGCTGGGTACAGTCGCGCGTTGGCGATGGCAAAAAGGGTATGACGGTTGAGGTCATTACTCCTCGCTCAGATTCAGGTGACAGCTTCCTCACTAAATTCATTGCGAGACACGGCGAGGGTCAGCACCACATCACGTTCAAGGTCGATTCTCTGCGGGATGCAATTGATCAAGCGACCCTGGCGGGCTACCACCCGACCGGCATCTCCTTTGAGGACCCGGAGTGGTTCGAGGCTTTCTTATCGCCGAGAGAAGCCCAGGGAACGGTTATTCAACTTGCTCAAGCCAATCCAAGTCCAGGAACGTGGATCAAGCGATGGGCTGATCACGGCAAGCGCGGCACCCCTTTAGGGCGCCCCATCTGGTGGGAGGATCCCCCGGAGCCAGCGACTAACAGGGCCTCTCTGAAGAGAATTGTTATGCGAACCGACTCGATTACTTCTTCGCTCGGTCTCTGGTGTGGCCTTCTTGGCGGGGTACCCGAGTATGAAACCGACGAGAGCATCGACCTCTCTTGGCCTGGCGGGCGGATACTTGTCGTTGAGGACCCGGGATCTACTCCTGGGTTTGAGCGACTCGAGGTCGAGTCACTTGTGGCGATGCCCGCTACACGAATAGCGGGTGCCGCCATGCATTTTTCTCAGACTAAGTAGCCCCTCCTCTTGGCTCTTCCTGTGAGCGCTACTTCTTCCCCGCATTCGCACGCAGACTAACTATCTCCAAAATATGCTCACGCACCGCTAGATCGGCAGCCGATAGTTGAGTATCTCTAAGCGTCACGAGAACAAGGCGACGCAGCGG
>CALQAT020000148.1:0-4440 GCA_943328625.2 Bordetella parapertussis | reverse complement strand
GGCGTTCCGAAGAGACCAAAGTTCAAGAGATGGGCATCGCCACAGGCTTGAACCTCAATTTGGCTGGACTTAGTTGTGGCCAAGTCTGAAGCCATCACCGCAGGAGCCCCGCGGAAATAGGTGAACGGAGTTGCGAGCATTCTTCCGTATCGCAGAGGAACAAGCTCAGGAACTCGCCCTTCGCTGGAGCGCTCGATAGTAGTTACAGGGCTCTCTCTGAGCGGCGACGCTTTCCAAACCCCTTGCCCCTCAATTGGCGCAGTCAACTGTTTGGACTTTCCATCCTTAGCGCGCTCAGAGCGCGTCATGCCACCAAGCAGGTTTAGAACTGCAGAGTTTCCAGTACCTCTTCGCATGCGATGCCCGGTTGCACTTGGTCGCAGAAGAAGGTCAAGACCGTCCTCCTCCAACCTGGCGGCAGCTACGCGTGCGGGGATCAGCGGAGCTGCTGCTCTAATGGGCTCTGTCTGGGCTGAATCAGGAGTCTGGTCAACAGGCTTGCCCTTCGGCGCCTTCTCCTGAGGCTCCTTAACCTTTAGGTCCTTAACCTTTGGGGTCTTGACCTTAGGAGTCTTGACTTTCGCGTCCTTAACTTGTGGTTCATCGGCGACTTTAAGGCTCTTCACCTTGGGGGATTTCTTAGAGGCATCCTGCGCCGAATTCTTCTTTAGCGAATCCTTCTTAGAGTGCTTCTTATTCTTGGAGTTGCTTGCCACTGGTTCCCCTATTAGTTGTGATCTGAAGATTGGGTCCAATGATACCCATTTTCGAGTTCATCGCCATTCCGGGGCACTAAGCACGAGAGGCATAAACAGAGCCGAGCGATGACCCTTACGGTGTTTCGCAGCCTTTTGCAGGCTCTCGCTACAACACCTAAAAGAGCGGGCCTCCATAGGTGGAGACCCGCTCTATTACTGGTTCTATTACTAGTTCTATTACTGGTCGGGCTGACAGGATTTGAACCTGCGACCTTCGGTCCCCCAGACCGACGCGCTAACCAAGCTGCGCCACAGCCCGCAACGCCTGCAAGCAGGCGAGGGAGTGGTGATCCTAGCGGGCCACGAACCTGACAGGCAGGTGCGAGACGCCACGAAGTAGAGGATTATTTGTCCGAATTACATCACCGTCCAACTCAATGCTCTCCACTCGAGCTAGGAGGCCCTTCAGGAAGAGCGCCCCCTCCATTCGGGCCAGAGGAGCCCCGAGGCATAAGTGGATACCCGAGCCGAAAGCAACATGGTCCATCGGATTGCGCTGGACAAGAAACCGATCTGGGTCTGGATATTTGCGTTCGTCGCGGTTCGCTGAGCCATAGAGAACCATCACCTTCTGGTCCGCCGGAATCGTGACGCCGCGAACCTCGGTTGCCTTGAGCGTATTGCGGAAGAATCCTTGGATCGGAGAGTCGAATCGCAGGGCCTCTTCGATCGCTGCTGGGACGAGACTTGGGTCCGCTTTCAATAGGTTCCACTGATCGGGGTTTGTTGCTAGTGCGAAGACCAAGTTGCCGATCAAATTTGTAGTTGTCTCGTTACCCGCTACCAACAGAAGAATTGCAAACGAGACGAGGTCGTTGTTGGAGAGAGTCTCACCATTGGCTGGATCGATCAACATGCTCAGCAGGTCATCGCCTGGAGCATCTCTGCGCTTAGTAATCGCATTCATAAAGTACTGAGCAAACTCGAACACGCTTGTCTCGACGCGAAGCGAGGTCTCCGGGTCAAGCCCGCCTCCTAAAGCATCAATAGTGTCATCTGACCAGCGCTTGAAGTCTTCGCGGTCTTCGAACGGGACACCAAGCATCTCGGCGATTACACCGATCGGGATTGGGTACGCGAGATTTGGAACCAGATCTCCCCCACCATTGGCAACGAACGTCTCAAGCAATCCGTCTACCAATGCAGATACGCGAGACTCCCATGCGTTGATTGCTCTAGGCGTAAATTCGCGTTGAGCCATGCGACGAAGGTGCGTGTGCTCCGGCGGGTCAACCGAGATCATCATAGGAACCGGTCGCCACTCAGTGCCCACTCCTGCTGTTGAGGAGAAGTTCTCATGGTCTCTTAACACGCGGGTGACATCGTCATATCGACTTACTACCCAGAACCCATGCTCCTCAGACTTGTATACCGGAGTATCAGTTCTTAAGTTCCGATACTCGGAGAAAGGGTCGGCGATTGTCTCTGGATTAAACGGGTTGTATGTCACAGGCGGGCACGCTAAATGGATTCTCTCGTAAGCAACGAAATCTATTCAGGCATATCCATTCAGGCATATCCATTAGGCATCTATCTCTACTGGGCTAGCCAGGAGATCCCTTGCCAGAGGCGAACTAGCAGGTAGAGCGCAACCCCAGCAGCGAGGAGCTTGAGATGCCAAGGGATCGGGAGACGATCGTCATCTGCCTCCGCAAGTAGTGCCTCGGCTCTCTCTTGAAGCGCTCCTACCTCCAATGGCCGTCCACAGGTAGGGCATGCTGCATCCTGCCCAACTAAACCTGGACTTATATAACGATCACAGTCGATACAGAACGGCACTTCCTTATTGGAGCACACTCAAGGACTGGGCGTACGAATAGGCCTGATCAAAGCGAGGAAAATGCAGCCCCGAGTTCGAGAACTCCCTATACAGGCGGGACTCCGTGTCGGCGTTCGAATACTTCACGCACGCGCCGGCCAGCTACCGCGAATCTAGCTATTAGCTCTCTTCGCAGGTCTTCTGGCTGTATGACTGCATCGACGATCATCTCGGACGCTAAGTGAAGAAGGTTCACATCCTCTACGTACTCGGCGCGCTTCTCTGCAACGAATGCAGCACGCTCATCGGGGTCCTCAATAGATTGAATGCGGTTGTAGAACACAGCATTTACAGCTGGCTCCGGCCCCATCACAGCAATCTCAGCGCTCGGTAGAGCCAGAACCGCGTCAGGGTCAAATGCAGGGCCGCACATGGCATAGAGACCAGCTCCATATGCTTTGCGGAGAATCACAGAGATTTTTGGCACGGTTGCTTCTGCTACTGCAGTGATCATCTTTGCGCCGTGGCGAATGATGCCTTGTCTCTCCACCTGGCTACCGATCATAAAACCAGGGACGTCAGCCAAGAAAAGAAGCGGTACGCCAAACGCATCACAGAGCCAGATAAACCGTGCTGCTTTATCGGCAGAGTCGACAAAGAGTACTCCCCCAAGGTGAGCCGGGTTATTGGCAATGATTCCGATCGGCTTTCCATCCAAGCGAGCAAACCCAGTTACGAGCTCACGCGCGAATCGGGGCTTCGCCTCAAAGAACGATCCTTCATCTACCAAAGCTTCGATTACTCGACGCACGTCGTATGCGCGCCGCTCCTCATTTGGAATCACATCAGCGATCGCCTTGGCTCCGGATGCGGGTTCGAGGGACTCCGCTAATGGAGGGGCTTCTCGAAAGGAAGTAGGGAGGTAAGAGAGCCACTGGCGCGCAGCGTCTACTGCAGCATCATCATCGGTAACGAGATTGTCGCCGCAGCCACTCACAGTTGCATGCATAAGAGCGCCGCCCATCTCCTCAAGCGTCACCTCTTCTCCTATTACCTCTTGGGCCATGCGAGGCGACCCTAAATACATTGACGCGTTTCCTTCGACCATGAAAACAACATCACAGAACGCTGGAATATATGCACCGCCTGCCGCTGAGGGCCCGAATAGACAGCAAACCTGCGGTACACGCCCAGAGAGGCGGACCTGGTTCGCGAATATGCGGCCAGCGCCTCGGCGACCAGGGAACAACTCGACCTGATCAGTGATGCGCGCTCCTGCCGAGTCCACTAAGTAGACGACTGGCACTTCGTGCTTAAGCGCGAACTCTGTCAGGCGCACGATCTTCTCAACAGTCCTTGCACCCCACGAGCCGGCTTTAACGGTGGGGTCATTTGCCATCACGCAGACAGGCCTGCCGTCGATAAGACCGGTACCTGTGATTACCCCGTCGGCGGGCAGGGCCTCCGCTGAAGCATTTGCAAGCAACGCGTCTTCAACAAAACTGTCCTCATCTAAAAGGCGACCGATGCGCTCGCGCACAAATCGTTTGTTCTGAGACGCAAGTTTGCCGGCATCCTTCTCAAGATTCCCAGCAAGCGCGCGTTCAGTAGCGGCTCCAAACTCCTCAGCACCCTTCACATTGCCCCCCGGTAATCTCCATCTGGAAATAACTCAACTGAAAAATATTGGAATTAGGACGCCCGCTGTCGCACGCGAATCTTGATAGGAGTCGGCCCAAGGTCGAACTCTTCACGAAGCGATCGCTCGATATAGCGAAGATACGAAGGGGGAAGCGGTCGAGTCGCAAAGATTGTGAATGTCGGCGGCTCGGACGCACCCTGAGTTGCGTAAAGAATACGCGTCCTGTGTTTGCGATCGAGGGGTGGTGGATGCTTCTGCTGAAGTTCTCGCATCACCTTGTT
>CALQAT020000147.1:0-4505 GCA_943328625.2 Bordetella parapertussis | reverse complement strand
CTCTGTTACCGCCCTTGCCTGTGCTGGCCTATTAAGCGCAGCCGCTACCGTCCCCGTTGGTGCCGCAACTACTGGAGTAGACGGACGCACACTCTCGCTGAGTCAGGATTCAGCCCTAGTGACTCGAGCGGTCACGGTCTCGTGGGCCGGCTTCCGACCAACCCGTAAGTCGAACGGCCAATACGGTGTCAACATCGTTCAGTGCAAAGGCACGCCCACCGCACTTGATACCGATTGCTTCATGAACACACGCTTTCCAAATGCGGACCAGGGCTCCATCTATTACGGTGCGACAACAAAGGCCGACGGAACCGGGTCCGCAAACTTTGAGATTCGTGGAGCAATGGATCTCCCCGAGTTTGGTTGTGCCGTAAGTGTTCCCTGCTCCGTATTGGCATACGAACTCACCGGCGACCCAACACCTGCGGGCCAAATGCCCTCCGCATACGCATACGCGACTATCTCGTTCGCTCCGAGCCCGGCAGATTGCCCCGCTGTCTCGAACTTCGATGTCCGCCTTGGAGGGGAGCCCTCCGCCGCTCCATTGCTCTACGGATTAGCGGGCTCTGCCTGCCTGGCAGCAAATCCTCTGATCTACGACGTCACCGAGACATCCTCGAATGAGGGGCGCGAGGCGCTCTTCGAGGGCCAGATTGATGCGGGCATTACGGACGTCCCAGCTACACCGGAGGAACTCGCTGCGCATCCGGCAGTGCAGCGAGTCAAATACGCACCGCTAGATCTCACTGCCGTCGCTGTTGTCTTTTTGATGAAGGACTCCCGAACAGGGACTCCGATTACATCAATGGTGCTATCCCCTCGACTCGTCGCGCGCATCATCTCTGACACGCAGGTTGACTCATTCTTTGCCGACCCCGAGTTTCAAGCGCTCAATCCGACAATCGGCACGAAGGTCAACTGGCCTGCTGCTGGAATTGCTCGACCCCTAATTCGCGCAGAGGCAAACGCTGATACCGGACTAGTTACCGGCTGGCTCAACTCCAGCCCTGCAGCAAGAGCTTTCCTCGACGGGGCCGACCAATACAGCGTCTCAGTGAACGCAGCATGGCGCGGTATCTCATACCCAACGGATATTTTTGAGAGTCGCGCTGCAGGATCCGGTTACACGCCGTTGACAACGCAACGCCCTGTAGGCATACGCATGTTCTACGGAGTGAACCCGAGCGGAAACCTCACACAGACTGATTTTGAAGGCATTATCGGTGTCGTTGACCTACCGACCGCTCAGCGTTACGGAATGGCTACCGCATCAATCGTGAACGCTGCGGGGGTTGCGGTCTCCCCGACCGCGGAATCAATTCTCGCCGGGTATCGAGCCATGACACTCAACGCAGACGGCACCCGAGTCGCCAACCCCTCCACCACCGACCCCGCTGCATATCCGCTAGTAAAGGTCGACCATGCAATGGTGACTAATACACTTAACCCTTCGAGGGAAGCGGCGTTGAAGGGCCTTCTGCTCCAGACTGTTGGTCCGGTACAGGACTCTCTCCCCTTTGGGTATGTAAGTCTTCCTCAGGACGCTAGAGCTCAAACAACCAAGATCGCATCAAACCTTGACGGACTCATTAGTGGTCTCGAAGATGCGAGTGCGCCTGAGCAGATACTCGATCAGGTCACTGATTACTCAGGAGTTGATTACGGATCTTCATCAGGGAACGATCCCGCGACTGATACCTCAACTGCACCTCAGGCAACAGATGCAAAAACCATCTACCGTGGCACCGCTCGGTTTACGCCGGTAGTTGCGTTCCCTACCCAGAAGGGTTCGAGCGCACTCGTAGTTCTCTTCTTGCTTGGCATCGTCGCTGGACTAGGTGCAATCGCACCAGGAATCTGGCGCAGATTCGCACGACGCTCCGCGTCCTAGAAACTCTCGGGAGTGTTGGCCACTCACCGCGCCCGTCCCCTTGAGTTAGGGAAATTTTTCAGACGAAATCACCACTTTGCGTGATCCCTAACCGCCTCCCGCTGTTCACCTTGATGTCGTTAGTTGCGAATAATTCGTTCACTTTGATCCCGTAGAACATGTCTTGACGTCGGGCGGAGTTTCCGGCGTTGACCGGAAATTCCTAAAAGCACCACACGAAATAGCTCTAGAAGTTAAGTACCTAAACAATCCAAATAACTAAGGAGAACCATGAAACACAGCATCCGAAGGATTGCTGTAGCAGGGACCCTCGTAGCAGGGTTACTCGCCACAGCAGCACCGGCGGCTCACGCCACCGGCCAATACCTAAATGCAGTTGGCTCTGACACCACATTCTTTGTGATGGACCAGCTCTCCCGCTCATACAACGTCTCATCCATCAACGACCTTGCAAACGACGATGTCGTACTCAACACCCCACCACTTGTCGCAAAGGCAAATGATGGTGACATCGTCAACAAGGTATTCCCAGCCGGGAACGTTGTTCCTTCAGACTCCAACTGCACATCAACCATCATCTCGACCAACGATGTTGTGCGTGGAATCACGGGAATTACTGGTGTATCGGGTGTGACCTTCGAGGCTCCACCAAACGGCTCCGGCGCAGGCAAGACCAAGGTTCTCGCCTCTGGTGCAGCAACCCCAGCTAACTCCTGCTACGACATCGGCCGCTCTTCTTCAGGGCCAGGTACCGAAGCAGTAACGACAGAGTTCTGGGCATACGCCCTTGACGCTGTCTCCTGGGTCAAGTTCCCAGGCAACGTCGTAGCGTCCCTCACCAAGGACGAGTTGAAGAGCATCTACAACTGCGATGTTGTAACTGGTGCACCTCTGGTCACTGACTGGAGCGGCGTTGCTGGTGGAGTCAAGTCCGGTGCCATCAAGCGATACATCGCTCAGACCTCCTCAGGAACAGGGAAATTCTTCGCCAAGATGCTCAATGGTTCTGAGACAAACCTCAACACCAACTGCACGGGCGCAGGCCTTGCGGGTGTAACTCAGGAGAACGACGGTCGTGGAATCGCAACCGCCGATTGGTCAAACGCCATCTACTACTACTCCTACGGACAGGCATACGCACAGAGCAAGGGTGTGCTAGCTGACCTTCGTAACAAGTCAGTACTTGGATCGATTACCCAGGGCGGAGTGCCTGTTAAGGCAGGGCCCTCGACGATCAACACCACAGCGAACCGTTTCCTCGGTACTCGCTACGTGTACAACATCCTTGACACCCGTAACCCAGACTACCGAAATGCACTTCGTTTCGTAGGTGCTGGCGACCTTGACAACGATGTTGCTACTCCAGTCACAAACGGCTTCCTCTGCGGCAACACCGCATCAGCGACGATCAAGCTTTACGGCTTCATCCCGCTGAAGAAGGCCGTAGACCCAGCCACGACAATTCTGTCGTACTGCGTTAAGAACGGAACGCTCGTCTAGTCACTAGCGTTCCGCACTAGTTGCTCGCAACTAGGCGATTTCGATGGAGCCCCGGGGATTAATACTCCCCGGGGCTCTTCGATTTCCATTACGCCGAAACCCCAACACCAAAACCCCCTAACCAAAGCCCCACACCAGAAAGCTCTAACATCGGAGAGATGCAGATGATTAATCCCAGGATCAAAAGCGGAATCGCATCAGCGGCTGCCGTCGTAGTTCTCATCTCGGCGCTCTCTGCCTGCGGTGGCTCAGAGACCGCATCCCCCAAACAGAGCACCACCTCGAGCAGCACACCGAGCGTGACCATCCCGTCGCTCCCACCGCAGCCCCTGTTAGTGGGAGACCGTGCAGCTCTCGGCGATTGGCAGCTGCGCGTTGTCGACGCCACTATCGGAACAACAACGATCGCCCACATAGAGCTCACGAATCAAACAAACAAATCTCAGGACGCGCCGCCTGCGACTCTCTACGAGCTCGTTGACGGAACTAACTCGGTACCAACTGTCGCCGCGGTAGTGACCGATATGCCTGGACGACTTAAAGCGTTTGAGACCGTCACTGGGACACTCACATTTACTTCATCCGGGGTGCCCAAGATTCCATACTTGTACTGGACAGGAAAACTCCCCAATACTCTTGCTACTTACATTGCGCTCGACGCGAGTGGCGCCCCTCAATCACGCGATTAGCCAATAAGCGCCTACCGAGCTCGGCGTAATTAATACGGTATCTATGTCGTAGTTGTAGGCGGGATGGTCGTTGTTGTCGTACTTGTCGACGACGTTGTTGACGATGACGTAGTTGACGACGTAGAGGAAGTAGTTGTAGATGAAGTTGTGGTCGTAGCTGGCCCCGTGCTCACCGAGTAACGAACCTTCGTAGAACGCTCTACTTTTGTTCCAGGCTGTGGCTGCTGCGCAAACACAATGCCTACTTTTACAGTCTCGCTACTTTTCTCCTGTGGGATACCTCTAAGCCCGGCCTCGAAGAGTGAGTTCGATGCGGTGTCGCTGGTTTCATCAATTACATCTGGCACTGTCACCATCTCAGCAGGAGTTTTATTGGAGTCCTTGGGTCCGAATAGGGTCCAACCAAGTAGGCCACCGAGACCAAT
>CALQAT020000146.1:0-4576 GCA_943328625.2 Bordetella parapertussis | reverse complement strand
CCGGCTGCGTCTAGGCGCACCGATGCACGCTGGAGAGCTTGCTTAGCCTCAACGTTCTCAGGGTCGCTACGAAGTGCCGCCTCAGCGGCCTCCATTGCGGTACGTGCGCGCACAACATCGATATCAGTGCCCAATTCGGCAACATCCGAGAGGATCTTTACGCCCTCGCCTGATACCTCGACGAAGCCACCGTGAACCGCTACCACTGTCTCGAAGCGTGGCCCACCGTCAGCTTCTTGCATGATCCGAAGTTTGGATATTTCAATCGCCCCGAGATACGGAACATGCCCAGGTAGAAACGCAATGTCTCCACCCGTGGTGCGGGCAACGACCATTACAGCATCGCCCTCGAAGAGAATGCGCTCCGGAGAGACGAGCTCAACGAGAAATGCCATTAGGCGTTCTTCTCTAGATCGCGCTGCTTGGCGAGGACACTCTCTACGTTTCCTACGTTGAAGAACGCCTGCTCGGGGACATCGTCCAAGTCGCCGTTTGCGAGCATCTCGAAGGACTCGATGGTCTCGTCAATCGGCACGAAGATACCGGGGAGTCCGGTGAATACCTCTCCAACGAAGAATGGCTGAGACAAGAAGCGCTGAATCTTGCGCGCACGGTTAACCGTGATCTTGTCCTCCTCTGAGAGCTCATCGAGACCAAGAATCGCGATGATGTCTTGAAGCTCTTTGTAGCGCTGAAGGATTTCTTGAACGCGACGTGCAACGTTGTAGTGGCGTGCACCAACAATCTCAGGCGTGAGGATGTTGGAGGTAGACGCAAGCGGGTCAACGGCCGGGTAGATACCTAGCGCTGCGATCTGACGGGATAGCTCAGTCGTGGCGTCAAGGTGGGTGAAGGTCGTGAACGGAGCAGGGTCGGTGTAGTCGTCAGCAGGAACATAAACGGCTTGAAGCGACGTAATCGAGTGACCCTTGGTTGACGTGATGCGCTCCTGTAGTTCACCCATCTCGTCAGCGAGTGTTGGCTGGTAACCCACAGCAGATGGCATACGACCGAGAAGGGTTGACACCTCAGAGCCGGCCTGCACAAAGCGGAAGATGTTGTCCACGAAGAGAAGAACATCTTGGTTCTTTACGTCGCGGAAGTACTCAGCAATTGTTAGCGCACTAAGGGCAACACGAAGGCGCACCCCTGGCGGCTCATCCATCTGGCCGTATACGAGTGCAGCCTTCTCGATAACTCCGGACTCCTGCATCTCGATCCAGAGGTCGGTACCTTCACGTGTGCGCTCGCCTACACCGGCGAACACCGAGACTCCACCGTGCTGTGTTGCAACACGGTTGATCATCTCTTGAATTAGAACGGTCTTGCCAACACCGGCTCCACCGAATAGTCCGATCTTTCCACCCTGTACATATGGCTCAAGAAGGTCAATGACCTTGATGCCGGTCTCGAACATGAGAGCGCGTGGCTCTAGCTGGTCGAATGCGGGTGGCGGGCGGTGAATCTCCCAGCGGTCATCGATGTTCGTGAGCTCCTCGGCAGTGATGTCGAGAGGCTCTCCGAGAACATTGAATACGTGACCGAGCACGCCGTCACCAACGGGCATTGAGATGCCATGGCCGGTGTTGCGCACGAGAGTGCCTCGCTTGAGACCATCGGTGGGCTTCATGCAGATAACGCGCACTCGCCCTGCACCGACCTGCTGAGCAACCTCTGCGGGGACAGTAATTGTCTCTCCCTCGAGGACAATATCCATCTCGAGAAGTGAGTTGATCTCCGGCAGCGAACCCGTTGGGAACTCGACGTCCACCACGGGCCCGGCGATAGCGATTACTCGCCCATCCTTGAGAACCTTGTTTGAATCTGCGGTCATTGTCATCTTGTTTGATGCTCCTTCTTATGGCCTGGGCCTAGTTGTCGGGCCCTCAGCCCTGATGCTCGAGGTAGTCACGTTCAAACGCTATTGCGCGTGCTGCAGAGTCTTCATCTGCGTCGGCGTCGCTAGAGGAGAGTGCCTCTGCCCCACCAACGATCTCCATGATCTCGGTAGTGATCGCGTCCTGACGAGCGCGGTTCATAACTCGAGACAGCTCTTTAATTAATTCTTCAGCATTATCTGTCGCTGCCTTCATTGCTCGCTGGCGCGCAGCGTGCTCAGATGCACCAGCATTTAGAAGCGCTGCAAAGATGCGCGCCTCTATGTACTTAGGGAGAATCCCTGCGAGAAGCGCCTCTGGGGAGCTCTCAAATTCGTAAGAAGCGGTAGCCGAGTTCGAAGAATCGTCTCCGGGCTTTCCATCGCCACCGCTAACCACCTCACGCTCTAGAGGGAGAAGAGGCCTGCGCACAACCTCTTGCTTACCAGCGGAGATGAATCGTGTGTAGATGAGCTCGACCTTGTCGTACTCCTCGTTGATGAATCGCTCGCTAACGAGTTGCCCGATTGCGCGTGCATCCTCGTAGGAAGGCTGATCCGAGAATCCAGTAAACGCGTTATCAATGCGGAAATCTCGGTAGCGGAAGTAGCCCTCGGCCTTACGCCCAACAAGGATGAGCGCATACTCGGCGCCCATCTCCTCATCCTCGAGGATTGAACCCTCAGCGGCGCGAACAACAGAGGAGTTATACGCTCCACATAGCCCACGGTCGGCAGCGATAACAATGTGCGCAGAACGCTTTACCCTCTCGCGAGGCTTCAGGATCGGGCTGTTGATGCTGCCTCCGCCTGCGGCGAGGTCTGCAACTACCTTGGTGATCAATTCGCTGTAAGGAAGCGCGCCCTTTACTGCAGCCTGAGCCTTGACGATCCGACTACCCGCTATGAGCTCCATAGCGCGCGTGATCTTCTTGGTTGAGCGTACGGAGGAAATCCGTCGCTTGAGGATGCGCTCTTGGCCGCCGGCCATCTGTCCCTATCCCCCGCTACTACTCGGTTGGGAGAGTCTTGGTTGACTCGGCATCGCCGAGTGCCTCAGCATCTGCATCAGGGGTGCCAGTCCCGGCAGCGGCCTCTGCAGCATTAGCGGCACGGAAAGCAACCTTGACATCCTCAATAGCTGCGAGCATGCGTCCTTCGTCTGGCAGGGTTCCCGTATCACGAATGTGTGCGAGAAGATCTGCGTAACGAGAGTGGAATGCATCGAGAAGGGCTGCCTCGAATGCCTTGATTTGGGATACCTCGATGTCGAGGAGAAGTCGCTCTTTACCTCCACCAACGCGATCTTTACGCGCTGTACCGGAGAAGATGACTACTACCTGATCCTCTACTGGCATTGGAGAGTTAAGCGGCTGCTTGAGCAACTCAACAAGTCGGTAACCGCTCTCAAGCTGCTCCTTGGAGACAGCGTCAAGGTCTGAACCAAATGTTGCGAATGCCTCGAGGTCGCGGAACTGTGCGAGGTCGAGCTTGAGGGTTCCAGCTACGCCCTTCATTGCCTTGATCTGTGCAGCGCTACCGACTCGCGATACCGAGATACCTACATCTACAGCGGGGCGCACACCAGACTTGAAGAGGTCGTCCTGAAGGTAAATCTGACCATCGGTGATTGAGATCACGTTGGTTGGGATATACGCAGAGACGTCGCCTGCCTTGGTCTCAATGATTGGGAGCGCTGTAAGCGAACCAGCACCTAGATCATCGGAGAGCTTCGCAGCACGCTCGAGAAGACGGCTGTGGAGATAGAAGACGTCACCCGGGTAGGCCTCGCGACCTGGTGGGCGGCGGAGCAACAATGAGAGTTGACGATAGGCCTCAGCCTGCTTGGAGAGGTCGTCGTATACAACGAGTGCGTGGTCGCCGTTCTCCATCCACTCCTGCCCAATGGCAGAACCGGTGTAAGGAGCGAGGTACTTGAATACTGCCTCATCACCCGCAGGGGCGTTTACAACAACTGTGTACTCCATTGCGCCGTAACGCTCAAGAGTCGCAACAGTCTGTGCAACCGATGACGCCTTCTGGCCAACAGCGACATAGATGCATTTCACCCCTGAACCGCGCTGGTTAAGAATTGTGTCAATTGCGATCGTGGTCTTGCCTGTCTTGCGGTCACCAATGATCAACTCGCGTTGTCCGCGGCCGATCGGAACCATGCCGTCTACAGCCTTGATACCGGTCTGCAGTGGCTCGTGTACAGGCTTACGCCCGACGATTCCAGGGGCCTGGACCTCAAGACGACGAGTCTTGTCGGTACCGAGGGGACCCTTACCGTCGATTGGCTGGGCCAATGCGTTTACTACGCGACCTAGAAGGGCGTCGCCTACCGGCACGGCGAGAATGCGACCGGTTGCGCGCACTGCCTTACCTTCTTCAACGCCCTCAGCGCGGCCAAGCACTACTGCACCAATGGCGTCCTCGTCAAGGTTGAGGGCAAGACCAAGAAGGCCACCCTCAAACTCGAGAAGCTCATTGACTGCAGTATTGGGGAGGCCCGCAACGCGTGCGACACCATCGCCAACGCTTAGTACCTGCCCAACCTGCTCTGCAGCAAGAGTTGGTGAGAATGAATCAACGTGCTTGCGCAGCGCTGCGGCAATATCGGCTGCGTTAATTGTCAGCTCAGCCATGTCAGATCTGCTCCTTGAGTTGCTCGAGCCTGTGACGGACGGTCCCGTCAAT
>CALQAT020000145.1:0-4655 GCA_943328625.2 Bordetella parapertussis | reverse complement strand
GTTGAGCGTGCTGGTCGCGTAGACCCGAGTGATCGTTATCCAGACGCGGCGACCATGAGAAGCGCATTAGAGGACGCAGTAAAAATGCTCCCTCCTCCAGGGCCGCTGCGCCTTGCGGGGCTTGATGAGGTGCTCAGCGATCCAAATCCAACGCAGGTACCTGCTTCAAGAGGGATTCTCTTCGACCAAGAACGCCCAGAGCAGCCGTCGCCGATAGCAGCGAGACGCCCGGCGCCTGCGCGACGTCGACCTATCGCTGCAATCGTGGTCGGTGCTGCAATATCCGCAGCTGTCTTGACGGCAGCGGCTCTTCTTAGCACTGCAAATCTCGGAGCAGCAGTGGTTACCCCTAATGCGGTCGGAAGCACGCTCTCGAATGCACGCGACTTGATAGCTAGCGGTGGATTGCTCGTCGGTGAGAATGAGCGCTTCTCTGATGACCCGAGGGGCGTAGTGATTTCACAGTCACCTGCAGCAGGTCACGACATAACATCCGGCGGACGCGTTCAAATCGTTGTCTCGCGGGGTCCGGCTCCGATCGCTATCCCAAGAGTTGCAGGCAAGACAGTCGCCGATGCGCGCTCCGAACTCGCCGCGGCTGGATTCGCTGTAATAGAGGATCACCGCTTCGACGAGACAGCACCTAGCGGAACAGTCATTAGAACGAAGCCAGCGCAGAGAGCTCCTCGCGACTCAACGGTTGCAATCGTGGTCTCCGATGGTAAGGCACCAGTTGCGATTCCTGCTCTCGCTAACAGCACATATGACAACGCAGTTAACGCATTGACTAATGCGGGCTTTATCCCTGCGCGTAGTGAGGCGTTTAGTGACACGGTGGCAGCGGGTACCGTCATCAACACAGACCCTGCCGGTGGTGGTAAGGCCCAGCCCGGGAGCACGGTCAAGATAATTGTGAGCAAGGGCCCAGATGTCGTAACCGTGCCGAATGTGAGAGGGCTCACGCTCGATGCTGCATCTGCGCAGCTCCAAGCGGCCGGTCTCACGTCAGCAGTCTCTGGCGCTTATAGGCCAGGGGCGAAGGTGCGCGCACAAGACCCCCCAAATGGGGCAGTCGTCAAGCGTGGCGCCACGGTAACGCTCTTCTTCTAGGTAGTTCTTCGCGTGTTGCCTCCGCGTTGTGCGCTCGCTCTGGTCTAAGGCCTAATCTCCATAGGTTCAATGAGGGCCTCCAACAGAGGTGGCTCCGGCAATCGTTAGGGAGAATACAGATGGGTGCACTCGATGGGCGCGTTGCAATTATTACTGGTGCTGGCGGTGGCCTTGGCCGTGAGCACGCACTCCTCTTTGCATCTGAGGGCGCAAAGGTAGTTGTAAACGATCTTGGTGGAAACGTAGATGGTTCCGGAGCTGATCGTGCTGCAGCGCAGGTTGTTGTTGATGAGATTCTTGCGATGGGCGGCGAGGCTGTAGCAAACGTAGACAACGTCGCCGATTGGGAGGGTGCGCAGCGCCTCGTGCAGACCGCAGTGGATACCTTTGGCGACCTCCACGTTCTCGTGAACAACGCTGGAATTCTTAGAGACCGCGTGCTTGTGAACATGAGCGAGCAAGAGTGGGACGCAGTAATTCACGTTCACCTTAAGGGTCACTTTGCTCCAACACGTTTTGCCGCTGCCTACTGGCGTGAGCAGACCAAAGCAGGGAAGACGAATAAGGCAGCGATTATCAACACGTCCTCAACCTCTGGAATCTTCGGTAATCCTGGGCAATCAAACTACGGCGCTGCGAAGAGTGGAATTGCTTCCTTCTCGCAGATCATCGCTATGGAGCTTGATCGCTATGGAGTGCGCTCAAACGCGATTGCACCGGCTGCGCGTACACGCATGACCGAGGGCGCACCAGGGCTCTCCGAGGTTGTAAAAGCCCCTACAGACGCTGCGAAGTTTGATGTATGGGCACCTGCAAATGTCTCCCCAATGGTTGCGTACCTCGCTACAGAGGATTGCCCATTTACAGGAGAGACCTTCCTGGTTCAGGGTGACGCGGTTCAGCGCTGTGCTCCGTGGAGCCTCGCTGAGAAGATCTCGAATGACCAGGAGCGTTGGACTGTTGCTCAACTTCAGGCAGCTGCACCGACTGGGTTAGTCAAGAAGTAAATATTCAAGAGCCTGCGAAGTCGCCATTGGAGCGGTAGAGCAAGGGACAGAAAATTTGTGAGAACGGGCCCTGGAGCAATCCGGGGCCCGTGCTCGTTTGGCGTGCTCCAGCCCTGTCAGTGAAGACTCTCCACCGTAGGCTGTGGGTCCCCTACCGTTCGAGAGTCTCAGAGTGCCTGACCAAACAGAGTCTGAACCAACAGAGTTAGACGAAGTCAAGGGGCGACTGAGGCTCCACGATGGACCTCACTATCGCTGGTGGGTCCTTGGTGCAGTTCTTGCTGGTGTATTTGTCTCCGGCGCACTCATCACGATCATCGGTGTCTCTCTTGCCACAGTTGCAGGAGACCTCGGCACAAGTACTGCATCTCTTACATGGGTAGTAACAGGTCCGCTTCTTGCCGTCGCGTTAACGATGCCTCTCTTCGGGAAACTTGGGGACGTCTGGGGCCTTCGGCGCGTCTACCTAATTGGGCTACTCGGCTTTACCGTCGGATCGATCCTGACTGCGTTCGCGTGGAACGGTCCGTCACTAATTGCGTTCCGCATCCTTGGTGCAATTCCAGGGGCAGCTATGGGCCCAACGGCGATGGCCTTGGTGATGCGAGCCTTCCCCCCTAAAGAGCGCGTAAAAGCCATGGGTTGGTGGTCCCTTGTTGGTGCTGGCGCGCCGGTAATCGGTGTAATTGCAGGAGGACCACTCGTAGAGATATTTGGATGGCGTTCACTCTTTATTGCTCAGGCGCCGTTCTCTATCGCTGCATTTGTACTTGGGTATGTCGTGCTTCGCGAAGCGCCGCGCCGTGAGCGTCAACCGATTGACATTGCCGGCGCCGCGTGGCTCGCAGTAGGGACAGTTAGTGCCTTGCTTGCTTTAACCATCGGGGGTCGCTCTGGATGGTCGCAGCCAATCGTTGCGATACTCGCGATTACTTCAGTTATTGGCTACATACTCTTCATTCGTGTTGAGCGAGTTGCTCTGCATCCGTTGCTGCCTCTCGACTTCTTTAAGGAGCGCAGTTTCTCGGCATCGCTCTCCGCTCAATTCGCCTCCAACTTTGCATACATGGGCGGATTTATTGTCACGCCCTTATTGCTTCAATACCGTTTTGGATACTCGGTATCGCAGACCGCAGGTGCCTCAATTCTGCGCCCCCTCACATTTAGTCTCTGTGCTGCAGCGGCGGGGTATGTCGCAGCGCGCATCGGCGCGAGGAGGAGCGCAGTCATTGGCTTAAGCGCTCTAGTGATATCGATGGGCGTCTTCGCATCTGCTGCAGCATTCTCAATGATTGGTCTTGTATACGCAGGGTTGTTTCTCTCTGGTTTCGGTATGGGGACAGCATCACCATCGCTGGTATCGAGCGCCGCTAATACCGTCTCGCATGACGACCAAGGAGTCGCGAACGCAGCTCAGCAAATGGTGGCGGCGATCGGCACTGTTGCTGGTATCCAGGTGCTCTCAACAATTCAAGGCGGAGGGCGCTCAGCATCTTCGTTTAGTGAGGCGTACATAATCGGCGGAGTGATCGCCGTGGTCGGTATTACTGCATCAGCATTTCTGCCGAAGCGAGGGCGACGCGCGTAAAGGTCTCCGGGTGCTCTGTTCGCTGCGAACAGTTACGTAACGCGGTGTGCGCGGTGTGCGTTCTTTAGATCAGAGTAATACGCGAGGCAGAGTGCTACGAATGCTCCATAGAGCATCACCGCAGTGATCCCGATTAAGTGCTCGATCCATCCGCCGAAGAGCACGCCAATAGGGACCGTCCCTCCGAACGCCATGATCCACAGAGCCATGACCCTTCCGCGCACCGCGTTTTCAAGGTGAGACTGCAGCACCGTTGAGAGGGCTGTAATCACTGCAAAATAAGCGAATCCAAGTATGCATACTGCCGGGAATGCCCAGAAGGGGGTACGAATGCATGCGAATATGGCTAGAAGCACAGCGAACGCTACGAGACCAATGCGCACGATGCCTTCCTTGCTGCGGCCATGCAGAATCGTTCCCACGGAGATGGCCCCCATCGCCGCGCCGAACCCGAATACTGCGTATAGAGCTCCATACGCAGTGCTCTTGGGCCGAATCCCAAAGTTCCGTGCTGCGATTGCAGGCATTAGCCCCACGAAAGTAAGCGAGAAGAATGAGAAGATCGTGAGCGTGATCAGAATGCGCCTGATCAGCGGGTCATTCCATGCGATGCGAAACCCTGATGAGAGTCGCGCGAGGCCGCGCTCCGTTGGAGGGTGGGGAGAGAGCCTCGGGAATTTCGCAATCATCAAACTCACGATCGCAAATAGGTAGGTCGCTGCATTGATTGCAAATACCGGTGCTGCCCCGAATACGGCATAGAGCGGTGCACCGATCGCAGGGCCGATTACTCGCGAGAGGTTCATCTGCACCGACTGCAGCGAGACCGAGCCTGGAATATCTTCACGCGGTACGAGCGTTGGCATTATTGCGCCCATCGAGGGCGCGGCGAAAGCGTTACCGACTCCAATAGCAAGCACGCAGAGAGCGATTCCGGCTAGCGGCGGATT
>CALQAT020000144.1:0-4681 GCA_943328625.2 Bordetella parapertussis | reverse complement strand
GGGAGTCGTTCCATACACAGTTCTGCGTGACGGCCCATACGGGGTGGGCATGGTTCAGCGTTTTGTAGACCATGATCCCGACGATCACTTCTTTACGTTGAGAGATCGCTACGCAGATGAGTTTCGTAGGTTCGCAGTCTTAGATGTTCTTGCAAACAACACGGATCGCAAGGGTGGCCACTGCTTAGAGGAGAAAGGGACGGGTCGAGTATTTGGAATCGACCACGGACTTACCTTTCATCAAGAGTGGAAACTTCGAACAGTGATCTGGGATTTTGCTGGCGAGGAGATTCCAGATGAGTTGCTTCTTGACGTGGAGAGGGTCGTTGATGATCTATCTAAGAGAGGTGAACTATTCGAGCGAATCCGTGATTTGATCTCGCCCTTAGAGATTGAAGCAATTCGAGAACGCGCAGATGAGATCTTGGAGGAGGGGACCTTTCCGATTCCGGATGAGGATTACCACTCCGTGCCATGGCCTCTTATTTAGCGCCTCTTAATTAGTCAGCAAGCAATCCGGTTACTGCCGCAAGCGGATCACGAAAGAACTGTGATCGCGCCATTACTAAGTGAGCGCCAGCGCCCCGGGCTGCCTCGAGGCTCTCAATATCGACGTGAGATCCAAACCCAAGAATCTTTGCGTTCGGCTCTGCATCGACGATTGCTCCAATCGCATCTGCATTTCTTGCAAGATCGACGATCACCACGTCAGCGCCAGCGCAGCCATCCGCTCCAGAAGGGAACTTCACTCCAGTTATTGAACCCTGGATCTTGGATCTATCCATAAGGTCGCGTGCCAACGCTACGACAACTAAAGATTTATCTACCATGTCGCCTCAGCATCATCTCGCTGCTCTTCGCTGACAGATTTGGCCCCCATTGTGAGTTCGGCTGCGAATGCAGCGATCATTGCGGGGATTATGAAACCCGGTCTCCCGGTTGTCTCGGCTACGAACGTGACTGCAGCTAGCGGGACCCTGTACCCAGCGCCGAGGAATGCGGCTGCTCCAACAACTGCGAAGAGTGTGTCATCTGCGCGCCCTATGAGCCCTCCTGCTAGTCGTCCGGTGAGTGCACCAGCTGCGACTAGTGGAATGAAGACACCGCCAACGCCACCTCCGCTCAGGGTCACTGCATTGGCTGCAATTCGTAGTATGAGCATTCCGGCTACTGCGCCTAGTGCGTGTGTTGGATCAGCCGCCCACTTAATTGCCAGAGTGCCAGTACCGAGGACCACCCCGTCTTTCGCGATCGTCGAGGCAAGCAGAACAATCCCGAAGAGCAGCAAGCCTGCGATGGGAAGACGTAATGAGAGTGGGTACTTCTTCACTATTCGCTTCGCGAGGCGAATCAAGATTGCGAATACGTGGGCAACTGCGCCGGCCGCGATCCCAAGAGCGAGAGCGAGGAGTAAATCCCTCCAATCAATATTCACATTTCCATGCACAGGGAAGAGACGCGATGGACCCTCAATCCCTACGTTGACGAGGTAACCAGCGAGCGATGCAACCAATATCGGCGCTGGATTGTGGCGACCGAGGCGGCCTCTGAACGGTACCTCGAGAGCAAAGATTGCGCCGGTAAGCGGCGTCTGGAACAGGGTTGCTACGCCTGCAGCCGCGCCTGCGACCATGAGCATCTTGGTGTCAGGGCGTTTTATAAAACGCCCTAATCGCGTCTCTGCGAATGCACCTATTCCAGCTCCTGCGTAGAGCGCAACTGCCTCAAGGCCAAGTGCTCCACCGAACCCGATGGTTGCAACTGCACCCATCAGCCTCCCTGGTACAGGCTGGAGATCTAGCGGAGAATCAGGTTCGTGGATGTTGCGGATATACGCATCCGCAATTACCGGTGCGGTTCCTCGACCGATGAAACGCAGGCATAGAGCAGCGAGTACGAGACCCACTGCTGGTGCTGCAGCCATAGCAAGTACAGGGAGGCCCTGAACCCGAGCAAGCATCTGTGTGAGGGTGAGTTGCTGAATGCCTGTGACGACGAGACCCGTGATCACTCCAACGCCGGCAGCCAAGAGCAGTGGGACGATGCGAAGATCGCTACTTGGCAGCCGTTCTGGTACAGGTGACTCAGACATGGATGCCCTGTTCAGTTGGGGATTGGATTTTCAGGGTAGCGAGATTGAACTTCGTAGTGAGTGTTACTTCACTAGAAGACGAGGGGCTGCTACTGCTGTCTCGGGCCAACGCTTGCGCGACTTCTTGGCGAGTTTATGCATGAGTTCGATTGCTCCAGGGTCGTCGTCTCCCGGGCGCACCTCGATCAAGCCTGCTGCTAGAAGACCATCCATAATCTCGCGACCGATATCAGTGCGAATGATTGTGAGGGTCCAGTCGTTGAACGCTCCGATTCCGCCGGTTGAGATATCCGCATGCTCTGCTGCGAAGTCGGGGCACTGCTTGCATCCTTCACGCGTCCATTCGTGGCACTCCTTAAGTGGAACCTCGTGGTAGTCGCCGTTCTTCATCCAGATCTGGAAAACACCTTTGATGTTCATCTTGCGCATGTCTTCGCGCTTGAGTCCGTACTTAGCCTCGAAGAGCTCCTCGAAGATCGCATCATCAAATGTCTTAGAGCAGAGTAAGCCGATGTTGAGAGAGAGGCGACGTGCAACCTTTCCGGCCTTGCGCTGCTTCATTATCGGCGGTACCGAAGATTGGCAAGACATACCAACTAAAGCGATCTTCTCTGCGCCAGATTCGACTGCGTCGTTGTACGCAAGAGTGTTTGCTGAGTACGTGTAGCGACTCCCTGCAGAGGCGATTATGTCCTCGCGAGTTCGAGCGACCCCGGGGCGCGCCTTCCAAGTAGATCCGTCGCCCTCTAGGTAGGAGACGAGGGCTGCATCGATGATTCCTTTGTCGAGGCAGTACAGAAGAATGGCCGAGACGAGACCTCCGTCTTGACCAACCTCATGGATAATTTTATCTGAGGCCCTTGCAAGCACGATGTCTTTGTACATACCCGAGACCTCTTCAGGCTCGCGCTCGCGACCGAATAGGAATTGGTCGATATCGGTCTCCCAATCGCGAAAACGTGGGCATGCGCGTGTGCAGGAGGTGCAGCCCTTGTCGCCGTGGGAGCAGTCTGATGCTCCACCAAAATCCTCGGTCTGAAACGGCTTGTAACGGCCGGAGGAGTCGTCGTAGTCGAGCACGTCATGTGGGCATGCAATTACGCAGCCAGCGCAGCCAGTGCAGAGACCAGAGGTGACTACCTCGTCGTAGAGGTGTTTCCATTGAAATTTTTCAGGGGCCATAGTTAGAGAGTCTGACACGCTGCGCGCCGAATTTCTATCTTCGGGCCCTAGGGTTTTTGGAATAGATGCGCTGCGGGCCAGAAGGGCGTTCGGCTCCTTATTGTGGGAGAATCAACGGGCGCTTTTAGGGCCGTAATTTGGGCCGTTTTGGAGATCCGATATGAGTACAACTTCAGTTCAACTCGGGAGAATCCCTGAGCCGCAAGGTGATCGAATGGACCTCTCGATTGAGGGCATGACCTGCGGGGCCTGCGCTGCGAGCGTAGAGCGCGGGCTCAGCGCGGTCTCCGGTGTCGCTTCGGCCCATGTCAATTTTGCGACCGAGCGAGCAACAGTAATTTTTGATCCCGCTCGCGCTGACCGCGAGATGCTTGTTGCTGCAGTAGTGGCGGCTGGTTACAGAGTCTCGGCTCCTTCTCAACCCGGCGAGACAGTAAAGCCGCCAGACGCTTCAGTCACTCCTCGATTGCTTGTCAGCCTCATCCTCACTGTCCCTCTAGTGCTGCTGTCGATGGTGCCCGCGCTTCAATTTGATGGATGGGGATGGCTTGCATTTGCACTTGCCACACCTGTGTGGGCCTGGTGCGCCTGGCCGTTCCACACCGCAGCAATCCGTAGTCTCCGACATCGGGCAGCGACAATGGACACCCTTGTATCGCTCGGGATTACAGCTGCGTGGCTCTGGTCAGTAGTCGCGCTACTGCAGGGCGGCGGAGACGCTCCGATGAACGGGATGTCGCATAGCGGTAGCGAGCCATCTCTCTACTTCGAGACCGGTGCAGTCATCGTGACACTTGTTGTACTCGGACGGTGGTTTGAGCGCAGGGCTCGCAACCGTGCCGGAGACTCCTTACGCGCGCTCTTCGCATTAGGGGCGCGTACCGCTTACCTTGAGGATGGCTCAGAGATACCGATCGAGGACCTGCAAGTAGGGGATCGTTTTGTGGTGCGCCCTGGAGAACGCGTAGCCACAGATGGAGTCGTTGTCGAGGGCGCATCAGCGCTAGATGTGTCGATGCTTACCGGTGAGCCAATCCCTGTAGAGGTTGGGGTAGGCGACTCAGTAGTCGGTGCAACTATCAATACAACGGGCAGGCTCGTGGTGCGCGCTACTCATGTTGGCTCTGATACTGCACTCGCGCAGATAGCGCGCTTAGTTGAGGAGGCACAGGGATCCAAGGCAGAGATTCAGAGGCTCGCTGATCGCGTATCTGGAGTATTCGTTCCAATTGTTCTGCTTATTTCTGTGGCGACTCTCTTGGGATGGTTGCTATTGGGAGGCTCATCCAACGAAGCCTTTACTGCAGCGGTCGCCGTTTTAATCATCGCCTGCCCGTGTGCACTTGGCCTTGCAACCCCCACTGCGATCATGGTTGGAACCGGTCGCGGTGCAGAGCTTGGGATTCT
>CALQAT020000143.1:0-4686 GCA_943328625.2 Bordetella parapertussis | reverse complement strand
TAACCGGGGTGAAGAGAGTTGGCTGTAACGCCGCTTCCGGAGAGTCTCTTCGCAAGCTCATTTGCAAACAGGATATTGGCGAGTTTCGACTCTCCGTATACGCCCATTCCTGAGTAATTCTTTCTGCGTTCAAGGTCGTCAAAATTGACTCCATTGCGCGCGAACTTGTGGGCATTTGATGCAACGACTACAACGCGAGATTCGCGGAATTCCTTAGCCGTCTTAGTGAGGATCCCGCCCAGTAGGTCGGTGAGTAGAAAATGACCGAGGTGATTAACTCCGAACGTTGTCTCGAAACCATCGACCGTCATGCTCCGTTGTGTCTGAAGGAGTCCGGCATTATTTAGTAAAACATCAATGCGGTCGGTCGCGCTCATCACTGTGGTTGCGAATGACCTAATTGACGCAAGGCTGGCGAGGTCGAGTGATAGCAACTCAACTTTTGTTGAGCCGCTGCGCTCCTTCACCTCTGATAAGGCATCCGCTCCTCGTTGCGCATCGCGGGATGTGAACATCACCCGAGCGCCCATTGAGGCGATTGCTACAGCGCTCTCTTTACCTATCCCCGCATTGCCACCAGTAATAACAACTGTTTTTTGGCTAATGGTTTGGCCTATGGATTCCGAAGTTTGATCGTCAGCTTGAGTCATAGGTCTAGATGTTAGGGGTTTATCTCGAGAAGTTGGATCTCTGCCGTGATTGGGCGATGGTCGGACCCAACGTCGGGCTCCACCGATGAAGATAAAACTCTCCAATACTGATCGATCCAGATGTGGTCTATCTGGCTATGCGGGCGAGACGAGGGCCATGTTCGCCCCTTTACTGCGCGCCGCCGGCCTCGCATTACTGACTTGATGGGAGGACCCCACATGTTGCAGTCGCCGACAATTGCACTGGGGCCGCCAATGTCATTTATTGCATGATGAAGGCGTCTTAGTTGGGGGAGCGATCCCCATAGGCGATGAGAGGCATGTACGCCAGCAATCGTTGCTCTTGAACCAGAAGGAAGCGAGACAGTTAGCGCTAAACCAAAGCGTTCTTTTATCGCATCACCAGGGGCATGACCGAGGTTGATGTTTACGCGATCAACCACGGGAAGACTTGTGAGCACAGCCAGACCGCAGTCGCCGACCTCGCCCGGCGGGAGGGCAAGGCCTCGTGGTCTAGCCGAGTTCAGGTCAGACATCATCGGGAGCTCATGGAGAGTCATGCCAAGCCTCTCGGCAATCTCAGATGCATAGCCTGGCTCGGTATTAGGGCGCCACGACTCCTGCAGCACTAAAACCTGAGGGTTAAGCGCCGTGCATGCCTCAACCACATCAAAGGGAAGGCCGGCGAGAGTGACCCCCCAGTGGGTGTTGAAACTTGCTATCCGTAGCGTGTCTACTTTGGCTCCCAAAGTTGAGGGCTGACTGTTGCGAAATGCCTCTGCTGTTGATATTTATTACGGCTGAACTCGGCTCCATTCGGCACGGTACTCGCCGTACCTCCTAGTCTCGCTCATGTTCACTATTCATTTAAGGAGCAACAAAAATGGTTGATGTGCTTGCGGGGTATGACCTCTCTGGTCAGGTTGCAGTCTTAACGGGAGCAGGTAGCGGGATCGGTAAGGCATCTGCGCTTACCCTCGCCGCAGCTGGAGCGATCATTGTCGGCGGCGACATCGACGAGGCTGCCGCTCAGGCCACTGCAGATGAAATCCGCGACTCCGGCGGTATCGCATCGGCTGTTCGTACCGATGTCACATCACGCGCGCAGGTCGATGCGCTGATCGATGGCGCCGTCGCCTCCCATGGACGCATCGACATAATGGGGAACATCGCAGGTATTCCGCATAACAAGATGGTCGCAGAAGTAACAGATGACGAATTTGAGCGAATTCTTGCGATCAACATGAAGAGTGTTTTCTACGGTTGCCAAGGTGCTATTCGCCACATGATTCCCCAAGGCTCTGGCAATATCATCAACATCTCTTCTGGAGCAATCGACACCCCTGCTCCAACACTTGCCTGCTATGCAATGACAAAGGCCGCTGTCGCAATGCTCACAAAAACTCTTGCTACTGAGGTTGGGCCGGAGGGAATCCGCGTCAATGCCGTTGCGCCTGGAGTGATTCACACGAACTTCTCTCGGCACAACTACACCGATGCAGAGGGCAACGAAGACCCTGAGCGCGTTGAGAAGTACAAGAAGCGTTTCGGGTCGATGGCTCCGCTTCGACGGGTTGGTGAGGCTCAAGATGTTGCAGATACCCTGCTTTTTCTATGCTCAACGGGCGCTTCATTCATGACCGGACAGATTCTGCGCCCCAATGGCGGCGCAGCAATGCCCTGGTAGTCTCCCGGCCGTAAAAGGGCTGTAAAATGCCGATAAAACGCCCATAAAAGGCACTATGTAGCCGGGTTTGACGTCTAAAAGTAGATGTTTCTCTAACGTTCTTGGGGTGCTTATTGGGGTGTCGGCAAATGCATTACTGCTGTGCCTGATCATTAAATTCTTCCGTCTTTGGGTATCCTTTGCCAACGGGTCGAATGGCCCGCGGGTCAACCTCGCGTCAATGGGGCCGTTTAGCGGTCTAAGAGTGGCATGGAGTGCGACCCAACAAGGCGTACGCCCAACCCTACAAACGTGAGTAGAGAACCTGTGACTGAATCAACAACCTTCGAGGCGCTTGGCGTCGCGAGTGACCTCATTGAAGCATTACGCGAACAAGGAATCAACGCACCTTTCGCAATTCAGAACCTAACTATCGCAGATGGCATTGCTGGCCGGGATGTATGCGGAAAAGCGCAGACCGGATCAGGCAAGACACTTGCCTTTGGTGTCCCAATGCTGCAGAGAGTCTCTAAGGCTGAGCCCAAGCGGCCAACGGGATTAATTTTAGTGCCTACCCGCGAACTTGCGGTGCAGGTAAAAGACGCTCTCGCTCCGCTAGGAAAAGCCTTTGGAGTAAGTGTCAAAGCCATGTACGGCGGAGTCTCGATGGATCCGCAGGTAGATGCTCTGCGCAAGGGGGTCGAGATCATTGTTGGAACCCCAGGTCGCCTCATTGACCTTATGGAGCGCAATGAGATGGAGCTCAGTGGAGTTGAGGTAATGGTCCTTGACGAGGCTGACCGCATGGCGGATATGGGCTTCATGCCTCAGGTCCAGAAGATTCTCTACCGCGCTACCGGACCGCACCAGACCATGCTTTTCTCAGCAACGCTTGACGGTGCAGTTGATCGACTTGTGCAGAAGTACATGATTGATCCGGTATTCCACGAGGTGGAGTCCAACGAGCCAACTGTTGAGCAGATGCGCCACCATTTCTTGCAGGTACATCAACTCGACAAGGTAAAGGTGGCCGCTGCGATTGCTCGTGGCGTAAATCGCACTCTCATCTTTCGCAGCACAAAGCGTGGTGCCGACAAACTCGTCGAGCAGTTAGAGCGCGAGGGGATTAAGGCTGGAGCGATTCATGGGGATCTGCGCCAGAGTGCCCGCGAGAAGGCCCTCGCAGACTTCTCTGCTGGAAAGATGTCGGTTTTAGTAGCAACAGATGTAGCCGCTCGAGGAATCCATGTTGATGGTGTCGATGTAGTCATTCACTACGACCCATCCCATGATCACAAGGATTATCTCCACCGCTCAGGGCGCACCGCACGCGCGGGCGAGCAGGGCGTTGCAGTGACTTTGATGCTCTATAACCAGGAGAACGAGGTGCGTGTTGTCATGCGACGACTTCGTATCGAGCAGAGCATCGTTGAGGTCTTCTCGAACGACGAGCGCCTTGGAGATTTGCGTGCCTGGGAGCCAACCCCCGTTCGAGTCTCCTAGTAACAACGCCTCCTAGTAATAACGACAGCTAGTAATAGAGCCGTCAATAAGAGGCCTACTCTCGCAGACGATTAACGACGCCTGCGTCTAGCGTCTACTCGACCAGTGGGGGTCTTCGCGTCGATTACGTGGATGGATCCAGCGCGTTGAGCTCGTGCAATTGCTCTTCGCCGCTCTGCTCGCATGCGCCGTCTGCGAAGTACTGCTCGCCTTCGGAGAATTACTAATACTGCTAGCACTCCAATTAGCGCAGTGAACCAGGCACCGATCGTGCTCCAGATCGATCGTCCTGAGGCGGAGTCATCCGATGCTGCCTGTTGAGGAGTTGATGGCTTTGAGGGAGCGGAGGTACTCGTGCTCCCCGTTGCCCCAGATGGCGTGCTGACGCCCGCACTGGCTCCGGCCACTACACCAGGATTACTCACTCCCTTAGCGCAGACGGCTTTCACTCCACGCTTTGATTTAGCCTCTTTTATGCGGACCGGCGGCAGTCTCTCGCCCTCCACTTTGAGTCTCGGATCGCTCGCAAAACCTTGGTCTAATAGCGCTCCCGCCCAGCCTGCAGTGTCATACGTTCCAAACACGACGGCGATCATGGTGCGTCCGTCACGTGTTGCTGACGCGATGAGGGTTCGCCCTGCGTTGTCGGTGAAGCCTGTCTTGAGTCCGTTTGCGCCTGCGTATCCATTGAGAAGTGTTTTGTTGTGGTTGATGTAGCGGTGTGGTCGTCCGCTTACGTCAATGAAGCTAATTTCGCGGCTGTTGGTAGCGGCTGCGATTCGCGGGACCGCCAAAGCGTTGCGGCCAATAACGGCGAGGTCCCATGGGCTTAAGAAACTTCCTCCGCCAAAAGAGTTCTCATCATCT
>CALQAT020000142.1:0-4706 GCA_943328625.2 Bordetella parapertussis | reverse complement strand
CGCCCTGCCTATGTCGTGCTCGTAGCCGAGAGCGTCTGCAAGTTGTTTAACGCTTCCGAAATTATGGAGGCGGTAACCATTCGCATGTAGAGCTCTATGGATCTCGGGAAGAGTCAGAGGGCGCTGCTCGCGCGCAAGAACCGCCAGCGCAGCGAACCTGAGGTGTTTTCCCCATGCGTGAATTGCAGGATCGGCCGGGGGGCCAATCGGAGCAGGGCCCGGGATGCGAGGTCGACGCCCGCGGTCGTTCCCGAACTCTCCATTCGGCGGGTGGAGCAGGTCACGCAACTCTCCAAGCTCAATGCGGATCTTCGCCATCGCGCTTGCGGTCTCTTGGTGGCATTGCTCAAGGAGTTCAGCTGATGCAATGAGGGTTGCCTGGCGAAGATAAATCTCCCGGCGCCCCGGTTGTGAGAATGGACGGTAACGCGTCATTTTTGGCCTATTCGCTATGTCTTAGTTCCAGATCAGAGCGGGGAAGCTGCGGGTTTGGGGGTCTACGTGAGGAGGGTAGGCGTCGAATGTGACACCAAAACGAAAATAGGCGCTAGGGGCCCCCAGCCCTGTCGCGCCGAATCGGCCGCCGATTCGGCGCGACAAGGCTGGGAGGGGAGGCCTGTCCTTTTCTAAAAGTCGAGCGCCGCGTTCTGTCGTGCTTAGAGATCCCCTGCCCTTTGAGGCCTATTGCTCCGCAGCGGAGACCTGAGGCCTCAGGTCTCTCTGGCTAGTCCCCCGAGGTGCTGGTCCCCCAAACGGGCTCTGCTCGGGGTAGGTTCCGAGGCGTGCAGATTGCAGTGATGGCATCGGGAACCGGGACGATTCTGCAGGCCCTAATTGAGGCCGAACTCCCAATCGCTTTAGTCATTGCCGATCGAGAATGCGCTGCTTTGATGCGTGCGCACGAAGCACAGATCGGAACATCACTCGTTGAGCGGGGTTCTTTCGCCGGAGACTTCGACCGGGATGCGTACACCGAGCAAGTCATCTCCGCACTTCAGGCAGCTGGCATAGATCTAGTTGCAATGGCTGGATTTGGAACGATTCTTGGCCCGGCAATCTTTGATGCGTTCCCAGATCGAATCATCAACACTCATCCATCCTTGCTTCCCCATTTCAAGGGTTGGCACGCGGTGGAGGACGCTCTTCGTGCAGGAGTAGCGGAGACGGGCTGCACAGTTCATATCGCTACCACTTTGGTCGACGAGGGGCCTATCTTGGCTCAAGAGGCGTTGCCAATATACGAAGGTGAAACTGTCGCGACACTGCACGAACGGATTAAAGAAATTGAACGACGCCTTTATCCTGCGGTCCTTCGCGGACTAGTCAATCAATCGAATCAAAAATCTGAGAGGTCAATCTGAAATGCGCGCGTTGCTGAGTGTCTATGACAAATCTGGACTGATTGATTTTGCGAAAGGGCTGCGCTCCGCCGGAGTAGAGCTCGTCTCTTCAGGGGGTACCGCACGCGTTCTGCAGGAAGCAGGAGTTGAGGTCACGCCGGTCGAGGCGGTTACCGGTGCTCCCGAGATGTTCGACCACAGAGTTGTGACACTCCACCCAAAAATTCATGGTGGGATACTTGCCGATCGGTCCAAGGCATCACACCTAGAGGACCTTGAGCGCTTTGAAATCGATCCGTTCGACCTTGTCGTTGTAAATCTGTACCCATTCGGAGCGCAGCCAGGTATCGAGATGATTGACATTGGCGGGCCTGCGATGGTTAGGGCTGCGGCAAAGAATCACGCGTGGATAGGTGTCCTAACGAGTCCAGATCAGTACGACCAAGTGCTTGCCGAACTAAACGAGCGCGGTTCATTGACGGAGTCAACGCGCAAATTTTTAGCGCTTGAGGCATTCGCCCATACCGCTGCATATGACGCTGCGATCGTTGCTTGGCTTCAGCGCGACGAAGAGCTTCCGCGTCACCTCGTTATCCCGCTCACTCGAACTGATGAGGTACTGCGTTACGGTGAGAACCCGCATCAAGAGGGTGCTCGCTACCGCCGCGTGAATGAGACCTCCTGGTGGGACGATGTCATTCAACATGGTGGAGTTGCGCTTTCATACCTCAACATTTACGACACCGAAGCTGCCTGGCAACTTGCTCACGACCTCGGGAACGAACCCGCAGTAGCGATCATCAAGCACGCCAATCCCTGCGGCGCTGCAACGGCAGGAGATTTAGTCACTGCCTACGAACGCGCACTTGCGTGTGACGAGCGATCCGCATTCGGGGGAATCATTGCGCTCAATCGCCCGCTTGATATGAAGACCGCCGCAGCAATGGCTGACGGGCCTCAGGCTGATCTAGTGATAGCACCAGGTTTTGAGGACGGGACCTTAGACATCCTTCGCAAGAAGCGGAAAAATACTCGGCTGCTCCAAGCAACTGCCCCCGGAAGCGATGCACTGCACCTCCGACAAATATCTGGGGGCTTCTTGGTTCAGGAGGCCCACAGTTTTATCTCCTCAAGAGATGAGTGGCGTGTGGTCACCAAAGCGACCCCAACCGAGGAGCAGTGGGCCGATGCAGAGTTCGCGTGGCGAGTATGTGGGCATGTGAAGTCCAATGCGATTGTGCTTGCCCGCAGTGGACAGGCCGTAGGAATCGGCGCAGGCCAACAGAACCGTGTCGAGTCCGGAGAGATCGCAGCCAAGAAGGCAGCAGGCCGAGCCGCAGGTGGCGCATGCGCAAGCGACGCCTTCTACCCCTTCCCAGATGGAGTTGAGGCAGCAGCGAGCTCCGGAGTGGCTGTGGTTGTTCAGCCAGGCGGGTCAGTCAGGGATGATGCCGTCATAGCGAGAGCAGACGAACTCGGCTTGGCAATGATCTTTACCGGCGAGCGTCACTTTCTGCATTAAAGCACGGCTACCTAGTGAATTAGATTTTGATCTTGTGACGAACCTATTGAGGAGCAACACGTGACTGCATCTCTGCTCGACGGCAATGCTTTCCTTAACCATGTCAAAGCGGATCTCCACGCACGAACGCTCGCATTAGGTGAACGCGGCATCACCCCGGGACTTGCAACAGTTCTTGTGGGCGAAGACCTAAACAGCGCAGCATATGTTCGCATGAAACACGAAGATTGTGCAGAGATCGGAATCAACTCATACCGCGAGGATCTCCCGGCCACCTCATCTCAGGCCGATGTTATTGCCGCTATAAATCGCTGCAACGTGAACCCTGAAATAGATGGGTTTATTGTTCAACTGCCGCTTCCAAATGGCCTTGATGATGAGGCAGCTCTAATGGCGATTGACCCGAGTAAAGATGCAGACGGACTCCACCCCGTCAACCTTGGTCGCCTTGTTATGGGATCCAACGCTCCGATTCCTTGTACACCCGCGGGCATCCAAGCGCTCCTCGCATTCAACGGAGTGGAGATTGAAGGCAAGCATGTTGTAATCATCGGGCGCGGCCTGACTATCGGCCGCCCCCTAGCAAATTTGCTAGCGCTAAAACGTGCCCATGCCAATGCTGCAGTAACCGTCATTCACACTGGAGTACCGGACCTCAGTTACTACACGCGTCAGGCAGATATTTTGATCTCTGCGGTTGGTAGTCCATCGGTTGTAACGCCGGAGATGGTCAAACCAGGTGCAGCTCTTGTGAGCGCGGGAATCAGTTTTGGAGAAGGTCGTCGCCTCATCCCAGATATTGACGAGGCGTGTGGCGAGGTCGCAGGGTGGATTACTCCGCGCATAGGGGGAGTCGGGCCAACAACTAGAGCAATGCTTCTCTCAAACGCGGTAGCGGCCGCAGAGCGAAGCGCCGGGGCGCCATGACCGGGCCTCTTGACGGCTACCTCCCGCCAAACCCAAGCGATAGGGCATTTGAAGCAGAGCACTGCATAATCTGTGACAAGTTCATCCCACCCGGCGAAGATCGCTGCACCTGCTGCCACCTCTGGCTAGCAAACGATGCCCCCGAACGCCCCCGACCCCTAGGTCGCAGCGCACTCTGGGTCATGATGGGGGGAGTAGCAGCCGTCTATGCCCTAACTCTCTTAGTGGCAGCAATTGTCGGCTGAGAAGACTTCAAAATTTAAGAACATCAATATCAAACCAAGACAAGGATGCACGAGATGCCAGAGAAGATAACCCTCACCAATGGAGTACTAAACGTCCCTGATCAGCCGATCATCCCATTCATCGAGGGTGACGGAACCGGCGTGGACATTTGGCCTGCGGCGCAGTTGGTGCTCGATGCAGCTGTCGAGAAAGCATTCGCAGGCAAGCGAAAAATTTCATGGCTTGAGGTACTTGCTGGAGAGAAAGCATTTAACCAGACTGGTAACTGGCTGCCAGATGAGACGGTTGCATCATTTAACGATCACCTCATTGGAATAAAGGGTCCGCTCACAACTCCAATCGGCGGCGGCATTAGAAGCCTCAATGTTGCTCTTCGCCAACTCCTCGACCTCTACGTATGTCTGCGTCCGGTGCGTTGGTTCCAGGGCGTGCCGAGCCCAGTAAAGCGCCCAGAGCTTGTAGACATGGTTATCTTCCGCGAAAATACTGAGGATGTTTATGCGGGTTTCGAACTTGAGGGTGGCAGCAGCGAAGCGACTCGCCTCCTCGAGTTCTGCCGAGAGGAGTTCGGTTGGGAGATTCGCCCTGGATCCGGACTCGGTGTTAAGCCGATCTCAGAGTTTGGATCTAAGCGCCTAATTCGCGCATCTCTTGAGTACGCAAAGACAAGT
>CALQAT020000141.1:0-4734 GCA_943328625.2 Bordetella parapertussis | reverse complement strand
GTCTGGAATCGCGGCCACGGCACAATCGACAACACTGGCGTGCGTACGAAGCACATCCTCAACCTCGGCCGGATAGACATTGAAGCCAGAGACGATGATCAAGTCTTTAAGCCTGTCAACAAGACTCAAGTACCCATCTTCATCAGAGACCGCAACATCACCGGTGTGGAGCCAACCGTCAGTGAGCACGCGTTGAGTCGCTTCGAGGTCTCCCCAGTATCCGGCGAAAACATTTGGGCCTCGCACCCAGATCTCCCCCGGGTCACCGGCAGAGACATCTGTACCATCGGGTCCCACTAAACGAACCTCTACTCCTGGAACACTCGGACCGATTGATCCGATGCGAGCAGCGCCTCCAGATGCAGTGCTGGTAACGATCGGAGATGCCTCAGTAAGTCCGTAGCCCTCGTGGATAGTTACGCCGTAACGCTGTGTAAACGCTGCAGATGATTTGGCGGAGAGCGTCGCGGCGCCAGACACAGCTAAGCGTACCGAGCCGAGATTCTCGCCTAATTGGCTATCCGCAGCGCTGAAGGCATCGAACATCACTGGAACACCAGCTACGACAGTGATCGAGTGCTGACGGATTAAATCGATTGCCTCGGGCGCAGTGAAAGGATCAATCAGTACGACCGCTCCACCAGCGACAAGGGTGACGCCGAGCACAACGTTCAATCCGAATACGTGGAAGAACGGCAGCGCGCCGAGCGATAGGTCATCCGATGTGATTGCAAGGCCAGTGTCATCAAGAACTTGTTTGATATTCGAGGCAAGGTTTCCATGAGTAAGCATCGCGGCGCGCTGCGCGCCAGCGGTTCCAGAGGTATAGAGCAGCACGGCGACATCGCTATCTTCACGCTCAACTGCAGAGACGCTCGCCGACGGTGCAGACTCTCCGGACTGCATCAGCTCCTCAAAAGAAACTGCACCGACCAGGCCTAGGTGGATGCTGCCTGCGCGCCCACAGACCAATATTTTTGCTCCGACGCGCTCAAGCTCCTCCGCTACAGCAACAGATGGAGCCTGCGGGTTAAGTGGAACAGCAATGGCTCCAACCCAGAGAGCGCCTAAATAAGTAACAACAAAAGCAAGGTCGTTGCCGCTAGCGATAGCAACACGATCACCAACAGCAACGCCGGCGGCGCTTAACGCTACGCCAAATGCGGATGCAAGCCCTCGAAGCTCTGAGGACGTTACATAGCGCTCGCCCTCAATCACAGAAATAGATTCCGGGCGGCTGTCAGCCGAGGCGAGGAGTAGCGCTGCAAGGTTCACGGGTAGGGAGTCTCTCAGAGATTGAGCGCTCGCGCTCTAATTCCCCAATCGCCCGGATTTGGAGAGCGGATTTAGAGCCAGCCTCTCGTGGCTAAATATTTGGGTTCTGGGAGACCAAGTGACGGACATAATCCGAGGAAGGGTTGGCTAGAACTTCTCGAATACTCCCGTGATGCGTAATGGCTCCGCTCTCGAGAACAAGAACGCGACTAGCCAAGGCAACGACATCGGCTAGATCATGGGTGACAATGATCCTCACGCCATCGAATCCCTCCAACACCTCGCGCAGAGTCGCTCGGGTATTGCTGCGCGTTGAGGCATCGAGGGAGGAGAGCGGTTCGTCGAGGAGCAGCATTCTCGGCTCACGCACAAGTGCTCTCGCGAGGGCGACACGCTGAGCCTCGCCCCCCGATAACGAAGCTGGCCGCGCCCCGGCTACAGACCCGATAGCAAGACTCCCTAAAAGCGCGAGGGCTCGTCTCTCTGCTTCTCGCTTAGGGACTCCACCAGACTCGAGTGCAAACGCGACATTCGCGAGGGCGCTCATATGGGGGAACAGCGCTAGGTCCTGGAACAGAACGCCAGCATCGCGCTGCTCCGGAGGAACATATATCTCCTTGCCTGGGCCGGAGCGCTGATCCAAAACCCGCTCGTCCAGAACTATGCGCCCGCTATCGATTGGCTGCAGACCCGCTAATGCACGAACCAGAGTGGTCTTACCCGCCCCATTGGGGCCAAGGATCGCGATTGTCTCGCCCGGCGCTGCTTCGAAATCCACCGAGAGATCGAGTTCGCCGACGAGCACCTGTATCTGCGCCACGAGACTCATCGAATTGCCCCGATCCACCGCGTGCGAAGTGTGACCAGAACAACAACGCAGATCGAAACAAGCAACAGGCTTAAAGCAATCGCAACATCAGGGCTTGAATCTAGAAGCAGGTAAACAGCGAGTGGCACTGTGCGGGTGCGCCCCTGAATATTGCCTGCAAAAGTTATTGTCGCTCCAAACTCGCCAAGTGCGCGGGCCCATGCGAGTGCGAGACCAGCCGCTAGCGATGGAGCAAGGAGGGGCAGCGTTATACGCCGCATGACAAGACTGCGTGACGCTCCGAGAGTGCGTGCAGCGTCTTCGTAACGGCGATCAATGCTGCGAATTCCTGCCTCTACAGCAAGCACTAAGAAGGGAAGAGCGACAAAGGCCTCCGCTATCACAACCGCTATTGGCGTGAACGTGATGCGAATACCGAGCATGTTGAGAGTGCCGCCGAGCATGCCATTTCGCCCAAAGGCTGCAAGCAGCCCAACCCCAGCCACAACAGGTGGAACAACGAGTGGGAGCAACACCAGACCACGAACAAAACCGCGCCCTCGAAACTCAACCCGTGCAAGCACCCAAGCAAGAGGCAATCCGAGCGCAGCGGCAAGTGCCGTTGCCGATATTGAGCAGAGCAAGGAGAGCCTCAACGCCGATCGGGCCTCAGGGGTTGTGAGATCGGAGATCAGTCGCGACCACGCAACTTCACGTAGAAGAGCAATTACCGGTAGTGCCACAAAGAGCACCGCCAGCAGCGATAGCGCTACTGCGATACGCGATGGCGCCTCGACACGTCGCCTATTTACTTTGTTGCCAACTTCGCCGCTCTTCATGGAGTGCTGAACCCAGCTCTCGTAAGCACCCGCTTGGCAAACGGCGTCTTGAGGTAACGCACGAAAGCCTTCGCTTCCTTCATATGTTTGGATGCCAGCACAACCACCGCTGGATACTTAGCTACTTCATTGAAACGGTTAGGAATCTGACGCGTCAGAACGCTCTTGCCTGCAGCACGCGCATCGGTTTCGTAGACGATCGCTGCGTCAGCATCTCCAAAACGCACTGCACCAAGCGTCGATGCAGCATCCATTCCTCGCGTGATCTGTGACGCCTTGATAGTTACCCCAGCTCGCGCCAACACACGCTTCGCATATCCACCACATGGTGCCGACTCTGCACACAGCGCAACAACGCTGGCGTTCGTTAGATCGCTCAGTCGCTTTATCCCTGCTGCACGAAGCGACACAACGAGTGCCATTTGGTTAAGTGCGAATATGCGCGGACTGCTGATCTTCTTCTCTGCAATCAGCCCGCTCAGCGTCGCTGCATCAGCGGAGAGCAGAACATCTACCTCCGCTCCACTAGAGACCTGGGAAGCGAGTGCGTTCGATGGCCCTGCGTTGATCAACACCTTCACCCCTCTATTAGAGCGCTCAAAACCATCAGCGATGCGGGTGACCGCCGAGGCTGCCGATGACGGAACCGACACCGTCAAAGACTCTCTCTTGGATGCCGGGCTCGAGGCCTCTGGATTCTCTCCTCCAGATTTGGCCTGATCACTCACTCCATTCGCTCCGCAGGCAGCGAATAAGGCGCCGCAAAGGAGAAATACGCCCAACCTGCGTGCTTGAACCCCTATTCGATTTGCCTCGGCAGAGGGGCTTACCCCTGGATTCTCGGGCTTTTTCGGCTGTGGGGAGCACCTCATGAGTCTTGAGAGTACCCGCATTAAAGAAATCTGAGACACGCGCCGATACGAAACCCGTCGGGAAGTCCAGAGCGGATTTCCCCTAGAGAACGGGGGAAGAGTTATGAGAGTCACAAAGGCCGCAAGAAGCCTCATCGCAACTTCAGTGCTTTTGCTCGCCTCTCTCGGCTTCCTCCCGAGCATCTCCTCGATCTCAACTGCCGGCGCCGCAGACTCCGCAGCAGCCTCGCAGCTCATTTCACTCACCAACTCACTCCGCGCTAGCCGCGGACTCCCCGCCCTTCAGTCAAATGGCACACTCACGGCTAAGGCCGAGGCATGGGCACAGCACATGGCTGACACCGGCGTCCTTTCACACTCAGTGCTCACTGACGGTGCGCCCGGAGAGTGGACGCACCTCGGAGAGAATGTTGGGCGAGGCGGGGATGTCAACGGCATCAACAACGCATTTATCGCATCTGCGTCTCACCTCAAGAATCTCGTAGATCCGGGGTTCCGGTACGTGGGAATCGGAGTAGTGAGTATCAACGGAGGCATCTACGTCTCTGAGGTATTCATGCAGACCGACTCTCAGCCCGCTGTGAGCCCACAGGCTCCATCGACCGGAGCCCCAGCCCCGCAACAAAGGTCAGCGCGACCTGTCGCATCAGCACCTCGCTCTGGAGGATCCACCTCTAACGCCTCGGGCCGATCGACAGCAACGCCAGCACCTGTAGTGGTAACGCCGCCACCTGCCCCCGAGCAGTTGACGGTAGTTCTAGAGCGCCTTCGGGCACTCGACGGGTAGATGCATCCAGCATCCGCCCGGAGTAATACCAGTCAGACGAATACCAGTCATACGAATACCAGTAAGGCCTGAGAAGGCAGAACCTCTGTAAGACGGATGACAGTGCCGCTGGTGCCCGCCGGCGGCGTTGTCGCGTCTGCGCTATCCGACGTG
>CALQAT020000140.1:0-4742 GCA_943328625.2 Bordetella parapertussis | reverse complement strand
GGGATGCTCGATGTAGTGATCAAGGTGACGGCTGCGCCACGAGCACTGGCCACCTGAGCGATTGCGTGCCCCATCTTTCCAGAGGATCGATTGCCGATAAAGCGAACCGGGTCAATGGCCTCGCGGGTACCGCCTGCGGTTACGACAATACGAAGGCCCGATAGGTCGTGCCCACGCGAGAGAATCTCCTCTGCGGCAGCGATAATTCGAGAAGGATCAGCGAGGCGACCCTCACCCTCATCCCCGCCAGCGAGTCGACCACTCTCAGGTTCGCAGACGAATACTCCACGGCGCCGAAGAGTTGCCAGATTCTCTTGGACGGAGGGGTGCTCCCACATCTCGGTATGCATTGCAGGTGCAACCAATACAGGGGCACGCGTGGCTAGGAGCGTTGCAGTGAGAAGGTCATCGGCGATCCCTGCGGCCTGTTTTGCAAGGATATTTGCAGTTGCTGGCGCTATAACTATGAGATCCGCGCTCTGACCAAGGCGAGTGTGGGGAATCGTCTCCCCTCCTTCGTGGAGTGAAGTGCGCGCTGGTTCGGAGGCGAGAGCAGAGAAAGTAACCGCACCTACAAATCTCAGTGCGTCTTCAGTTAGGACAGGCGAGACGAAGGCTCCCGCATCAACCATGCGGCGACAGATCTCGACAGCCTTGTACGCCGCAATCCCCGCAGATACACCGAGGACTATGCGTCGACCTGCCAGCGGCGATATGCCGCCCGCCTCGAGCATTTCGCTAGCCGGCGTCGGGCCCGGGCTCGTCAGCAACAACTGAGAGCGCCTCGATGGCTGCAACAATTGCGTCAGCCTCTTGCTCCTCTGGGGAGGTGACAACCTTTAGTTCGCCCTGAATAATCTTTCCCTCGCGGATCTCCTCCATTGCAATGGAGAGTGGCTTGCGCGATATCGAGGTGACCTGAGGGGGAACGATCTTGCCGAGTCCCTCTCCAAGGTGGCCGTAGTAGTCATTAATCTCGCGCGCACGCATTGCGGAGAGGGTTACAAGAGTAAACTTGGACTCCACTTTGTCGAGGAGTGACTCAAGTCGTGGCTCCATTAAATTGTCTCTGCGGTCGGCCATAGCGAGCCTCTCTAGGCGGGGTAGCTGATGCAATCCGGTATACGACCGGCTGCTTGGTTGTGGTGCTGTCTCTGGTGCTGTCTCTGGTTCTGTCTCTGGTTCTGGGTTGTTGCGGTGGTACTCAAGTCTTGGTACTGAGATGCTCAGGAATTAAATGATCAAGCGTCCTCAGAGTTTGAGGCCTCAGCACGACGGGCCTTAAGGATAGCAGCCACCTCACGTGCTGCTACCTCTGAGTCTCGATTAGTCACGACATTATCGAAACGGCTGGCTAGGGACTCCTCTACCTCGGCCTGGGCAAGGCGGGTCTCGATCGCAGCCTGTTGAGCGGAATCCCCCTCGGCCCGCCCCTCTAAGCGCCTTCTCTGCTCGGCTCGGTTTGGCGGGCGGAGGAATATGAGCAAAGCATCTGGGAATTTCTCCCGCACGGCGAGGGCACCCTGGACATCGATCTCAAGAAGCACGTCAGTCCCTGCGGCGAGTCTCTCCTCCACAGGCTGCGTTGGGGTGCCCTTCAGATCTCCGTAGACCTCAAACCACTCGAGGAATCCGTCCTCTTTACGAATGCGTTGGAACTCCTTGCGGGTCATAAAAAAGTAGTCGACCCCCTCTACCTCTTCGGCTCGTTTAGGGCGAGTGGCAGCAGAGACGGATACCCAGAGCGACGGATCACGCGCTACAAGGGCTCGCACAACGGTGCCTTTCCCAACGCCACTTGGGCCAGCTATAACAATTAAGAATGCCAAGACTGCTCCGTTACTTCTGTGACTTCTCAGGGAAGATTGCTAGGAGCGCCAATCGCTGCTTAGGGCCGAGACCTCTCAGGCGGCGATTCTCTGCGATCTCAAGATCAGCCATTGTACGACGCGCCAGTACCTTCCCCACTCCGGGGAGAGACTCAAGAGCGCTTACAACTTTTAGTTTCGCAACAATTTCATCTGTATCTGATCGCTCAAATAACTCTGCGAGCGTAATGCGATGAAGCTTTAGGAGCATCTTGACCTCGGCGCGCACGCGTCGCGCCTCACCTGCTTTTACAAGTGCGGCGCTGCGCTGCTCATCGGTGAGGGTTGGGGGATTACTCAACTGAGGGCCTCTCGAATACTGAAGGATAAAAATAAATGGAGGAAGAAGCGCCCATCATACAAGGCACCCCTGAGACTTTCGAAGGCGGAGAATTAACTCAGCCGAATGAAGGCGCTAACCAATCACCGCGAATACCTCTGCAGCCACCAGACCCGCAGCCTCCTCAGGATTTGAAGCGCCGGTTACTGCACGCCCAACCACAAGCCATGTGGCGCCGGATGCAATCGTCGCACCTGGGGTTCCGACTCGCTGCTGATCGTGTAGATCTCCTCCAGCAAGTCGAATTCCCGGAACCATTGCCTTCATGCCTCTCGCCGCTGCAAGCTCCGTCTCTAAGGCGCTGCAGACGACACCATCACATCCACCCTCGACCGCATAACCGAGGCGAGTTGCGAAGGCAGAGGCATCAGACTCCGAGGTTAGGACCGTAACTGCAAGTGTGATTGGGGAGGGAGCAGAGACATCGGCTGCGCCCTCCTTGGCGCCGTTTACGAATGCCTTTAGCATCTCAACTCCACCGGCTCCGTGGGCGTTGATGATCTCTACGCCATGGCGGGCATGTGCGCGGGCTGCTCGCTCAACTGTATTTGGAATGTCGTGGAGTTTTAGATCACAGAAAACGGCCATGCCTAGTTGATGCATGCGCTCGATTGCCTCGGGGCCTGCCTCAGCGAATAACTCATGCCCCACTTTTGCGATACCGAACCATGGAGCGAGGCGCTTGGCCACCGCCACTGCGGCGGATAGATCGCCGACGTCGAGGGGCAGAACAAGGCGCGAGCGAACTGACTCTGGAGCGCCACTTGCAAAATCATTCATCTTGTCTCCAACGATCCGGTTAGGTCACTTACACGTGCAACTCCGTGGCCTGCACACCACTCAAGTAACTCATCGAGAATACGGAGGGAGGCTCGCGGTTCTCTAAAAGTTGCGGTCCCGACCCCTACTGCACTTGCTCCCGCCATCATCATCTCAACCGCATCGCGGCCTGTTGAGATACCACCAGTACCGATGACTGGAACACCGGGTAACGCCTGAGTCACGTCGTAGACAGCACGCAGCGCTACTGGTTTGATCGCTGCTCCAGAGAGTCCCCCACGACCCGCACCAAGCACAGGTCGACGCGACTCAGCATCTATCGAGAACCCGAGAAGAGTATTTATAAGCGTCAGCACATCGGCTCCAGCCTCTACAGCGGCCGCCGCTATCTCAGGTAATTCATCTGTATTAGGCGAGAGTTTCGCTAGGACTGGTATCCCGAGTTTGGCTGCCACCACTGCATCTACTACTGCTGAAGTTGCCTCTACGGAGTGCGCGAAGATTCGCGACCTGTCCTCAAGGTTGGGGCATGAGACGTTTACCTCTACCGCAAGTAGATCGACGGCACAAGGAGCGAGCATCAATGCAGCCTCAGCAAATTCGTGGACGTTGCGCCCCCAGACTGAGACGATTACCTCAGCACCTATCGCCTTGAGAGCCGGTAGATCCTCCGCTATCCACCGCTCAACTCCCGGGCCCTGTAGCCCAACAGAGTTGAGCATTCCGGCCGCTGCGGGGTGGAGTCTCGGTGCAGGATTACCCTCCCACTCATATGGTGCGAGCGATTTAACGGTAACCGCACCGAGTCGATCGGGCGGGCAGAGCCTCGCCACCTCGTCGCCGTGCCCAAAGGTTCCTGAGGCCGCGACGATTGGGGACCTAAGGCGCAGAGGGCCAAGCACTGCGGATGAATCGATCGAATCAAGTCGGCGGCCTCTTGAACTCATCCCTGGCCGCCTCCAGTCGCTATCACGCAGAGATTCATTGCGGCATCAAACCCCAAACTTCATTTGATTATCACGGTGATACTCCTGAAGAGATAGCACTGAGACCTCTCGAGTGGTTGATTCGGCGATACCAGCAGCGGCGGCGAGTGTTGCGGCAACTGTCGTTAGGCATGGCACGTGACAACGCGTGGCGGCACGTCGAATGTGATCGCCATCAGCGCGAGGCCCGCGCCCGCGCGGTGTATTAACAACGAGGACAATCTCTCCAGACTCAATCAGGTCGACTGCGTCTATGCCATCATCGTCCCCGACCTTGCCGATCACCTTCGCTACAGGTATTCCATCCTCGATTAGTGCAGCGGCTGTACCCGATGTGGCGACAATCCCGAATCCAAGCTCAGCAAAACGATGGGCAGCGACCAATCCCTGGCGCTTATCGCGATCTGCAAGGGAGAAGAAGACAGTCCCGGAGTCTGGGAGTCGGTTACCAGCTGCGGCTTGGCTCTTCCAGAAGGCAAGCCCGAAGGATCGGTCGATCCCCATTACCTCGCCGGTGGATCGCATCTCGGGGCCGAGCACCGTATCGACCGTCGGGAAACGATTAAACGGAAGCACTGCCTCCTTGACCGAAATGTGCCCTCCATCTGAAGCCGGGCGGAGCAGCCCCTCAACTCGAAGTTCGCTCAGGCTCGCTCCAAGCATCACTCGAGCTGCAATCTTCGCAAGCGGTACCCCCGTTGCCTTACTCACGAACGGAACAGTGCGAGAGGCTCGCGGATTGGCCTCGATGATGATTACTTCACCATC
>CALQAT020000139.1:0-4764 GCA_943328625.2 Bordetella parapertussis | reverse complement strand
TCGCCAACTCTTGTTCTCACTTCCCCGAGATAACCTTTGCGGTTTCGGTTGCCAGCCGGGGTGATGGAAAGTGTGATCTCTGAGTGGGTAACGATGAGGCGGATGTATGGAACCTCTTCCTTCTTCCCCTCAATCTGCCAAGCAACCCAGTTCGAGTCTCTTAAAGCAAGGTCCTTCTTCACCCAATGTTTGCCTGGAACCTTGATAGTCACTTTGGCGCCAGTGGTGCTCTCCACCAAACTCTCCATTTGCCCACCAATGCGTTTGAGCTCGGCCAGCCCAACCTCAATGTTCTTGCTGCTCTCAATGAAATCTGGGTGATTAGGGTCACGTGGGAAGGGTAGAAAAAGTTCACCGCTCCTGGCGCAGCGTTTGCGGAGAGTCGGATCAGTGCCGAATCGGCTATCAGCCCTACCCATCCACGACAAAATTGTCGCGACCTCAACAGCGTCATCACTAAGTTCGTTACTGAGACTCCAATAAGACCCGAAGCGATCCCCCTGGCTTTCGCCCTCCTTTAAGAGCCAACCGATCTTCCGAGCTCCCCTCTCTGCGTTAGGCCAGATTGGGTGCCATTTATCACTGAGTACCCACCAAAACCAGGATAGGAAGAACGGAGCGCGAGCAATAGCTGCGCCGCTTCCGCGTTTTCGAGTTGCTGCGATGAATTCCGCTAGATCATCTATGGATCGCTGTGCTTCGATCAGTCCGGGAGGGGTCGCTAGGGCCGCCCGCAAGATTTCCTCCGCTCTGACAGTGTCACTATCTTTCATGATCTGATTAAAGAACATGAGTCCGGCAGGGCCGCTGAATGCCATCCATTTATTAGCGAACGCGAATTCACCAATATCGTTGTGAAGCTCTGCCAAAGTCTTTGAGCCCGCAATGAACGCCTCAATCGTTGGTCGGAGCAGCAGACGGGGAGGGTCAACTTGGGAGGCTTGGTACTCAGGCGAGACGGACCTAACCGCCTCCCACTCCGCTTTTAGCGCCGCATATCGCTCTCGCCTAAAACCAAGTTCTGTCTCTGACCACGTCTGCACAATGCCCCCTACTGTTGTCGGTGGCTAGAGAGTAGGCGAAGCCAGCGTATGGGCGTTTGGGAGCTCAACTCCCTGGGCAAACCTGTAGGCAACTCCCACACCAGCCGCTCTCGCACCTTGTCCCATTGGCCTACTACCCTGCAGAGGTTCGAGTGGGGTCAAAGTTGAGCGCAGCAATTCAGCGCGAAAAGGGGCAGAAGAGCACATGGGCGAGTCAGGGGAGTTGGGCCTTAGTGGCACACGCAGTCTTGAGTGGCAGCGCCCGGCAAAGGTCGCGCAGGGCCTCAATCCTCAGACGGTCGTCTGCGGTAAAGGAGACCCAGGTCTTGCTCTTGAGGTCGCGAGCGCTCACCTAGCACTAGGGATCACCCCAACCCGCGAGGGACTCGCCGCTCTTCATAAGGCTCGCCTCAACAATCGACAGAACCCAGTTGTCGTAACTGCAATAGGAGCGGGCAACGCTTGGCTCTTTGGCCCAAATCCTCAAGGCTCCGTTGTTGGGCCAATGCCGATCGAGCATGCGCAGCGGCTCCTTCAGACCGGCCTTGACGAACCCAATGGGCCGGCTGCTCGACAGAGGATTAGCGCTCTACTTGATGCGATGGCTGCATCGAGCACGAATACAACCGGTGAAGACTTTCTCCCCGGTGTTGCGAACTCTGGGCTATTCGCCACGCATGAATTGCGCACCGGTGTTCGCAGTCGCTCCGATTGGGAGCCAGCAACAAATACAGCGATGCCGTTGCTTGGCATGCGCCGTGAAGAACTCGTAAAGGCACTTGGCTTCACAACTACAGATGCAACCGGTCAGGCCCTGCTCCTCTCGGGGGTCGATGCAGATCATGCGGTAGCGGTGCTCCTTGAAGAGGGAGAGGCCTTCGATGCCGACTCCACACGCTTCCAAGTCTCTCCAGTTGCTTATGGACTCTTCGTTGCTCAGCAGCGAAAAGTCCCTTGGGTCATGCTCCTTCGTGGATCGCAGATCCGTCTCTACCCTGCGCGCCCCGAGGTAGGGGTAGGGCGCAAGGGCCTTGCTGAGACCTACTTTGAGCTCGATCTTGCGTTAGTAACCCCAGAGACGGCCGGCTACTTAGGCCTCATATTCACAGCCAATGCGCTCGCCGATGGTGGCACCACCTCGCAGATACTCGCATCGAGCGCGCAGTATGCAGTGCGCCTCGGGGCACGCCTCCGGGATCGCGTATACGACGACATCATCCCCGAGCTCTCTGTCCATGTCGGTGTTCAGCTCGCAGAGTCTGGGGTTGATCTAGATCGCGAAGGCCTTGATCGTGCTTACCGCCTAACGCTTCGCATCTTCTTCCGAATGCTTTTCCAAGCATATGCAGAGGACCGAAAACTCTTGCCCTATGGCGAGAATGAGCGTTACACGCGCAATGCACTCAAGACAATGGCCGCCGATCTTGCAAGCCCCGAAGAAGACATCTTCGACCCCGAGTCTTCATCTATGTGGGATGACCTCATGCAGGTCTGGCGTGTTATCGATAAGGGAGACAAGGCTTGGGGGGTTCCTCCTTATAACGGAGGTCTCTTCTCCTCCGATGCTGAACTCCATCCGGAGAGTGCAGACATTGACCAGCTCTCTATCCCTAACTCGGTTATCGGGCCAGCATTGCGAGCGTTGCTAATAGACGATGATGACGAGGGGACTCGCGGACCGGTTGATTTCCGCACCCTCGGTGTACGCGAATTTGGAACCATCTACGAAGGCCTCCTCGAATCCAGCCTCGGTTTGGCTGAGACCAACCTCACAGTTGACGAAAAAGACACATGGGTTCCCGCAAAACCTGGTGACGAAATCGTCGCCCGCAAGGGTTGGGTCTATTTCCACAACACAAGTGGGCAGCGAAAAGGTACCGGCTCATACTTCACGCCAACATTTGTTGTCGAGCACCTTCTAGAGCGTGCTCTAGACCCTGCATTAGATGCGCATCTCGCCAAAGTAGCAGCGCTACTAAAGGCCGGAGATCAATCTGGTGCAGCCGATATGTTCTTCGATTTTCGTATCGCAGATCTTGCTATGGGCTCAGGGCATTTTCTCACGGCTGCGATCGACCACTGCGAGCAGGCAATGGCATCGTTCCTCGAGGAGTATCCCGTGCCGGGGGTGAACCTCGAGCTCCAGCTCTTAGAGGACGCAGCACGCGAGGCCTCCGGGCCTGATGCTCCTGAGCCCGAGCGCTCTTCGCTACTACGTCGACAGATCGCTCGCAGATGTATCTATGGGCTCGACATCAACCCGATCTCTGTCGAGCTTGCTCGCGTCTCTATCTGGATACATACCTTCGTGCGCGGACTACCTATGTCGAGCCTTGACCACAATCTTGTCTGTGCGAATAGCCTCACCGGTATAGGTACGGTAGATGAGGCACTAGATGTGCTCGTACCGATGCGCAAAGGTCAACTAACGATCTTTGACGATCCCATCAAAGACGCACTAGATCGTGCGCGCACTGTGCTTGTTGATGTATCGCGATTGGCCGAGATAGATCGCAAGGAAGCACAGGCAGCATCTAGAGCAGTAAAGAAGGCACGCGAAGAAGCGCAGACAGCGCGGTTGCTCTTCGATGCCGCGGTGCTCACGCGCATCGGGCGTCAAGACCTCGTAGACGGGGTAGACCCGATGAAGATGGCCGAGAAAGCTGCGGGCGATGAAGCGCAGAGTGTGCTCAAGCCCCTTCAGCCCGGGCACATGCCGGTGCTATTCCCAGAAGTATTCTTACGCGATAACCCGGGCTTCGATGTGCTTGTCGGTAACCCTCCATGGGAGGAGGTCATGGTTGAGGAGCCAAAGTTTTGGTTGCGGGTCTCTCCAGGGCTGCTGGGTATGAACGCAAAGGATATGAAATCCAGAATCAGCTCCCTGCGACTTTCTAGGCCGGAAATGCTTGTTGAGATGGAGACGGAGATTGAGCGTGTTGCGCAACTTCGCAAAGTTCTCCTTGCAGGCCCATTCCCTGGCCTAGGCACAGGGGACATTGATCTTTACCGGGTCTTCGCCTGGCGCAACTGGTCGCTCTTGCGAGCCGATGGCTCGCTTGCTTGTGTGTTCCCTCGAACGCTTCTCAACTCCGCAGGGAGTGCTCCGTGGAGAGAGGAGACTTTGGGGTCAGGTGATGTGAGCGTTGTTACCGTCACCAATACGGGTAACTGGGTCTTTACCGAAGTTGATGGCAGATACTCGATTGTGCTGGTGCAGATTACAAAATCTTCTTCACCCGCTGGAGTAGTGCGGATTGCTGGGCCGTTCCACGATCGACAGAGTTTCAGCACGAGCAGTTCAAACTTTGCCTCTATTGATGTTGCCCTAATCCGCTCGTCTTCAAGTGGAGCAGCTTTCCCGCAACTACCAACAACATTTGCTGCTGAAGTATTCGCTCAGCTCAGAGAGTCTCCCCGCCTCGACTCGCCAGACCACGCGTGGAGTTTTAGGCCGGTCAGGGAGTTCGACGCAACCAATGATCGGCCCATATTCGATGCGGGAGTTCAGGCGCCGGGGAGGTGGCCTGTCTATGGCGGATCATCCTCCAATATTTGGCAGCCTGAGACCGGCGAGTACTACACCTGGGCTGATCCAAAAAAGGTGATTGCATCACTCCAAGATAAACGCGTGAGGCAGATTCGCCTAAAGAGCTCTGCGTTCTTTGGAATGGACCCAGAGTGTGCCGCAGATGCAGAGACGCTTCCCTGTATGTTTCCG
>CALQAT020000138.1:0-4772 GCA_943328625.2 Bordetella parapertussis | reverse complement strand
GTTGCAAGGATGCCGAGTTCGCGCACATTTCTGACCCGCACGAGAATCTCAGCCGGTCCACCTAAACGATATGTAGTGAACTGAGATAGGGGCGCTGCGCGCTCGACACGATCCCCAAAATCTGGACTCAGAATATTGAAAGCTGCGTCGAACTCAGAGCTCAAAGCTCTCACCCGTTTACCCATTCATCTGGAACCGTAGTGAGATCGCCTGCGCCAAGGGTGAGCACAAGATCACCCGGACCGGCATATTTCAGAACGTTTGAGACCAACTCCGACCTATGAGGAAAATATGAGACGGACATCTCTGGATGCGCGTCGAGGACAGCTTGAAGCACCAGCCGACCTGTCACACCAGGAATCGGTTCCTCGCTCGCTCCACAGACATCGGTCAGCACTAGGTGGTCAACACCCTCGAAGGCATCTGCGAAATCTCGCCACATCAGCATTGTTCGGAGATATCGATATGGCTGGAAAACAGCGATTATCCGATGCCATCCTCCCTCTTTTGCAGCACGCAGTGTGGCCTTTATCTCGCTCGGCAAATGCGCGTAATCATCAACAAAGGTAACGCCATCTCGCTCGCCCCTGAACTGGAATCTGCGTGAGACTCCACCGAATCCTGCGAGAGCGCTCCTCACGTCCTCGAATGAGACACCGAGGCTCATTGTTAATGCAGCAGCGGCAGTGGCGTTCTGTGCATTGTGGGATCCAAGGAGAGGGAGCGCTAACTCTCCAGCAACTACTCCTTCGATCTCGAGAGTGAACTCTGAACCGCTCTTTCCGCTGCGGTAATTAGTGACTCGATAATCAGCACCCTCGGCCCATCCGTAGGTCACAGCATTGGGATGTATCTGTGCCAATCTGAGCGTCACTGGGTCATCCGCGCAGAAAATCACCGGACCATCTACGTGCTCTGCGAATACTTCAAAACCTGCCTCTAGCCGATCCATGGTTGACCAGAATCCGAGGTGATCTTTCTCAATGTTGGTGATGATTGCAGCATTGAGATCGAACTTTAGGAAGGACCCATCACTCTCATCAGACTCGACAACGAGCCATTCACCTGAGCTCATTGCAGCGTTAGTACCCACCTCATTGAGTTCGCTTCCAATTACGAACGAAGGATTCATTCCTGCTGCGCGCATAATTAAGGTAACCATTGAGGAAGTAGTTGTCTTGCCATGTGTTCCGGCAACGCCTATCCCGCGGCGCTGCGCCACTACCCCTGCAAGCGCGTCGGAGCGGTGAAACACTTGGACTCCACGCTCGTTCGCAGTGACTACCTCAATATTTGTAAGAGGAACTGCGGTCGATATCACAACGGCATCGCAGTTCTCTGGAATATTCTCTGGCCGCTGCCCAACGCTGCAGGTGACCCCTAGAAGGGAGAGTCGCTCCATTCGCCGGCTCGGCGCAATATCTGTCCCTGATACATGGTGCCCAAGCTCCGCGAGGACTGCGGCGAGTGCACTCATTCCGTGCCCAGCGACGCCGACAATGTGGATAGTGCGGATAGTCGTAAGGTCCAACCGTCCGTCTTGCTCAGGTGCTGGCATTCGAGACCTCCTCCACAAGAATCGCAAGATCACGCGCTGCATTTGGGAGTGAAAGCGTGAGTGCAGCTGCACTCATTCTTGCTAACCGCTGACTATCGGCAAGCAACGGAGCTAAGAGGGAGTCGAGTTTGGCCTCATCACAATCGGCATCTAATAGAAGGACCGCTCCCCCTGCGCTGACCAACGCCTCTGCATTTCTACTTTGGTGATCGCCTGCAGCCCCCGGCCATGGGATCAGGATTGATGGCACGCCAGCCGCGCAAATTTCCGCGACGGTAAGGGCTCCAGCTCTACATACGAGGAGTGAGACTCCGGCATAGAGTCTCTCCATCTGCTCTTCGTACCCGACAATCTGATAATCGAGAACATCATTGGGTGAACGCTGAGTCTTATACGCGCTCTTGCATGACTCCAAGAAGCGAGGCCCTGTGACATGGCGAACGCTCACATCTGTGCGCATTCCCCATCGCGATGCAAGCCCAAGCGCTGCATCATTTAGGCGGCCAGCACCAAGACTCCCCCCGACTATGCCGATTAGAGGCCTGAGCTGGTTCGGGGTACGCGTAATCTCAGATATTGCGCTTCGCACTGGATTCCCGGTAAGCACGCATCCCTTTAGGGGGGTACCGGGCAGAGAGATCGCAGCGCGAGCACCGAGTCGAACAGCCAAGCGATTCACCAGACCCGGAGAGGCATTCTGCTCGTGCACCACTACTGGGATTCCGAGGATTCTTGCAGCAACTACACACGGCGCTGAGGCATAGCCACCGACTCCGACAACGCAATCGGGGCGGTTGAGTAGAAGCATCCACGCAACTCGAAACACACCGAGTATCAGTGATGCAACTGCAACCATATTTTGCCAGACCGAGATCAGATTTTTACTCCGATCGAGACCGCGAAGCGAGAGCAACGTAAACGTGAAGGGAGTTTCAGGGAACAGCCGCGCCTCAATCCCGCGACGCGCTCCGATAAGGCGAATTCTCTCTCCGCTTACCCCACGATCTATTAGGGCATCCGCTAGAGCGAGCGCCGGATAGACGTGCCCTCCAGTGCCACCCCCAGCGATCACGACTCGAAGTCGATTAGATCTAGGTTCCGAGTCTTGAAGTGGGTCTGAGTCTCGAACTGAGCCTGATTCGCCAGTATCGCTGCGCGCAGAGTTCGCGATCTTCTTCACCCTCTGGATGATTTGGCTTTAGGTGTTGCCTTGGTTGAAGCGACACGGGGCTTGCCTTGATAAGCAATGTTGCAGAGTATGCCCGCTGCGCTGAGCATCAGTATCAGCGAGGTTCCCCCGTAGGAGATAAATGGAAGGGTTAAGCCAGAGACAGGGACGATCCCAACAACCATCCCGATATTTATCGCTGCCTGGATCAGAACAGTCAGGGTGAGCCCGCTCGCTAGGAGAGTCCCGAATCGATCAGGCGCGCAAAGAGCAATTTTGAAACCAATCACGCCGAATGCAATAAAACCGATCACAACAGCTAGGCACCCTGCGACCCCAAACTCTTCACCAATAACCGCAAAGACAAAATCAGAGTAAGCAACGGGCAGGAATCCCCACTTCGCGGTACTCGTACCGGGGCCCGTACCAAACCAACCCCCTAGGGCAAGCGACGTATACCCGGCTATTGACTGGTAGCCAGTGCCGAGGGCGTCCTTCCAAGGGTCAAGGAAAACAAACACTCGCGCTCTACGAAATGGCTCAGATAATTGGTAATAGGTCAGGGCTGCTCCACCCACCGCTGCACCCAACAACCAAGTCTTTGGAATCCCTACCAGCAAGAGCATCCCTGCAACTAGACCCAAAATCACAAGGGTTGAGTCGAAATCTCGCTCAGCTAGGACAAGCAACGCTATAAATCCAGTTATGCACCCGACAGGTAACAGCGTTCTGCGAATACTTCTTAGCTCTCCAGCCTTTTCGCGCGCTGCAAGAATGCCTGCCAAAACAATCGCAAGCGGAAACTTCACCAGTTCTGAAGGCTGAAACACAAACGGTGCTACCCCCAACCAGCGGCGAGCTTCATTACGAACGATTCCAATCCCTGGGATTAGGACAAGTATCAGCATCAAAACTGCTACACCTAAAACGATCGGACCCAACTTCAACCAAGCTCGATAGTCAAAACGACTAATCACCAAGAAGAGAACTGCCCCAATTGTCAGGTTGATGAGGTGCTCGGTAACAAAGGAGAAGGCACCTGAGCCGTTATTTAAGGACTCCACGCTCGATGCGGATATCACCATCATTGTACCAATTAAGCAGAGAAAAATAATTATCGCACTGAGCCGCGTGGCGAGAGTATTTCTCTTTAACTTCATCAATATCAGCGACTTGCGAGTCGTCGCAGGGGTTCTTCTTCTCTTTGTTGAGGAGCGTTTCGATGTTGTGGATGTCATTGGCTTGCCCCCGCTATGAACGCCTCTACCTCAGAGACGAACGAATCTCCGCGCTCCTCGTAGGATTGATACCAGTCAAAGGATGCACATGCAGGAGAGAGCAGAACAACATCCCCAGGCTTGGACATCTCCGCGGCGAATCGAACGGCGTCCTTCATCGTGGTCGCCACTCGCGTCGGAGTAGTCCCGTCAAATGCTGCCTCAATCTCCGCGGCGCACTCGCCGATCGCAACCACTCCCCTCAATTTCTTTGAGAGGGGCCTCAGAATCGATAGGTCGATTCCTTTGTTGCGACCCCCGGCAATAAGCACACAACTCTCATAGCCACCGACCGCAGTAATCGTGGCGTGTGGGTTGGTTGCTTTCGAGTCGTTTATGAATGCCACGCCCTGATTCTCACCTATGGGCTCGGCTCGGTGGTGGAGCCTCGCAAATGAAAGGAGCGCCGCGTGCACCGACTCAATATTTGCACCTGAATTCAGCGCCGCCGCTGAGGCCGCTAGAGCATTGGCTAGATCGTGAGGGGCCTGCAGCGGTAGGTCAGCTATCCGCGCAATCCGATCGCCATCTGGAGTTATTAGCGCTCCATTATGAATTCGATATCCAGATGTGGCACCTGGATCAATAGAGAAGGAGAGAGTCCTCCCCGGAGCCTCAAGTGCAAGTGACGCGACGATTGGGTCATCTGAGTTGTACACGAGCAAGTCTCCAGGGCCCTGACGCCTGAATACTCGAGCCTTGTCCTGAGAGTATTCGCCAAACGAGCCGTGCCAGTCGGTGTGGTCTTCAGCAATATTGAGAAGAACTG
>CALQAT020000137.1:0-4779 GCA_943328625.2 Bordetella parapertussis | reverse complement strand
GACCTCGGCACCCTCTTTATGGTCTAGAAAATAAAGCGCCTTCGCTAGTACCTCAGCACTCGTTGCATCCTTAGCGATCACAGTAACGCTGCGCCCTGATCCTTGAGAGGGTTGGCCGCTACGCGGATCGATCAAATGGTGGCATGTCTCTCCGCCGCTGCTCCAGATCCGTCGAGTGCGAGCACTCGTTGCTACGCCCCCTGATGCAAGTGCGATTACTAATCCTGGGGAGTCCTGCACACCAATAGTCCAGCTACTAATTGCTGCAGCATTCTCTGGCGACTCATCAGCGTCTGCGGGGAGTGCGCTGCTATCGATCGGTGGCGCCTCTCCAATAACTCGAAGATCTCCGCCAAGCGATACGCATACGCCTCTAGCGCCGGCGCTCATTAGTTCCATCGCTACAAGGTCAGCAGCTCGACCCTTTCCTATGCCCCCAAGGTCGATATGAACGCCCTCAGGGAGCATCACACTGCGGACTATGGGGTCGAGGATAATTGAGCCGCATCCAGGCGCAGGCTTAGCTGAAGTTGTGTCTAGGGGGAGAGCAGCTCGATCTGAGTCGCTTCCATCGGAGGCGGCGGGGGTATCGAGGCCGCCCTCAAAGTCTGAGAGGTATCCGGCACTGCGTATCGCGTCATAGACCGTGGGGTCGAATGCGCCCCTAGTGGAGAGCGAGGCAGCGACTGCAAGGTCGATTATCTCGTAAGACTCACGCGAGAGGATGACTCTGCGGTCTGGAAGGTGGTTTAGGGACTCCAACTCGCTACTCGCTCGGAATCGGCTCCATCGGGACTCGAGGTCCTCTATGCGTGCCTCTGCGAGGTCTAAGAGGCTCTCGTCGCCGCCATTGAGGATTACCTCAACATCGGTCCCCATTGCCCGCCACTCTCGCTTAAGCAGCCCAGGTGCAAATTTTGGGCTAGCGGGTGAGCTCGGCATTCTCGATTCCTTAGGAGTATTTGCTAGTTGCATCAGGCTCTGAGGTTCTTCTAGTCGTCTGCACCATGACCTCCGCCACTATTCCCACCGTGGTCATCGAAGGAGGTTGTTGTTGTAGCCGGCGCCTCGGGGCCTGGCGGGGGATTTACCGGCCCTGCTCCTCCAGTGGTGGAAGGAGTTGACCCGTTGACTGTTGACCCGTTGACTGTTGACCCCTTGACTATTGGCTTAGCCCCAGAGCCGCTGCTACTCGAAGAATTGGGTCCGGTGATCGAGGCGACGCCGCTGGCTGTTGCTAGATCAGGGGCGGAGGAAGCGCCGTTCCCAGCATCGATACTCGATGATGGGTCGGCGCCCCCTTGCCCTGAATTAGGCCCTGATCTACTTGGATCAATTGGGCTGTACTCTCCTGCATTGTGGGGATCGTTGCTTATCCCGTTTACTGCTCCCGCAGCTAATGCCCCGAATATGACTGCAGCGCTAATAGCGCTAGCGACTGCGAGTGAGCGTTTTAGAGGCATCAAGGCAGGGTAGATCAGTCGTCGCTGCCGTGGCCACCGCTGTCGCGGGAGTCATCGTCATCGTCTTCGTCTTCGTCATCGTCATCTCTATCGCCACCGTGGTCATCGAAGGTGGTCGAGGTCGTGTCGTCGTCGTCAAAGTCGTCGCCGTCGTCATCGAAGGATGTTGATGTTGGGTTGGGCACGGTCGTTGTTGTGGGGTCTACGCCGGTCTCGCCGGTGACTCCAGTTACGCCGGTGTCGCCGGTGACTCCAGTTACGCCGGTGTCGCCGGTGTTGCCGGATAGGTCAGTGATGATCGCAGTAGTAGGTGCCTTGGGGCCTGAGTCGCTAAGTGCGCCGGCTGCGAGGCCACCGGCTGTGATGGCGATGATCGTGGATCCAATTATTGCTAGGAGGCGGTTGGGTTGCATTTGGGGCTTCTCTCTGTTGGTGGGGATTGGGGTTCTGTTGGTTGTTAGTGGTTGTCAGGCGCTCGGTCTTCCTTCTGAGTGTTTGTGAGTGCCTTTTTCTTATGAGCCCAACATACATACCGGAAATGTCGGTAATGGACAGCAAAAGGCAAAGAAATGGCAAAGATGCAAGGAATGTAGGGAATGTCAAGCAAAGCAAGGCCTGAGTGTGGCATTTTCCCTACATGGACATATTGATTGTTGAAGATGACGACTCGATTGCTGAACCTCTAGAGCGCGGCCTCGCTCGGGAAGGCTTCAATACTCTGCGCGTCTCAACAGGGGCCGCTGCCCTCGCAGCAGCGCCAGTAGACGTCGTGCTACTTGATCTTGGTCTCCCTGATATGGATGGCGGGGATGTATGCAAAGCCATTCGCCTTGTCTCGCAGGTTCCCATCATTGTCGTAAGTGCGAGAGGCGAGGAGATTGACCGCGTCTTGCTTCTCGAGATGGGCGCCGATGACTACCTCGTGAAGCCGTTTGGGTTTCACGAGTTAGTAGCGCGCATACGTGCGGTTACTCGCCGCAGTGGTGGGGCTCGCAACACAATTGCGGCGAGTGAGGTTACAGCGATTGGCGAGATGCAACTTGACCGCCGCTCACACCGAGTCACAGTCGCGAGCGATGAGGTAGTACTAACCCCCAAGGAGTTTGAGCTTCTTGCAATGCTCGCAACAGATCCAGGACGGGTATTTACACGGACTGAAATATTCGATGAGGTATGGGATCCGCATTGGTATGGCCCTACAAAAACGCTAGATGTACATGTTGCTGCGGTGCGTAAAAAACTTGGTGACCCTGGATGGATTGAGACGGTACGCGGTATTGGGTTTCGGATAATGGATCCTCGCGCGTGAGACGAAGGCTCCTATTTGGTTACCTAACGATCACGATTCTGGTGCTCATAATCCTCGAGATACCCCTTGGTTTTGCCTACTCCAACTCGGAGCAGCGAAGGCTTCTTTCGGATGTTCAGCACGATGCTTTGGCTCTCTCGATTCGCTTGCATGAATCGGTAGAGTCAAACCAAGAAGCAGCGCTGCAAAAGATTGTGAGGGACTATGCGTTGAGTGTCGGTGGGCGCGTTGTCGTAGTTGGCCGTGCGGGTGCCCTCGTAGCGGATTCATCTCCGTTGCCAGGGAGCACGAGCAGCCGATCCTTCGCTGATAGGCCAGAGTTCATAAAGGCCCTTGGGGGGAGAGAGGCAAATGGGACGCGTTTCTCGAATACTCTCGGACGAGATTTGCTGTACGTCGCCGTTCCTCTCGTATCTAATGGTGCTGTCATCGGAGCGGTTCGGCTCTCCTTCGAGACTTCATATGTCAACAATCGCATTCAACGAGTATGGATCGGCCTCGGAGCGCTTGCAGTAGCGATTCTTGCCTTGGTCTTCCTCGTGAGTCTTCGTCTCGCAAAAATCGTCACCCAGCCCGTCTCTGCTCTAGAGAGCGCCGCCAAGCAATTAGGAACAGGTGACCTAACTGCGCGAGCAGAGGTGCCCAAGTCTCCAGCGGAGTTGCGCTTGCTTGCTGCATCCTTCAATACAACTGCAGCACGCCTTGAGTCGTTAGTCGAGTCTCAGAGAGCGTTCGTTGCTGATGCGTCGCATCAACTTCGGACTCCACTTCAAGCGATGCGACTCCGCCTTGAGAATCTTGAGCATGATGTAGCCGATGGGATGCCCGCTGACTCTCGAGACCTAGAGGGCTCGCTTGCGGAGGTTGCGCGCATGTCGCGCCTCGTAGATGGATTACTCATCTTGGCGCGTGCCGAGCAGCAACTAAGTGCCCCAATTCAAACGGACGTTGCTGAGCTGGTTGCTGGGAGGATCGACGCGTGGAGTGCATTTGCGGATGATCAAGGTGTGAATATCACAAGCACTGTCGCTCTCGGTTTGAATGCCTGCATCACATCAGGGAACCTCGAGCAGGCTTTAGATAACTTGCTCTCTAATGCGATAGAGGCTTCTCCTAGCGGGGAAGCAGTGGTGATCTCTTCGAGCACAAATGAATCAGGGAATGTGCTCCTAACGGTCAGCGACTCTGGCGGGGGCATGACCCCTGAGCAGATAGACCGAGCATTCGATCGCTTCTGGCGACCCGCCGGTGCTGGATCGGGTGGCTCTGGCCTGGGGCTTGCAATTGTTAGAGGATTGATCGAGGCCGATGGGGGATCGGTCGAGCTAAAGCCCTCAGGTAGTGATGGTCTTGAAGTAGTGATGGTCTTGAAGTAGTGATGGTCTTGAAGTAGTGATGGTCTTGAAGTAGTGATGGTCTTGAAGTAGTGATGCCACTCTCGCTACGAGGCGAGAAGAGATTGGTGCTAGGCGCCTTGTGCAGGCGCAGATGCATGCCCAAGGACGGTGCGCTCAACGAGGTCTGCCAAGGTAGTGGCATCGAGGTGGAGTCGCATCTCCTCGCCGACCGATACCCATACTTCCTGCAGCACGCAGTGCCCTTCGCAGTGATCATGCTCGGTGACAAGGGTAGTTAGTGGTCCATCAACTGCTCCGAGAATCTCAGCCAACGTAATCTCATCTGCCGGGCGTGCGAGTACGTAGCCGCCACCTACGCCGCGCTTTGAGACCACTAACCCTGCTCCTTTAACCGCAAGCAGTATCTGCTCGAGATAAGGCTGTGGAAGGTTGGTTCGCTCTGCGATCTCCTTGACCGAGGTCGGGCGCTCCGATGCGTGAAGCGCTAGAGATAGCAGTGCCCTGACGGCATAATCCCCTCGTGTCGAAACCCTCACCGGGCCATGTTCGCACATTCGCGAGCGCTTCGGCTTCACGGTGGCGGCTGGTTCGCATTAAGCGCAGAGTCGCCGGGTTGCCTGAGGCCGATTTGAGGGATGGGTCAGCGCCT
>CALQAT020000136.1:0-4808 GCA_943328625.2 Bordetella parapertussis | reverse complement strand
TGCTCAGTGTTTTATGCGCACTTGGGGCCATGCTTCTCGGCGTACTACTTGCTAGTTATTTATCGAGTTAGTGAAGCTCAATAACCAGCCTTCTCCATGGCTTGATCAAAGAGTGCCTGCAACGAAGCCTGAAGCTGCTCAGTCATTGCAGTAATTGAGGAACGCTTCACCGCTCCGCCATCACGCGTCGGGGGGAAAATCGGCTCACCAATTACGACAGCAACGCGCCTTAACTTAGGGAGAACATGCCCGGAGGCGAGTATCTGCTCACTGCCACCGATTGCGACTGGAACGATAGGAACACCAGTCTTAATCGAGAGGTAGGCAGCCCCATCAAAGAACGGACCGAGCGTAGGGCCTGTTAGTCGTGTCCCCTCTGGGAATAGAGCGGTTGGCTCGCCCCCTTCAATACATGCCTGCGCCGTCCGAAGAGCGGCGCGGTCGGCACTGCCTCTATCAACTGGAAAGCCGCCCAATCCACTCAGTAATTTTGCCAGCAACGGCTTCTTAAATAGCTCCTGCTTGGCCATGAAGCGTATTCGCCTCTTGGTTGAGTAGGTAGCAAATGGGATATCCATAAGTGAACGGTGGGTTGGGGCAAGAATAAATGCACCCACCTTTGGCACGTTCTCTTTTCCGGTGACCCGGACGCGAAAGAGCACACGACATAGTGCAAGCACAAATGACCGAATAATCCTGTAGAAAATTATTGGAGCGCCTCCCTTGTTAGAAACTCGCTCACAATGGTCTCTACAACGTCATCTATTGTCATAGAAGTTGAGTCGAGCTTTAGAGCATCTTGGGCTGCAATTAGTGGTGAGACCGATCGCCCCGAATCGATAGCGTCTCGACGTGCTAGATCGGCCTCGACCTCAGTGACGTTTGCCTCACGCCCCGCAGAGGCCTCGTCGATCACCCTTCGACGAGCACGCTCTGCATCGCTAGCAGTTAGGAACACTTTTACCAAAGCATCTGGGAAGACCACCGTGCCGATGTCGCGCCCCTCGACAACCGCTCCACCGTGCTGAGAAGCCCAGAAGCGTTGCTTCGCCACTAGAACCTCTCTCACACCTGGATGAGCAGAGACAGTCGAGACCTCATTGGTTACTAGCGAACCGCGAATCTCGTCAGAGATGTCTAAGCCGTCAAGCATTACTCGGTCTGAGAGTTCAATATTCGCAGCCGAGGCTGCAGATGTGCACGCTTGATTATCCGTTGGATCAGCCCCAGCCATTATCACCGCATACGTGACTGCCCTATACATTGCGCCGGTATTTAGAACCTCTAGACCCAGCGCCTCTGCAACGGCGCGTGCAACCGTGGATTTACCCGCTCCAGCGGGTCCATCAATTGCGACGACTCTCACTAATTACTCTCGCGAAGGCGGGCTAAATCAATATCGAATCCTGGATATGAAACCTCTACGGCATCCCACCCAATAACCTCTGTGTTCCCAGTGGCTGCAAGCGCTGCTACTGCTGCGCACATTGCGATGCGATGATCGCCATGGGCCTCAACAGCTCCGCCGAGAAGAGAACCACCCTCTATCTTTAGGCCGTCATCCGTGGCTACCGCTCTGGAGCCGAGAGCATTTAGCATCGCTACAGTTGTCGCTATACGGTCACTCTCCTTGACTCGCATCTCCGCCGCTCCAGTAATGGTGGTCTCACCGACTGCAGTTGCAGCTGCTACCGCAAGAATCGGCAATTCGTCGATTATGCCTTCTCTTGACTTGATTACAACGCCGGCAAGAGGAGCCGACCTAACGGTAATATTGCCTACGAGCTCTCCAAGACGCTCGTCAGTTATCTCTCTCTCGATATCTGCACCCATTTCGGTGAGTACATCTAGATACGAGACCCTTAGCGGATTCAGCCCTACCCCCCTGATGGTGATCTCCGAGCCAGGAACAATCGTTGCAGCGACTACAAAAAACGCTGCAGATGAAGCATCCCCAGGTATCTCGATAGTAAATGGAGCTAACGCACCCACGGCCCTAACCCGTACTGTTGTTGAGTTGAGAATCTCAATCGGCGCACCAAGCGCGCTAAGCATCCGCTCGGTGTGGTCCCGGCTCGGAGCGGGTTCGTGAATCTCAGTCCAACCACTCGCCTGCATCCCAGCAAAAAGCAAGGCACTCTTTACCTGTCCACTAGCAACAGAAAGGTCGTGGCGGCAGCCGGTTAGCGCTCCACCGTTGATCTGGATTGGTGAGTGTCCGTCTGTCGCTCCAATCTCTGCCCCCATCATCTGTAGCGGATCGACGATACGCGCCATAGGGCGAGAGGAGAGAGATTCGTCACCAATGAGTATTGAGCGGAAAGGTCTACCGACCAAAATGCCAGAGAGCATTCGCATCGTCGTTCCGGAGTTACCACACTCAAGGGGCTCCTTCGACTCTACGAATAGGTCGTACCCACGACTCTCTATACTTAACTCGCTCCCCGTTGCCGTTGCAGTTGCAGTTGAGTGAATCTCGAGCTGCTCGAGTACAGCGAGGGTGCTCTTTACATCTCCACCAAGGGAGAGTCCACGCAGCACTGATCGGCCATCCGACAAGGCGGCGAGAAGAAGCGCTCGATGAGAAATACCCTTGCAACCCGGGACAGATATCACTCCACGCAGAGGTCCCCCGGGCTTAAAAGTTGCCCTCGGAGCAGTAACCGAGTTACTCACAGTTCTCTCTTCACCGGGTGGTATCCAGAGAGGATCAGGGACTCAACGAGATGGGCGGCACGTTCATTGGGGACGACGATAACTAGCACTCCACTCTCTCCCTCAATGGAGTGGACGATCTCGAGATCAAGAATATTTACACCAAGACTTCCCGCAAGGGTTGTCACCTCTGCAAGTACCCCTGGCCGATCTGCAATAGGCGTTCGAATCTCTGCAAGCGGGCCCACTATGCCAGCAGATACAGGGAGCGCTCGACGAGAGTTTCTTGCTCTAGTCAGGAGTTCGAGGAGCGCATCACGATCGCCGCTCGCGACCATTGCGCGTACCTCGCCGAGGGCAGATACATAACTATCAAGCGCATCAACGATCGCATTCTTATTAGCCGCGCAGATATCAGGCCAGATTGCCGGGTGGCTAGCAGCGATGCGCGTCATGTCCCGAAATCCTCCTGCCGCTAATCGAAGCATCACCGCTGACCCGTCGCCGGCCTCTGAAGCGACATCCATCAAAGTTGTCGCTGCTAGTTGAGGGACATGACTAACCACAGCCACGAGAGCGTCATGCCTCTCAGGTTCAATCTCAATGACCTCAGCACCTACAGCCACAGCGAGGGAACGAGCAAGAGCATGCGCATCCTGATTGGTAGTTCCGGTAGGCGTCAAGACCCAAGTAGCCCCTACAAAAAGATCAGCAGCTGCGCCATCTAAGCCGTCTTGTTCAGACCCAGCCATCGGATGCCCAGCGACGAAATACGCAGAGCGCTGCGTCAAAGACTCAACAGCTGAGACGACCGGCGCCTTTACCGACCCAACATCGGTCACCACCGGAGCACCAGCATCTAACGCTGCAGCAACCTGCTGGGCGATGTTCGCTACCGGGACTGCAACAACTGCGATATCGCATGCGACGCAACTTGCTGCGAAATCTCTCGAGGCAGAGTCTGCCCCACCCATGGCGACGCATCGATCAAGCGTCTCACCATCTATATCCCATGCAACTACTCTGTGTCCGCGACTTCGTAACGCAAGACCAATTGAGCCACCCATCAGGCCGACTCCGATTACGAAAACATCCATGACTAATTAACCCGGTAGATCGTCACGGAGTGAGCGTGCGCCCTCAAGATAAACATGGGAAATCTCGCTGCGCGTCAGATCGCTATATACATGCATAAGTACGCGAATCACACGCTTCATAGATCCCTCAATGGAGAGTTCGCGAGCACATATCAAGGGGACATCCCCTAGCCCTAATGCTCGTGCAGCGGTGGCCGGAAACTGCGAGACAAGATCATCGGTGGCGGTGAAGATGATGCTCACTATGTCGTCAGGGAGTATTGAATTTCGGTCAAGCATCTCAGAGACAACTTGACGCGTACGCAGGGAGATTTCATCGGCAGAGTCGAGATCGCATGTAATCGCTCCACGGAGGGCAAAGAGTCGCACGGTCATGGAGGTTAGCGCCGCTGAATACCCGGGGCGGGCCGATTACCGGTTGCCCCGTGGAGGCTGCGCACCTCAGAATGACTGAGCACTCTCCAATCTCCAGGGGATAACGCGGGGTCCGCAATTGGGCCGATTCGGACTCTAATTAACCTGCGAACCGGATGCCCAATAGCCTCACACATGCGACGCACCTGCCGATTACGCCCCTCATGGATGGCGATACTTATTGCGGCGTTACCTCCATGCTCGTCAGTAAGCGTGACGGTTGCGGGAGCGGTAAGACCGTCCTCTAGCTCAATCCCCTCTCGGAGTTGTCGCAGCGCCGCTCGAGTTGGAATCCCTCGAAGTTCGGCAAGATACTCCTTCTCCACTCCAAGCGATGGGTGCGTTAGGGCTTGGGCCAGATCGCCGTCGTTGGTGAGGACAATTAGGCCTTCGCTATCGAGGTCTAGTCGACCTACAGGAAAAATGCGCTGGTCGCTAGGCAGAAGATCAAGGACCGTCTGGCGACCTTGTGGATCGTGGGCAGTGGTTACTACTCCGCGCGGCTTATTAAGTAGGTAATGCACGAGGTCTGCACGAGTTGTGACTATTACGCGATCGAACTCAATTACATCAGACTCTGGATGCACTCTGCGCCCGAGTATCGCAACCTCACCGTTGACTCTGATGCGGCGCCGAACGATG
>CALQAT020000135.1:0-4816 GCA_943328625.2 Bordetella parapertussis | reverse complement strand
TGGCAGGGCACTTTCTATGGGAAGAATCTGCAACGCTCGGAGCAGATTCCAAAGTATTGGTCAGATGCACTAGCGGAGGTGAATAAAGGCTCCCTCGACTCAAGAGTGCTGGAACTCCCCGGATCTGATTTCGGTTCTTATCGATGGGGTAGCACCGTTGATCCGATAACTCCCGGGCTAATAGATCGCCCATACGTAGCGCGGGAACTAATCCCGTACGGAACCCCAGCCTCCGCTGATCTACTAAATGCCTATGATCGCCGCCTTCAGGAGGGTCTCTACGAGTCAATCGTCACTGCTCCGTTTGCGCGCTTGCTCGGAGTCAATGAGATTGTTGTCCGCAATGACCTGCAGACAGATAGGTACAACCTCATTAGGCCGCGACAAGTTTGGAGGGATTTCAAGGCCCCTCAGAGCGGACTAGAGGCACAACGCACATTTGGTTCGAAGATTCCTGGATCCGCCTTCTTCCCTCAAATAGATGAGCAAGCACTCGCCTTTCCAGCTAATGAAGGCGAACCTCCTCCGATAGCGGTGGTGCGCGTTACCTCCCCGTTATCCATCGTGCGCACTAAGAGCGTGCAAGGCACAGTGATAATTGCAGGCGATGGCGAAGGAATCATCGACGCTGCAGCAAGTGGAGTCATCGATGGACGTCAACTTGTTAGGTACGCAGCATCAATGACTCAATCTGAGATCCGTGCTGCTGCAAACGAGGTAGCGACACTCGTCATCACTGATACGAATAGGAAGCGCGCTCGTAGATGGAGCACAGTGCGCGACAATCTTGGCTATACGGAGCAGGCAGGAGAAAAGCCTCTCGTCCAAGATCTCTCGGATGCTCGCCTCGATGTCTTCCCTGGTGCAGGCGATGAGGCTTTTACAGTCGTGGAGCAGCGGGGCGTTAAGCGAGTCGTTGCATCTGCCTATGGAAACCCCATTACCTATACGGCAGAAGACCGCGCGGCAATGGCGCTTGATGGCAACCCTGATACGGCATGGCGCGTTGGGGCGTTCTCGCCAGTAATCGGTGAGCGAATCCTCGTTGAGGCCAAAGCGCCGATAACGACCAATCATTTCTTGCTAGTTCAGCCGCTTGCAGGTCCACGCAATAGATGGATAACAAGCGTGAAAATCCGTTTTGATGGCAAAGGAGAGATAAAGCGCGTATTTGACGACTCTTCCAGAACATCCGGCGGGCAGCGAATTAGTTTTCCGTCAAGAAAATTTCGATCCATCGAAATCATTGTTGATGGCGATAGCACCGGGAAGCGGTTCTCGTATGAAGGCCTAAGCGGGGTAGGTATCTCGGAGCTCACCATTGGCTCCGGCGACCCAGTTACAGAGCCATTGCGAGTTGTTGAGGTAACTCGTGTCCCGACGGATCTCCTTGAGCGCGCTGGAGTGGCCTCCGCTCGACAAGACCTCGTCATACTCCTCACACGTGAACGCAATACCCCTGTACCCCCTCGCGCAGGAAATGTTGAGTCTGCGTTATCAAGATCTTTTGCTCTGCCTACGCCGCGTACATTTACGGTTGGAGGGGTTGCTCGAATTAATCCTGCGTCCCCAACCCCTGTCATCGATTCTCTCTTAGGGGCATCTACGGTCACTGCAACCGAGAGCGAGCACCTAGCCGGGGATGCCCGGTTCCGCTCCTCGTCTGCAATCGACGGAGACCCACTGACTGCCTGGAATACTCCTTTCGTCGGAACAAATGGGCAGTGGATCGAGTTTCACTCGCAGAAGCAACTGAGACTCTCAAGCTTGGATATGCGAGTTGTTGCTGATGGGCGACACTCAGTTCCGACGAAGGTGACGCTCAGCGTGGATGGCAAGTTGGTTCCGTTGAGCCTTCCGCCCATAAAGGATCAGACGTCAGAGAACGCGACCTCTCTTGTCCACCTAGACCTTCCATCAACAATGAGCGGCCGAACTCTGCGTTTGACTATTGACGAAGTGAGAGAGACTAAGACGAAAGATTTCTATGGCGGAGGCGAATCGGTAATGCCGGTTGGTATCGCCGAACTTGGTGCCGCAAGTCTTGTCGAGCCTTCTCTGGCATCGACTCGCGAGAACAAGATGTTCAGCACTCCTTGCAGGGACGACCTCTTATCAATTGATGGCAAACCAGTAAATATCTCGATATTGGGGAGTCGCTCAGACGCTCTCTCCCGTGGCGGTCTAAGAATCATCGGGTGTGATGAGATTTCACTTGGAGATGGGAGGCATACCGTTAATGCGGTAAATGGAGCTGCAACCGCTCTCGATCTCGACCGCCTTGACATGCGTTCGCTTGTCTCAGGTTCAAGCGCCTTGGCGGCAACTCCTTCGGTAGGTGAGCAGGCGCGGACCGCCGGAGATCGTATAGATGGTCCAACTGTCGGAGCATCCGCTAATACGAAAGTCAATTCTCGCGGGCGTTACTGGGAGAAGGTGAAGATTACGAATGCAACCCCCAGTGAGCCGCTCTGGATCGTGCTTGGGCAGAGCCAGAGTGCCGGGTGGAGCGCGTCGATAGATGGAGAGAGCCTCGGGGCATCCAAACTCGTTGATGGCTATGCGAACGGCTGGAGGTTAACTCCAACCTCAAAATCGTTCGTAGTTACGATGAAATGGCAGCCTCAGGGAGTGGTTAACAAGGCGTTGGTTCTCTCCTTGCTCGCAGTGCTGGCGTGCTTAATCTTGGCAATTTGGAACCCTCGAAGGCGCAGTTTGTCAACGGCAGACTACGTGGATGATGGCGAGGCGGTACTTGTAGCACCATGGCACGCGAGACGACGCCCGACGGCTCTAAGGGCATCATTCTCGGTTGGGAGTGTTCTTCTGATCGGTAGCTTGGTAGCCGGCCCGTTGGTGGGTATCACTGCAGCACTCTTCGTGCTCGTCGCCTGCTTGTGGCCACCGCTTCGGGCGTTAGTAGCGCTGGCGCCATCTGCCTGCCTTGCTGCTGCAGGCATCTACATCGCTTGGCGCCAGATGCGAGTTGGGGTACCCCCGACCTTTGAGTGGCCTCTCGGATTTACGCGAGTGCACCTGCTCGGCTGGAGCGCAGTCGTGTTTCTAGTCGCCGATTCGATCCTGAGTTATGGGGCAGATAAACCCGACTCCTAAGGGGACACCTAAAGGCTCTGGAGAAGCCCGGAACAGAGCTGTAGCCTGAATTTCTAGTTCTAGAGCTACGCGTCTGTCCCGATAATCATTCCGGCGCCTACAGTCTCGTTGGTACCTTCATCGATGAGAATGAACGATCCAGTCATTCGGTTTCGTCGATACTCATCCACAAATAGCGGAGCAGTTACGCGGAGTTGAACTCGGCCAATCTCGTTCATGTTGAGTTCCGTCGCCGATTCGTCCCTAGACAGCGTGTTGATATCGAGTCTGTAGGCAAGGTCTCTCACCTGGCAGCGAGCGTTGTTTGTCGTGTGCTTGATTCCATAGGTTGTGCGCTCTGATAGCGGGCGCTCAGTAAACCAGCAGACCATCGCATCTACATCTTGGGTAGCCACTGATGCGTTTCTTGGGCGACAGATCATGTCCCCACGGCTGACATCGAGATTGTCGGTAAGCCGAATCGTTACAGACATCGGTGGAACAGCCTCGGAGATTGGTCCGTCGAATGAATCAATGCCAGCGATGGTGGTTGTCATTCCAGAGGGCAGCACCATGACTTCGTCTCCGGGCCTAAATGTTCCCCCTGAGACTTGACCTGCGTAGCCGCGGTAGTCGTGGTGCTCGTTGGACATCGGCCGAATTACATACTGGACCGGGAATCGCGGATCGATCAGGTTTCGGTCAGAGGCTATGTAGAGATGCTCTAGGTGGTAGAGCAGCGTCGGTCCGCCATACCAAGGCATGTGATCGGAGTGGGTCGTTACGTTGTCGCCATTTAGAGCTGAGATGGGTATGAACGTGAGGTCGGGAATATCTAATTTCGCCGCAAACTCACTGAACTCCTCGCAGATGGCGTTGAAGACATCTTCGTCCCAATCAACAAGGTCCATCTTGTTAACGCAGAGAACGAGGTGGGAGACGCGTAGCAGCGACGCAATAACCGCATGGCGGCGCGACTGCTCAAGAATGCCTTTACGCGCATCGATTAGTACCAATGCGAGATCAGCTGTTGATGCGCCGGTAACCATATTGCGGGTGTACTGAACATGCCCTGGAGTGTCAGCGATAATAAATTTACGCTTCGGGGTTGCAAAGTACCTATATGCAACGTCGATCGTGATTCCCTGCTCGCGTTCTGAACGAAGGCCGTCTGTCAGTAATGCAAGGTTGGTGTAATCGAAACCCTTCTCTCTGCTGGTCTTCTCGACCGCCTCGAGTTGGTCCTCGAATATCTGCTTACTATCGAGCAGGAGACGCCCAATGAGGGTTGACTTTCCATCATCGACTGATCCTGCAGTAGCAAAACGAAGCATCTCCATTAGAAGTAGCCCTCCCTTTTTCGATCCTCCATGCCGGCCTCGCTGATGCGATCATCGGCGCGAGTTGCTCCACGTTCGGTAATTCGGGCTGCAGCAACCTCGATTATCACCTCGGCGGGATTTGAGGCTGGTGACTCAACGGCACCGGTGCATGTTGCATCACCGACTGTTCGGAAGCGAACAAGCATCTCTTCTGGAACTTCGTCCGGAAGCAGCGAGAGGAATGGAGTGATTGCAAGAAGCATCCCATCACGCTTAATGACGTCTCTACGGTGGGCGTAGTAGATCGAAGGAATCTCGATCTCCTCGCGTTCGATGTACTGCCAGATATCGAGTTCGGTCCAGTTAGAAATGGGGAATACTCGAATGTGCTCACCGCGTTT
>CALQAT020000134.1:0-4868 GCA_943328625.2 Bordetella parapertussis | reverse complement strand
TCAAAGTTGTTGCGGTTCATCGAATCGAATACCTTCGCTGAGTTGAAGACCACCTCAAGAGCGCTTCGGGCCAATCGGCAGCGGGCTGTCGACCCCAATCTCTTTTCGAGCCTTCGTGATATCAGATTGATACTTAAGCAATACGTGCAGAGTGTCAGTGATGACCTGAGGATCAATCTGCGTGTGACCGAGGTAAAGCAGAGTGCGCGCCCAGTCGATCGTCTCAGAGATTGACGGAGCCTTCTTTATGTCGAGTGCGCGAATGGAGCGAACGACCTGAGCAACCTGCTCTGCCAATGCGTCATCGATCTCGGGGACCCTGACGCGCACAATCTCGCGCTCGCGGTCAAGGTCTGGGTAGTCAATATGCAGGAATAGGCAGCGGCGCTTGAGTGCCTCAGAGAGTTCACGAGTGTTGTTTGAGGTGAGCATCACGATCGGGCGTTGCTTCCCCGTTACCGTCCCTAACTCAGGAATTGAGACTTGGAAATCTGAGAGAACCTCTAGCAAGAGCGCCTCGGTCTCAACCTCAACACGATCTACCTCATCGATGAGGAGAACCACTGGCTCCTCGGAGCGAATCGCCTCAAGCAGCGGGCGCTCTAATAAAAACTGCTCAGAGAAGATGTCGCTCTCGACCGTCTCCCAGTCGCGCTCATGCTCGCGGTCGGCCTGGATACGAAGAAGCTGCTTCTTGTAGTTCCACTCGTAGATGGCCTTACCCTCATCAAGTCCTTCGTAGCACTGGAGGCGAATTAAGCGCGAGTCAGTGATGAGGGCTACGGCCTTAGCCAACTCGGTCTTGCCGACTCCAGCAGGGCCCTCAATGAGGACCGGCTTCTCAAGGCGATCTGCCAAGTAAATTACCCCTGCAATATTTGCATCAGCCAGATAGTCAACTGCTGCCAATCGCTCGGTTACATCGGCTACGGATTTAAAGCGCTCTGCCATATCAGGTCCTTACCTGTCCGTCGCCCCAGACGACGTACTTGTATGTAGTTAATTCACGTAACCCCATTGGGCCACGTGCGTGGAGTTTTTGAGTAGATATTCCGATCTCGGCACCGAACCCGAACTCTTCGCCATCGGTGAAGCGCGTTGAAGCGTTTACCAAAACAGCCGCTGCATCAACCTCGCGGGTAAATCGACGAGCAGCGTCGAGGTCGGTAGTGATAATTGCCTCGCTATGCCCAGTGCCGAAACGATTTATGTGATCGATTGCTTCATCTAGCGAGGCCACTACAGCCACACTCATTTTGAGTTCGAGAAACTCGCGCCCAAAATCATCATCGGTTGCAGGCTGAATGCTTGCGACTCGACTTCGAGAAGCCTCATCTCCTACCAACACGACCCCTGCTCCCTCAAGCTCCGCGCAGATGATTGGGAGGAAACTCTCAACCAGGTCAGCGTGAACAACAAGCGACTCTGCTGCATTGCAGACACTCGTTCGCTGCGTCTTAGCGTTCATCACAATGCTTAGCGCCATCTCGAGGTCTGCGGATGCATCTACATATACGTGGCAGTTGCCGTCACCATCAATAATTACCGGCACCGTTGCGTTCTCGCGCACACTCTTGATTAAGGCGGGCCCACCACGCGGGATGAGGCAGTCGACATACTCGGTGAGGCGCATTACTCCGACTGCAGTCTCATGCGTCGCGTCATCAACGAGCACCAAGCAATCCTCAGGGAGCCCCGCTGATGCGAATCCCTTACGAAGGGCCTTAGCGATTGCAAGGTTCGAACGCAGTGCACTTCCGGAGCCGCGCAGCAGCGCTGCATTCCCAGACTTCAGGCAGAGGCCCGCGGCATCTGAGGTGACGTTGGGTCGATTTTCATAGATGATCGCTACGACGCCAAGAGGGACACGCGTGCGAGAGATCTCAAGGCCATTCGGGCGTCGCCATCCGTCTAGAACCTCGCCTATCGGGTCTGGAAGCGTTGCTACCTGCCTGAGACCTTGCGCCATAGCCTCGATACGTGCATCAGAGAGGCGCAGTCGATCGAGGGGCCCCGGCTCCATACCGGCGGCCTCAGCGGCAGCTAAATCAAGGGAGTTCTGCTCCTGGATCTCTGCTGCGTGGGCAAGAAGCGCATCGGCGGCCTTGAGCAATGCATCGTTCTTTTGAGAGGTCGAGGCGTTGGCCAGAATGCGGGCAGCTGCGCGAGCACGGCGCCCTAGTTCCTCTATTGAGACTGTGCTCGCTCGCTCCGCTGGCATGGCTTGGGATTGTAGCGGTGCAGCACCCAATGCCCTCCACGGATTGATCCCGATTGATCCCGATTGATTCACCTGAGATCAGGCTCCCGAGAGCTACGCCCCCTAATTGGGATCATTCATCTATGGATTCAGTCTATTTAGGCCGCGAGAAGGGGCCGGGCGAGATCGCCACGGCCCCTACTCAGCGCTCTTCCCATTGTGGGTCCGGTTGTTACCAGACCCTCCCCCCGTACCAATGGGCGAGCGAGCTAGGGACATTGTGACCCTAGACACGCCTACTTACAAGTCAGGGTATCCTCAAGAGTCCGGAACTACTACAAGATCATCACAGTGGATGACCTCTCCCGGTGCTCCGGCAGGGAGTTCGCTGCTCTGCATCCCGGCATATGCCCTCACGTTGGCCGCTGAGAGCCGTGTAAGGCCCTTCGCGAAGATTCTCCCATCTGGGCCAGCAATCTCTACAGCGGCCTCAACCTCAAAGTCGCCAATTACCTCCCGCACCCCAGCGGCTAGGAGGGATCGCCCTCCAACGGAGAGAGCGGTAACCGCGCCAGCATCAACAATTATTCGGCCAGAGGCGGCGCGAGCAAATGCAATCCAAAGTTTTCGCCCCGAGAGGCGCTCCTCGCGTGGGAGAACAGTGGTTCCAATACCTGACCCGCTAAGCGCTGCAGCGATTACTCCGGGGGTTGATGTAGCGGCGATGACAGTGCGCACTCCAGACCAAGAAGCAATCTTCGCAGCAGCCAACTTGCTCGCCATTCCACCGCTTCCTCTCTGTGACCCAGCACCACCGGCTACTGCCTCGAGCTCGGCATCTACAGAGACAATCTCCTCAATGAGAGATGCGTCTGCATCGAGTCGGGGGTCCGCGGTGTAGAGACCATCCGTGTCTGTTAGGAGAACAAGTGTCTCGGCTCCAATCATGTTCGCGACGAGAGCAGCAATTCGATCATTGTCGCCATAACGAATCTCATCATCGGCAACGGTGTCATTCTCGTTGACTATCGGTATCACACCGAGTTCAAGTAGGCGCACGAGAGTCTCGCGTGCGTGGAGATACTGAGAGCGCTGACCGAAGTCGTAGGGGTCTAAGAGCACCTGTCCGGGGACTATCGAATGGACCGCTAGAAGGGTGCGCAGTTGCTCCATGAGCATCGGCTGGCCTACTGCAGCAATCGCCTGAAGCGTTCGGATATCTGATGGACGTTCGGTAAAACCAAGAGCAGGCAAGCCAGCGGCAATTGCACCTGAGAGAACTAGGACCACTTCGTATCCAGCAATCTTAGCCTCGGATAATTCTTGGGCGAGTTTGGATAGCGCGACTAGGTCTAGCTCCCCTTGCTCAGCGGTTACTGACGAGGTTCCAACCTTGACAACCACACGCCCCTTCATTACATCCCCTCGACGTACTCAAGTTCGAGTTCGGAGATGCGCACAAAATCACCTTCGCGCGCACCAGCGCGCGCTAGAGCACGCTCGACACCCATTCTCCTAAATCTGTCATGCACATACTCAAGTGCCTCGAGATTCGTAAGGTCAGCCATGGCTACAACGCGCTCTGCAGAGCGCCCAGTAATTCGCCAGAGTCCAGGTCCTTCGCTCACAACCTCAAAACCTTCGTCGGTTGGGCGGTGAACAACGAAAGCCTCATGCTCTACAGCGACTTGGCGAGTCTCTTTAATTAGGTCCCCGAGCCTGCCCAAGAACTTATCGAGACCCTGCCTTGTAACGGCAGAGATCTCCATTGGGTTGTCACCCTCAAGGGCGAATAACGCGACATCTGCTTTGGTCCCGATTGATATCCGCGGGCGCTCGAGGAGATCTGGGCGATACCGCTCCAGTTCGTCAAGCAGAATGGCCTCTTGCTCTTCAGGGCTCCTGCCATCTACCGGGGCGAGGTCGAGGAGAACTACAAGCACTCTCGCTCGCTCGATATGGCGCAGGAACCTATGCCCAAGCCCGCGACCCTCGGCTGCGCCCTCAATCAATCCTGGAATATCTGCAAGCACAAACTCGTGCTCATGAAAACGCACTACGCCGAGGTTGGGCTCAAGAGTCGTGAACGGATAGTTAGCGATCTTTGGCTTCGCAGCGCTCACCGATGCAATGAGTGTCGATTTGCCGGAGTTCGGGAATCCAACAAGAGCAGCATCTGCCATGAGGCGCAGTTCAAGATCAAGCCAACGGTCTTCACCAAACTCGCCCTGCTCAGCAAAGGATGGGGCGCGACGCGAGTTAGAGAGGAAGCGAGCATTACCGCGGCCCCCTCGCCCGCCGTGGGCCGCTAGCCACATGTCGCCATGGTTGACAAGATCAGCAACGACTTCGCCGGTTACATGATCCCGAATAGTTGTGGCCTCTGGAACCGAGACAATTAGATCTACACCGCGAGCTCCATGGCGCTTTGCCCCGGATCCATGCACACCACTATCGGCCTTACGGTGCGGGTGATCTCGGAATGCGAGGAGCGATGCGGCGTTGCGATCGGCTTGAAGCCAGATGTCGCCGCCCTTGCCGCCGTCGCCACCATCAGGGCCGCCCTCGGGTACGTGGGCTTCACGCCTGAAAGCAACACAGCCTGCACCGCCGTCGCCACCGCGGACATTGACTTGCGCTTCGTCTACGAAACCACTCATTAGGGCCT
>CALQAT020000133.1:0-4938 GCA_943328625.2 Bordetella parapertussis | reverse complement strand
GCCTCAATGCCCGGGAGCCCTTCAAGCGCCCTCGGGTCGGCTGCATTGATCCCAGCGAGCATCGGTGTATCGACCGGCGGCGGGCAGACGACAACCGTGCGCAGCCCAGTTCCAACAAGTTCATGCGATAGCACCTCTCCGAATGCAACCACCGCAAACTTTGAGGCTCCATATGCCCCCATACGGTATGACGGAACCCATCCGGCCAAAGATGCGATCAAGACAATGTCTCCGCGACTTCTCTCAATCATTCCGTCAAGGACAGCCTTAACCATCCGAACCGTGCCTCCGTAGTTCACATCCATTACACGAGAAATGTCATCGATTCGTTGGTCTTGTATCAGCCCCGGGAGGCAAATCCCTGCGGCACTAACGAGTCGATCGACTCCACCGTGTTCGCTTGTAATGCGCGCTACAACATCATCTACTGCGCCCTGGTCGGTTACATCAGCCGCATATGCATGCACATTCGGCGAGTGCTCTAGAGCCGGCGCCAAGCCTTCAAGGGAGAGATCAACAGCAGCGACCAGTGCGCCTTGCGCCGCCAAACGCTTGGCAGCCAACAACCCGATACCACTTGCAGCCCCTGTAACTAACGCGACACGACCTCGGAACGTCACTTGCTTGCTCCCACAGTTGAATCTGATGTGTCTGGGCTGCTTAGTTGGTTCAAATCGACAATCTCAGCATCTCCGAAGGTCATACGCACCCTGCGCATCGACCCGCTCATTAGCGCTCTGCGAGGGAACCCAAGTACGCGCAGTTCATCTGCGAATGCATTATCCCCTAGTTCGATCTTCACGCCTCCCGGCCGCCCGCGTGATCCTTCACCGTCAAGACGCCACTCCGTTCGACGCAGCACTCCATCGCCACATGAATACGCAGCTAGAGATGTGTCTGGCAAGCGGGTTGGCACACCGTGAGCAATAGAGATTTTTAATGCAAGTTCGCCGTCGATCTTGAGTGTCCCTGTATCTCTATGAACACCTTCGTCAATCTCAATATCTGTAACAAACTTCGGGAACCCCCAGATACTTCTCCCAGCCTCACATGTAAAGGGCTGGTTGACGGGCAACTGATGGATAAACGCACCAGTCTCGCTACTCTTCTTTTTCCCAGGTGCGCTCCCGGGTGCGCTCCCAGGTGCGCTCACTATTACGGCGACGACCACTTCGTGATACGGACCTAAGTCTCCATCCACATACCTAACGAATCCAAGACTCACTAGAGCGCGCTTGCCCATCATTGGTGACGGCTCAAGACCGCTGTACGAAATTAGGTCGCGAGCGCTCTCGAGGGGCACTGCAAATGTGGAGAACCAAGATCGCGCATCGCGAATCTCAACAGGGGTAGAGACCTGACTTCCGAGGACTTCGTATGTAGCCATCTAAGGATTGGAGCACGCATGGGCACTCTCGCGCCACCTGTGCTTAACCAGCCCGTCCCCAAAGCTCACGAGCTACACCAGGCTTCGCGTCCCGCAGGTCGACACCCTCGGATGCAGCGAGCGCCTCGGTAGCCACAAAATGAGCTCGAAAACGCTGCGCCCATGCCCGTAGAGAAGCCTCGGCATCGGCGCCGTCAGCCCGCGCTAATGCGACCGATGCTGCTAATAGATCGCCAATGATTGGGTCATCCGCCCCGCTTACTCCCTGACGAACCGCATCGAGGCTCGCATCTATCTCTGCGAGTGCCCCAGCACGCCCCTCGGGGAGCAGCCCAAGCGTCTCTGCCTTGCGAAAGAGTTTTAGTGCGTAGAGGACACTGGGGAGCGATGCACTAATCCCCTCAATTATTGAGGATGTGCCCTTCTCCTCCTGCTTGATCATCTCCCAGTTCGCAAGGACCTCGTCTGATGTATTCGCCTCAACATCTCCAAAAACATGAGGATGGCGCCTAATCAATTTGTCCTGTATTCCTCGCGAGACATCCGCCATCGTGAAGGCCCCTGCCTCCTCGGCGAGAATTGAGTGGAACACAACTTGGTAGAGAACATCGCCAAGTTCGTCGGCGAGTAGTGCATACGCATCGAGATCAGCCTCGCCTGCTGGAGCCTCTGTAGAGAGTCCCTCGATCGTCTCGACTGTCTCGTAGGCCTCTTCTAATAGGTAACGAGAGAGGGAACGATGAGTCTGCTCTGCATCCCACGGGCAACCACCGGGAGCACGCAGTTGCTCAGCTATCGAGAAGAGCTTTGCAAACTCCCCTGCTACCAATGCTTCACCTGTATCTACATAGATTGAAGTTAGGTGATCTGGTTCTACTCGGCGGTCAAGGTCCTCGAGAGCAAGCGAGAAAACAGCTTCGCTCGGGAGGCCTAGGCGCTGCAGGACAAGCACCTCAGACTCCGGAGGGAGTACCTCAAGCAATGCGAGCTTTACATCTGAGAGTACAAACTTAGAGTCGCACTGCGCTATCAGTAAGGCTCCGCTCAACCCTGCAGCAGATACGACAAAGTTTCTTCCGTCCACTACTCGCGCACCGTTAGCCATTGGATCTACACCAATGCGAGCCCAAGCAATATCGACGAACGAGAGCCCTGGCACGATCTCAAGTTCAATCTCTCCTGCACTAGCAAGCACGCGCAGCATCCCTACAGCGCGCTCTGCTACCCCGGGATTCCCAGGCACTGCATACACGACACTCCCAGAAACTCCTGCTGCCTCAACAACTCTCCGCACTATCTCCGCGTAGGCAGCATCAAGATCGGCAGCAGCTTCATAGACCTCATCAAGCGAGAGCATCTCTATGCCTTGTTCTCGCAGTTCTTGGACTGCAGGGTGGCGCTCAGTGCGCACGAGGACAGGGGCACGCCTCAGAGCTGCTACTGCCCGCGGCATCACTAGGTCGGCGCCTCCCGGGCCTAACCCGACGACAACGACTTTTGGAGTCACGGAGTCGAGTTACCAGTAACGCCTGTGATGCCTTGTGACCCAGAGGTTCTCGACGGAAGTTCTCGCACTTTGGGTGCCGGCTTAGAGGTAACTGCATAACCATTCTTGCCGTTAGCCCAGACTCCGTTTGAGGAGTCAATCTTGACTACGGCTTTCGCTAGTTTCTTCTGGAACCATGTATTAAAGGTTGATTGCGCGATTTGAGAGTAAGCCTGCTGGACTTGATCAGTAAGCAGCGCGTAGCTCGCTGGGAGAACTCGGATCACATGCCACCCATACTGCGACTGCACTGGAGCCGAAGTAGCTCCGGGGGCCAACGCATCTGCTGCATTTTGAAACTCTGTAACAAAACTCCCTGCGGCTAGGCAACCCAGGCTTCCTCCGGCTGCGGCCGATCCGGTATCTGTAGATTGCGCCTTCGCTATAGCAGCGAAGTCGCCACCTCCATTGAGGGAGTTCCCAATAGCTACAGCCTCAGGCTCCGTAGCGACAAGAATATGTAGGACAACTTTTTGACTCGGGCAGATGCGATCGGCGTTGCGAGTGTAGAAAGCCTCTACGGTTGCATCGCTCGGTGACCGCTCCCCAACAATGTCGGCCTGAAGACCGCGGGTGAGAGCAGTTGCCTTAACAATTTTCGAGCGGAAACTCTTTGGGAACGCACTCCACCCGGCGGTGCTCTGTGCAAACTCTGCCTCGACGATGCTTAAGTCCTTATCGGTCAGCTTTATCTTCTTGTCTTTCGCTGCCTGACTAAGAACTAATTGGTATACAACGTTCGTCAACCAGTCGTTCGAGATCTGTTTGCTAACCGTACCGGCGCTAGTCGTAGTTCCTGCTGCCTTTGTGACGGTGTCGTAAAATACCTTGTTCTCTCTCTGGGCCTTAAGGTCGGATTTGAAGGCCGCCTGCGAATAGACCTCTCCGTTTACCTTCGCTGCGTATCCGTCTAGCGCACCACACGCGCTTGCGGTCACCGCAAAAAGAGAGATGAGCAGGAGCGATATGAGGCGGAGCGATCGTTTCGTCATGAAGTGGAGATGCTACCGGCGCCCGAGGGGTCAAGTGGGTTCGGGATAGAGCGTTGCTCCAAGAAAGCTCTAAAAATCTAACTCTTCGCGGCAGCATCCTCTGGAGGGATTAACTCCAATAGGAGTGCTGTTAACGCAGCGACAACACGGTTCGGAGCCGCATCTAAGGGAATCACAACCTCCGAGTCCTTCGCTATGGACTTAGGGGCAAGGCGGGTGAGGCGCACCTTGCGACTCTCGGGGAGCGAGAGCCCCACGAGCCTTGCCGTTGTACGCATAATGCTCACGTTGCTAATTCTCAGCCTGACGCACTCGGCGCGCAGTCGCGCTGCATCTAGGAGCGCATCTGCTGCAGCAGGTGGAGGCCCATACCTATCGAGCCACTCGGCCTCAATGTCATCTACATCTTGAGGGCTCTCTACGCCTGCGAGGCGGCGGTATGCCTCCATACGCACATCGTCACGCTCGACATAATCGCGGGGCAGATGTGCATCCGCTGGAAGGTCTAGAACCACCTCAAACGGCTGTTCAATGCGCTCGCCCTTGAGTTCGCTAACTGCCTCGGTGACAAGCTCGCAGTAGAGATCAAATCCGACCGCGGCAATATGCCCACTCTGCGCTCCACCGAGCATATTTCCAGCGCCGCGAATCTCTAGATCGCGCATTGCGAGCTTGAACCCCGAACCGAGATCCGTAAACTCGCCGATCGCCTTCAACCTCTCGTATGCCTCCTCTGATAGCACTTTGTCTCGAGGGTGCAGAAGGTATGCATATGCGCGATGACCGCGTCGCCCAACTCTCCCGCGCAATTGATATAGCTGCGCGAGACCTAAGAGGTCTGCCCTGTCGACAACCAGGGTATTGGCCATAGGAAGATCGAGGCCGCTCTCGACGATCGTTGTGCAGACCAAGACATCTGACTTCCGATCCGCAAAATCAATGACCGTTCTCTCGAGTAAACCCTCATCCATCTGACCATGGGCAATTACAACGCGCGCCTCTGGCACTAGCTC
>CALQAT020000132.1:0-4999 GCA_943328625.2 Bordetella parapertussis | reverse complement strand
GAGTGCGATGCGAAGTGTGGACTCCATCACCAGAACCTCTTGGTTAAGTGCGTGAACTGCGTGTAAGAAGCAATTATGTCTACCTCTTTACCACCTGCGGCGAGAGCCGCTTTAAGTGGGTCGGTCTCAACGATGCACTCAACACCTGCGTAGCGAAGCCGTACCGCTACATCTAGAGCTCGCTCTCCACTCGCAACCACACTCAGGCCTTGAAGTGCCTCAAAATTAACGTCGTATAACCAAGAAGTATCACGTCCGTCAGCGATGTGGGCGTTTACTGCGAGTACAACTCCGGCGTCGCGCCCCTTGAGCCAGTTGAGTACCTCTGTCCAACCCGCAGGGTTCTTTGCAAGGATCACGCGCGCCTCGCGGCCATCATCAAGGCGGTGCTTGGAGAATCTGCCAGAGACAACCTCAACGCTGCTCATAGCCTTGATCGCGTCCTCTGCAGGTATCTCAAAGTGCGCCTCTGCAACTGTCGCAGCGAGGGCGGCATTCATGAGATTCCATGTTCCAGGTATGGAGAGGTCGAGGTGGATTCTTCGCTCGCCTGCGATGAAGTACTCGCCATCAAGTCGGTAATCTGCCTGAGGCTCGCAGAATGTGCAGGAGCTGCACTTGAATCCATCGTCGCTCCATGTAAGGAGTTCGCTGCACTGCGGGCAGGTGGTCGCGTCATGTATCCATGGAATTCCTAGTGCAACCCATGTGACGCGCGCTGGGAGTGATGCATATACAACGTGGGGATCAGAGGAGTTTGCGATTACATGGCGCGTGGGGTCTGCCTCTGTAATCGTGCGCCAGCGTTTGACTATCGCGTTGACCTCGCCCGAGCGATCTAGTTGGTCTCGGCTTAGGTTGCCAAATACCAGTAGCTCTGGTGAGAGCGGGTCTACGACATGTGTTAGCCAACGCTCGTCGACCTCAAGAACTGCAACGGATGGTTTGTGCGGAGCGGCGAGAGCACCTGTTACCCCACTGGCCATATTGGCACCTGTGTGGTTGGTCACAACATCTATCTCGGCGGCGCGCAGAATGTCAGCGATTAGTCGAGTAGTGGTGGTCTTACCATTCGTTGCGGAGACGCAAATGACCCGGTCCTGCGACCCAAGCTTGGTAAGGAGTCCAGGGTCGATGGCGAGCATGATGCGTCCGCTTACCTGGGTGCCTGCACCGCGACCTGTAATGCGGGAGGCCCAGCCTGCAAGGCGACCAATGGTGATCGCTGCTTGGCTTCGGGCTCTGCTCACCTGCGCATCATCGCACCAATCGAGCTAGTGCGGTGCAATCGTTACCTCAGTCGTGTATTCCGCACTCTGTTTTATCGATGCTGGACCAGCGACCGGAGCGCGAGTCGTCCCCAGCTGTCTGCCGAGTGCATGGCCAGCAACCTATAGATGCATAACCGCGGTCGCTGAGGGGATGGACGGGCAGCTCATGGTCCTTTACATACCCTTCGATGTCGAGATCGGTCCAGGTAGCGATGGGATTTACCTTTACAACTCCTCGACCAATGTCGTAAGAGACAATCGGAGCATTGCGTCTCTGCTCAGTCTCGCTGCGGCGTAGGCCAGTCATCCAAGCATCACGCCCGAGGAGCGCTCTTTCTAGCGGCTCAACTTTGCGAGCCTTGCAGCACGCGTCAGTATCTGTGACCCACTGATCCTCAGCGGCATTTACAGGTGCCATGATCTCGACATCGAGGTTGTAGCGACGCCTGAGTTGCTCTGCATACCAGAGCGTCTCAGCGAAGTGGTATCCGGTATCTAGAAAGATGACCGGCAAGCCCGGCACAGTACGCGCTACTAAATCAACAAGCACTGCATCTTGGAATGATGATGCAAGGACAATCCGATTCTCGAAGGTCTCGGCCGCCCACGCAATTATTCGTGACGCAGGGGAGTGCTCAAAGGTCTCGTTAGCACGCGAGATCTCACCAAGGTCTGGAGTATTGACGCGAGGAAGCTCTAACGAATGTGTCATGTTGCGCACTCGCCCTCTCCAACCTCGGATACGTAAGGTCCGGTCTCGTCGAAGTCGGTGTAGAACTCTGGGTGCTCGTCTGGGTCTGGGAAAACATCAAGCTCAACGAGTGTCGAGCCGATCGCCTCGGCCCCGCCGCTTCGATCTAGCCAGCCACCGAAGGTCTCGCCTGCAGTTCTCTCCTCGGCGAAACGGCCAACAACGCGCACAACTGCTTCGCTGGCAGCCTTTGCGGGGAGCTTCGTGGCCTTAGCCCCGAAACCGATCTCCATCTCGCCGACTCGTCCACCAAGAAGCATCTGATATCCGGGAGCGGCGCGGCCATGTGCGCGACGCTCGAGGCCAAAGAAGCCAATATCAGATGTGTGGTGCTGACCGCAGGAGTTGGTGCATCCAGAGATGTTGACGCGCACGCCCCCAACCTCAGATAGCCCGGCCTCCTCGAGTGCCCGTGCAATGTCGTCGCCGAGCCCGCGAGACTGCGTGACGGCAAGGTTGCAGGTATCCGCACCTGGGCAAGAGACAACATCGCGTGCGAGCTCTGCGCCTGGGGCGCCGAGGTTTAACGCAATTAGGCGCTCATGTACAAGTGGAAGATCACCCTCGGCGAGGCCACGCAGCACAAGGTTCTGACGGTTGGTGATACGCATCTCGCAGGCGAGCTCGCGCTGGAGTGCCGCGAGGCCGCGAAGCTGAGCCGATGTCAGGTCGCCCAGATGCGCATGTGCATAGGCGCTGACAGTTTTGTTCGCACGTCCACGAACCACATTCGCCATATCCCAGCGGCGGAAGGGGTCTAGGCCATTGAGGGTTACCTGCACCCCTCCATCTGCCGAGACGGCGGTACCGGTGCCGGCAGGAGAGTCGCCGTTGGTGCGAACAATTACAGGGACTCCGCCTGGCCAAGTCGCGGATGCGCGTAGGAACTTTCGCTCCTTGATGATGCGCTCGCGCACTTCCTCGATGCCCATGTTCTCAACGAGCCATTTCATGCGGGCGCGTAGTTTGTTGTCGCGGTTTCCGTAGTGGTCGAAGGTGCGCAGGATCGCTTCAATAGTGGGGAGCAGATCTTCGCGACTCGTGAACTCCTCTAGCGCCTGTGCGGGGAATGGATTTGCTCCAAGTCCTCCTGCAAGAAACACACGGAATCCGGGCTCAACGGTTCCGTCTGCGCGTGGCTGCGAGACTGCGATTACACCGACATCGTTGAACATTGCTTGCCCGCAGTCAGTTGCGCATCCAGAGAAGTTGATCTTGAACTTTCGTGGAAGACGCTGTGCAATTGGGTTACGAAGAAAGAGGTCTGCAGTTGCCTGCGCCCATGGAGTGATGTCGAGTACCTCGAATGGGCACGCACCTGCGAGGTGGCAGCCAGCGACGTTACGCACAGTGTCGCCGCAGGCTTCGCGAGATGTGAGTCCAACTGCCGCAAGGTCGCGCAGCACGGCTGGCGTCTCACGAAGCTCTACGAAGTGAAACTGAATATTCTGTCGAGTGGTTAGGTGCCCCCAGCCGCGCGAGTACTTATCTGCGATATCAGCGAAGGCCTCGAACTGCTCTGGTGTTACCCCTCCATATGGGATCTTCACCCTGATCATCTGGTTAGTGCCGCCCTGGCGCTGTCCATAGATTCCTTGGTTCAGACGCGAGACACGAAAGACGTCTTCATCTAGGTCGCCTGCTAGGTACTCTTCAATATTGGCGGCGAAGCGGTCGATCTCCTCGGCTACTTCACGATCAAATTGCTCGCTTGAGATTGGGGCGCTTGAGATAGGGGAGGTGGGGGAGGTGGGAGAGGTGGGAGAGGTAGAGGTCATGGGGCTGCAGGTTACGCAACTCTTGGCCTAAATACCAATAAAGAGGTCAGGAATTTTTCCGACCTTTTAGGTCAGGTTTATAAAACCCAGCTGCCATAAGGGATTATTGGCGAATTTGGGCTTGATTGATGCCCTTAGTTGGCGCTGATTTCAGAATTCTCTACTTCTTCAGGGGTCTCGGATAACTCTGCAGGTTGCCTTGAGAGCATGCGCACTGCGACGCCGATTCCAGCTACGCCGACGACAACGAGGCCAATTGGGACGGCGCGCCCACCGAACTCTGAAGCGATTAACCATGGCGCGTAGATGGCGAATGAGGTAAGGCCAAAGCCAGCGACTATCGAGCGCCTATAGACGGTGCCGAGGGAGATGCAGATAACTGCAATGACCACTCCAACGATCAGCCCGCTGAGTCGCCAAGTTGTTGCAAGTGCCCCTCCCGTTAGAGCGAGCATCACCGAGCCGGTTGTATGCGCAACCCACCTGTTGGCATCCTCACGCTGCCATCCCCACCAGAGCAAAGCAGCTCCGAATACAGCGAAGCCCAATGCAACTACCGCCTCTACCCACGACCCCCGAGTCATCACGATGGCAGTAGGTACCGCTTGAAACAGAGCAAGTAATCCAACGACAAGAAGGACAGGACGCTTATCAAGGCCACCCGCAATTACCAGCAATGCCGCTATCGCCGCCGCTGCAGGGAATGCAAACATCGGCCACTCGCCGCTCCCGGGGTAGGGAGATATAGAGACTAGAACTGACCCAAGTGTTAGGGCTAGGGCAGTAGGAGGAAGTAGGTCGCGTCGCGCACTGAGGATCCAAATCACACCGAGAAGGAGCAACGCTCCGGCGGCCACTTGGCCATGCCAAGCGATTAATTGCGCAGCACCAGTCACAAGCGAAATGCACGCAGCGAAGAGTCCGAGTTGCTGAAGCGGCAGGTCTCGTCTTTGATAGAGAAACCACCCAACAATCGTCAGGACTAAGCCAATAATCAACGCAGTTGCTTCTGGTGATCGGTTTGCAACGCCGCCGACCTGTAACCCAATTGCTACCGCTAATGCTCCCGCTCCGAGGAATGCAACCACCTGATATAAGCGCCACCATGCAGGCCCAGTATCAGGGTGCACGAATCTGCTGGCAACGAGTAAGAAGACTGCAACACACCCTGCGAAGAACGCGCCGGCCTGAGGAGTGAG
>CALQAT020000131.1:0-5052 GCA_943328625.2 Bordetella parapertussis | reverse complement strand
TCAGGCGGATCGTATCTCGCCGAGGCGGTCTCCGTTCAAGGGCCGCCTCAGCGGCGCACGCCCGGGACACCGATCAGGCCCATAGCCTCGGCCCTAGTTGATGCATTCTCCTTGAATATCCCTCTTACGGCAGAGGTAACAGTGATGGCTCCAGGCTTGCGAACACCCCGCATCCCCATGCAGAGATGCTCGGCTTCAATTACCACTAGAACCCCTCGGGGGTCGAGCGCTTCAGCCAAAGCATCTGCTACCTGAGTGGTCAAGCGCTCTTGGACCTGAGGTCTGCGAGCAAACCCATCAACCACTCTCGCTAACTTCGATAGCCCAGTAATTCTTCCGTCAGTCCCTGGGATATATGCAATATGTGCGTGCCCGTGGAATGGCACTAGATGGTGCTCGCATAGGGAGTAGATCGGGATGTCTTTAACCATGACCATCTCATCGTGACTTGCCTCGAAAGTGACAGAGAGATGCTCAGCTGGATTCTCGTGGAGGCCGGCGAGTACCTCTCCGTACATCTTCGCGACGCGCTCCGGGGTTCGCACCAATCCATCGCGGTCCGGGTCTTCACCTACGGCCTCAAGTATTTCTCGTACAGCGCGAGCGATGCGCTCTACATCAATTTGAACAGGTATCTGATTGGGCATCGATTCTCCAAGTATTTATTCTTGTTGATATTCGTGAAATTGAGCACAGACTTTTTCTGAGCGCGTAATTCAGATCTCTTACTATGCGCCTACATACTCGACAATGGCATTGAGATTTCGGTAGCGCTCTCCAACATCTAAACCATAGCCAACGACGAATGCGGGAGGGATTGTGAAGCCTATGTACTTCAAATCGGTATCCGTCTTCTGCAGGCCATCTCGAAGCAACAAAGCGCAGACCTCGAGAGAAGCCGGTCCGCGTGCCATAAGGTTTCGGCGCAGGTAATTAAGTGTGAGCCCTGAGTCAACAATGTCCTCAACGACGATGACATGGCGATCAGTCAAGTCGATATCAAGATCCTTGATGATTCTCACTACACCGCTGGTACGTGTTGCCGAGCCATAAGACGAGACCGCCATAAAATCAAACTCGACAGGCAGATTGATAGCGCGCGACAAGTCGCTCATAAACATAAACGCGCCTTTTAATACTCCAACTAGTAGAGGCGCTCTGCCTTCGTAATCGCTCGTGATTGCTGCACCGAGTTCAGCAATGCGGTTGCGAAGTACCTCTGCGGAGACGACCTCACGACCAAGATTTGGGTCAGTACCGATCATTGGACTCCCTCAGATTTTGCCTGCTCATTACTCAGCGTCACGGGTTCGGAGGATACTCCGCGACGCAGATGCCCCTCTCTCCGAGAGATACGAATTCCACCCTCGATCTCCGTAGCGCGAATGGCGCCTGTCACAACGGACTCGATGCGCGCAAGATCCGCTATCGATGGCCATGGAGGGCCGATCCAACGCCTAAGCGCCCTCCTGGAGAGGGCATGTGGGGCGTCCCTAAGAATTCGCACGGCAGGCTCGTCGCTCCCTGCCCTAGATAGAAGTTCATCCGCCAAGACGTCGAGCAGGGCCGCATCCTCAGATAGCACCGCGGCCTGGCGCGCTAGCAAGGGCACTAAATCACGTCCAGCGCCCTCGGAGAGTAACGGCATGACGGTATGGCGAATCCAATTTCTGCGATGGATCTCATTCGAGTTACTCGGATCATCTACCGGAGTTACTTCAAGTGTCATCGCTACTGCACGCACATCTTCTCTGCGCATATCTAGGAGCGGCCGCACAACATATCCATTGCGCCTCGGAATTCCGGCGAGGCCAGATAGCCCAGATCCGCGAAGTGTGTTGATCAATACTGTCTCAGCAACGTCATCTGCGGTATGCCCAGTCAAAATCACGGTTGCACCGAGATCGACGCGCAGGTTCGCTAGCGCAGAGTACCGAGCGGCCCGAGCGCGCGCCTCGAGATTTGGTCCGTTCCCGACGTCAATAAGAATGCTCTGCCACTCAACTCCGAGCAGGTTTGCAGCATCCTGAACTACCTTTGCCTCGCCGCTGCTCCCTTCACGTAACCCGTGATCCACATGAACTGCAACAGGCTTTAAAAGAGCCCTCGCCGCTATGGCTAGTAGAGCAAGCGAATCGGGCCCGCCAGAGCAAGCGACGACAACCGGCGCCTCGAGTGAGTCTCTCTCGGCCCATGCGCTCAGGGCCGCGGCATCGCCAAGATCCGGCGGTGCCTGCATAGACCTCAGCGGCCTCGGGTTTTGAGTCGAACCACTTTGAAGTAATAGCTAACGCCTAGCAGGGCAGCAATCCCCAGGAAAGATAGAAATAGAACCGGCGCAATCCAGTAGTGCCAGGGCATCGCCTCGCCGAGGACTAACGGAGATGCGCCTGCGGGGGCCGCTGCGATTAACAACGCAGTGATTGAGATAATTGAGATTCGCAGCGACTTCAAATTGGGCTCCTATCAGGGTTACTTCGCTTCCTATCGTAGAGGGAGCGATGCCCCAAAGACTCAATTGCAGTCGGCGGGTATTAAAAGTCTCTCCCCAAGATGCTCGACTGCGAACCCCTGACGTCGTTATCTCTGGTCTATCCCCAATATCGGAGCAGCCTTAGAGCCCAAATGGCAGTCTCCGAGTGATTATTCGGCGCCGCTACGCTCGGCAGCGATTAAGGCAAGGATCCGGCCCTGAAGCTCTGGTGGCAGCGCCTCGGCTGAGCGCTGGGCCACCGACGCGCGCAGCACTACCTTGAACTCCATGCCGCTGGCACATGGTGGGCACTCGCTCAAATGAATTGAGACAGCCCTCATGCGCCATAGGGTCAACTCGCCATCCATATAGGAGTAGATCTGCTCCCTGATCTCGTAGCAGTTCATGCTCGTTGTCTAGTCCCTGAGCTCTTGCTGCCCGATCCAGATTGAGAAATAAATATCCAAGATCTATGGCCGCTTAAGACCGGAGCCTTCATGGCAACTGCACTGAGAGCTGGAGTTAGGCCATCGAGCGACTCCTTAAGCGACTCCTTAAACGACTCCTTAAACACTGACTGACTCCGGTTCAGGGTTGGGCTCCACTAGACCGCGTTCTACGGCTAGAGAGAACAACGCCACCTCAAGGCGTTTTCTTCCCCTAGAGAGGCGACTCATGACCGTACCGATGGGGATATCAAGAATCTCAGCTATCTCTCGATAGGAGAATCCATCAACATCTGCCAGCAGGACCGGCTGCTTAAAGTCATCAGGTAGAGCATCGAGTGCAGCCTTGACCGCAGCATCGGTGATCGACTCCATAACGATGGACTCAGGCGTTACATCGGATGCTGCCTTCTCTAATCCGCCGATTCTTTGATGAAGTGCCCACTCGCCCATTGAGTCGATGTCTCTTGTCTCGGGCCGCCGCTTCTTGGCCCTGTACCCGTTTATATAGCTATTGGTCGCTATTCGGTAGAGCCACGCTCGCAGATTTGAACCGCTCTCAAACCCTGCAAAACCTCGATAACCCTTTAAAAATGTCTCCTGAACAAGGTCCTCGGCATCGGCCTTATCGCTGGTGAGCCTCAGCGCGTGCGCGTATATCTCTCCTGCGTACTGCATCGCTAGAACTTCGAAATCTTCCTGATTAGCCACTGCCCTAGAAGTTACAGCCACCCTGGGACATTCATGCTGCGATTTAGCACCAGGCCCAACGCCTAGAGGCTCAAGGCCGGAGGCGGCGTGCCTTGGGGCCATTCAAATCGCCGCAATATCTCTGCATGCCAGGAGCCGCGGAGAGCATGATGTAGTGAATGCAGCGATTAACGGAGTTAACAGATGAGACCATTGTGTTGCGACCCGTAACCACATCTCATGTCGATGAACTCACAGACTCAGTTCAATCGTCGTTCGAGGCACTCTCCCCATGGATGCCTTGGTGTAGAAGCAACACCGGCCATGCCGAGATGGCTGAGTTTGTTCGCGGCGCACGCAGGGCACGCCAAATTGGGAGCGAGTACCACTTCGCTATCCATGATGCCCTAGGGGGTGGATTCCTAGGAATGTGTGGGATTACTCGGGTCCAAGAGAGAGTGAAGAGTGCCGAACTCGGATACTGGCTGCGCAGCGACTCCAACGGAAACGGCTACGCAACTAAATCAGTGAGGCTTTTAGCGAGTTGGGCCTTTGAAGAGTTGAGTCTCGAGCGCATAGCGATCATCGCCGCTGTTGCAAATGTCGCTAGCCAAGCAGTAGCAACCAGGGCGGGCGCAACGCGCGAGGGAGTATCTCGCAACGGTTGCGTCATCGGCGACGGCTCACAAAGCGACGCCGTTACCTTCTCTCTGATCCGTTCCGACCTCAACTCTGGATCAGCGAAGACCGAGCCTCCAAAACAGGTTGAGGGCATCTAGGCGCTGACGGAGGATCCACCGCGGGGCTGCGTGTAACATCAGACCTGTAGCCGGGGTAGCTCAGTCGGTAGAGCAGCTCACTCGTAATGAGCAGGTCAGGAGTTCGAATCTCCTCTTCGGCCCCAAATCAATTCGCCGATGTTGGCAGATTTAGTATCAGCCGCTCGAGCAAGAGTGCCTCAGTTGGGGTAGACGAGCAAGCCTTGCGAGCCTTTGCGACTGCATCTAATCCCGCGATCGCATCTCGCGCACTCATACTGAGCGGAGCACGATCAATATTTAGCGGTGGCGCATCCGGCGCAAGTGCGTCTCGATATACCGACTCCATTGCCGCCAACCCCTCGAGGAGCGCATCCGTGCGTGAGCGCCTAAGCATGCGCTTCTGTCGCTCCTGCATACGCTTTCGCATAGGTTGAGCGGTGCGAGCTGCGTAGCCCATGCGGTCTATCTCCGCGTCCGCCTCTGCAATCTCGCGTGCTTGCTCGGCCTCGACCTTTGAGACAGCATCGTCTAAAACGGATGTGAGCCCTGCGGCCAAAAAAGCGGCGCTAGCCCCAAACCCGCCGAAGCGGGAAGGAACATCGGAGAACGCGAGTCGCAGGGATGCGAAGTCCCCTGAGAGTAAACGCGCGCGATCTAATCGCCCACCAGCGAGAGAGGTGGC
>CALQAT020000130.1:0-5052 GCA_943328625.2 Bordetella parapertussis | reverse complement strand
TAGGCGCAGCAAACGAACCGTTCGCTCTTTAAGTTCATATGCCCAGTGCTCTGGCTGCTCGATTCTGCTCATGGCGTCTCCTCCTAGAGACACTCAAGCACGGAACTCATTGGACAAAAAGTCCAATTTTGCAAAGCCACGCCCTCCTCCCTTACAAATAGGAGAGGCCAGGAGACAAGAGCCCAAGTCCAACACGCCGCCATTCTCGAATGCACCATATTCTTCGAAAAGCAGCGCAGTGTGGTGCCGCTTATGGATCAGAGGCGTATCCTTTCCCTATGGCCAAGACATGGATTACAACCTGCGGCGACACAATCACTGAGAGAGAAGTCGCGAAGATTCTTGATGACGTGAAACTTCGCAAACTTCTGACGAATCTAGAGCCGCCTACCGATGACGACACTCCCTTCAAGTTTGCGGATCACCCCCCTGTCCCGTTGACTAAAAGATGGAAATTGGGGATCGGATATCGGGCCGATTGATGTGCTGGTCGGCATCCCAGACCACGATGGTCTTCCCGTAACTTTTGACCGTCTCCGCGTACACGCAGAAACGATAATTGCTTTCGAGCGCGCGATATCGGTCGCTTCGCTTGAAGACATCATCGTGTCAAAGGAGTTCGCGAATCGGCGCAAGGGCTCTGAGGCGTTGCCTGAACTCAGGCGCCTTCGTGACGAGCAGGCATAACTAACCCGTGGCCTCTCGGCTCCAGAATCTTCGATTCTCTTCACGCGCTCCACTATCCTGACGGAGCGTGAGCAGCAGCGACCGACCAACTAGGCGTACCCCCTACCACCATGATCCAACCGTGGGATGGTTCGAACTCTTCTACGACCTAATCATCGTCGCTGCCACTCTTGAGCTCGGCGTCCAACTAGCGAAATACCCAACCTGGCTCACCGCGGGATGGATAGCACTCTGCTTCACCTTGCTCTTTGGCGTCTGGGTTCTAACCACACTCCACTCAAATTTCCGCTCACACCCCACTAGTACTACCTACCCGATCATCGTTATTCAGATGATGGGGATTCTGATCGCCTGTCTTGCAGCCAATCGGCATGGAGGCATCGACGATTGGCACGGCTTAGTGGCGGTGGCGGTTGTCTTCAGCACCGTCTCGGCCCTATATGCAATTGGAAACCATGTTCTTGAGGATGTTGAGCGGCACTCGCGACGAATCCTTGAGCGAGCATTTGGGCTTGCAGCAATTGTCTGCCTTGTGGCTGCGCTCTTGCCAAAGAGTATTGAGAAGAAATATGCACCGTTTTTCCTCGGTCTTGCTATTGCAATTGTTGCAATCGCATCACTAGGTCCGTACGTCGGGGATCGAGTGAAGCGCCACGTGATCAATGAGGAGCATCTAAGCGAGCGCATGGGGCAGTTGATCTTGATTCTTTTAGGAGAGTCATTCTTAAAGGTGGTACTCGCAATCGGAAAAGATGGTGGTCGCCCCGACTACCTGCTACTCACCTGTACCTTCATCATCGTCTTCAGTCTCTGGGCGCTCTACTTCGAGCCAACCATTGCTGGGATAGTCCCCAACACAATCTCTCGGATGCGCGTATGGCTGATTGCCCACGTTGGGATCGGTGCAAGCGCATTAGGGCTTGCTGTCGGACTCTCAGAGATAACAATTCTTGATCAAGAGGTTGCAATCACCAAGGTTGCGACTCTGCTCATTGCATTCCCTCTCATGTTCATGCTCTTCTGTTTGGCCATCACGGAGATAGCCACCCCGTCACCGGTACACGTGACGCGATATGTGCGCTCCGGAGCCGCTCTCGGAGTTATCGGGGTCAGTGGCGTCTCTCTCTACACTCCACTAGATGGCCCGAGTTTCTTCTTGGTACTCATCGCCCTCGTTTTGGTGACAGCGGTTGTAATTGACCGCTTTCTCATTAAGAAATTGGACGACTCACCGAAGACTCGACAACAAATTTTTGATGCCTGGACTGATCCCTCTAAAGGCGCTCTCTAGTCGAAATAGCTGACAACCTTTCGGGCCCGGAATTACTGAGTGCTTAACCAAGGGGTACCTATATGTCAACGCCAGAGAACAATTCATCGGCGGAAGTCGAAGAAGAATCGTCTATCTCCTCTTCGCTCAGAGGTGCTCTCAAGACTGAACTGAGGCGCATTCGCAGGCCTCCTTATAGCGTTCTCATCTGCATCTCTGTAAACGGAATCCTCGTAACCCTTCTGTGGTTCTTTGCACCTCCTTGGCTCCACGATCTCTTCTTCTCTTGGGACAACGTCTACTTTTTCCCAATTGTTCTTGCATCTTGGATGATCGCGGATGTACCGGCAACGAATCAGTTAGCCCCCGATCGCTCTCGAGTTCTGTCGTCACTAGACGACGCGGAGGGGCTCACGCGATTGCTTCGCGCTAAGCATCTTGCAATCGCACTTATCTGCATTCCAATCACAGTCACCGCGGCGATCATTGTTGGCTTTGTTACCGGAGCATGGGTGACGATGGTGCTCACTGTGGTCTGGGTATCTACCGTGCCTCTTAGTTCGATCGGCATCGCGTGCATCGTCGGCGTGCTCTGGCCGTACCACGAGCTTCCGCTGAAGACGCGATGGCAAATGCGCTCGCAATGGCGCAGAATCCTCCTCCGCTGGGGTGTGCTAATCGTCCTTCCCTATGGGTTGGTTCCTGCGCTAGGCCTTATCGGGATGGCCCCTTCACTTCTCATCTGGTGGGTCGCCAAATCTTTTGGTCAGAGCGGCAAGGGACTTGATGTGGCATTTCTAGCGGGGCTTTTAATCGCCACTCCGATGGCGCTCTTCATCTGGAAGAGGGCTAGCGACTACGCAGCGGGCCTCGCTGTGCGCCGATCAACTTTCTTGACCGAGTATCTAAGCGACCCATCACTTGGTTGATCTGCATATCTAACGCAGCGAAGTAAACCTTGAAAATTTAGGTGCTTCGGAATGCTCGTAAAGCGCTCGAGACTGTTGTGAAGTAAGCATTCTCTCCAAGTAGAGCCGCAACTCCGTAAATAGTAAATTCGCGTCTCACGTCTTCGGGTGCATTCGCAATAATTAATTGTACGCCGCGCTCACTTAGTTGCTCAATGAGTTCAAGCATCATTTGCCCCCCCGAATAATCAACGTCGGCGATTCCAGAAGCATCCACAACCACGACCTTGATCGTGGCACTGGCGATCTCGGTTAAGGCGAGTACCTCGTCACGAAATCGCTCTGCGTTTGCGAAGTAGATACTTGCCGAGAAGTGATAGACGACAACCCCCGGGCTAATCGGGACTCCATCGTGAAGTGGGACCGCGTGCAAGTGGCCATCAGCGGCAAGGGTTAGCACTGTGTCATTAGGGCGATAACTCCGGCGCAGGTGGTCAATCACCGAGAGGATCATCGCCAGAATTACTCCCTGCTCAATGCCGACGAAGACAACCGTCAACGTTGTTATGAATGCAACAAAGAATTCGTTCCTGCGCATCCTAAGAACCTGGCGAAGCCCAGCAACATCAACGAGGCCGACTCCGATCATGAATACAACACTTGCTAGAGCCGCTGTCGGCAGAGACTCAAGCGGTCTGGTGAGAGTGAGTAACACAATTACTACGACCCCTGCAGTCGATAGCATCGCTAGTTGGCTGCGGCCGCCTGCATCATCGACCATCTCAGATTTTGTTGGACTCCCGTTGACAACAAAGGTTCCGGAGAGGCCCGCTGCGATGTTCGATAGACCAAGAGCAAGGAGGTCGCGGTTCTCATCAAGGCTCTCTCGATAACGGTTTGCATATGCGCTAGAAGTGCCTGCGCTCTGCGCCAATATCACCAAGAACATCGCACCGGCTACCCCCCATAGGTGTGGCATGGCCGACCATGCGCCGTGGGGAAATCCAATTTTGGGCAGTCCTGATGGGACGTTGCCAAGAAGCTCAATTCCGTGTGCGGAGACGTCACTAAAGGCTCCAAGAACAATCGAAGCGACGATAGCAATCAGTGCTGCTGGAATTCTTTTGGAGATAAGGCGCGCAACGATTACAAAACAGACGATCGTTGCTGATAACCCCGCCGTCACCCATGAGATTGAAGCCAAATCGCTCTGCACCGAAGCGACGCCGAGCATCTTGGGTAACTGCTGCCAAGCAATATGAACTCCAACGCCTGTAAGAAATCCAATTAGAACACTACGAGATAGAAAATCGGCAAGGAATCCAATCTGCAGGAGGCGACCAAGTATCAGGAACACACCGGTGATGATCGCAAGCATTCCAGCAAGCGCTACGTACTGCGATGATGCAGCCGGCGCGAGTGGCGCGAGACCCGCTGCCATGATCGCCGCTGTCGCAGAGTCGCCACCAACTACGAGATGCCTCGATGATCCGAGAAGTGCGAAGACGATTAGAGGCAAGAGAAGTGTTGCGATACCGGTCTGCACGGGCATGCCAGCGATCTGCGCGTAACCCATAACCTCGGGTATGCCGAGAGCAGCGAGGGTTAAACCGGCAACAATGTCAGTCGATGCACTACGGCGCGTCACCACTCCGATCCCCGCTGCGAAATTGCGATCAAAAATTCGACGTGCCGTAACTAGAATTTTGAACTGCTTTTTCATCGCTACCGCCCTTGAAAATGCATGTATTGAGGCTGTGACCCCGCAAAAAACTCAAGATTCCGCTCGAATAGCGATCCTATTGGAGGATTCTTAGGCTTCTCTTAGGTTTATACGCCATAATTTCTCATCTTGGACCCGCATGATGATCTTGCTAGCAAATCCGCTGGCACGCGAGACACCGATAAGCAACCGAGTCACCTGACTCCCCAACCTAAGAGGTACAGAATGAGCAAGCAACCATCGCCCTGGATGCGGAGAGTCGGTAGTGCCGCACTCTTCGCAACTCTCGGAGCAACAATCATTGGATTCGGAGTAGCTGGAGCAGTTGACGGCGGATCCTCTAGTACTTCGAGTACAACGCCATCTGCCGCAGAGGCAGCACCGCATCACGGTAGAGGACTCAACCTCACCGACACACAGAAGACCTGCCTAACCGAGGCTGGCATCACCAAGCCAGAGGGACG